>JBBQAL010000108.1:0-9235 GCA_038316135.1 Candidatus Nanopelagicales bacterium | reverse complement strand
CCCCGGCTACGTGGTCACCCTCAAGAAAGTGGATCTCGCGCGAGTGGTTGGTGAAGCTGACCCACTTGCCGCTGAGGGGACCAGAGGTCCTGAACTGGTTGTCCTTGGTGGTCCAGACCTCGCTGTCCGGCTTGGCCATTCTCGCGCCGCGGCGATTGCCGCTGACCTTGATGGTCGTCAGGTTGTTCTTGTCGCCAATGACGTAGTAGGAACCCTTGCTGAGCTTGACCTGCCAACGGGATCCTTCGCCGCCACCGCCGTAGAAGGTGGCGATGCGGTCCACCGTCTTCATGGCGTCGGCGCTCTTTCCGGCTTCGCCGAACTTCTTGAACAAGCGCTGCAAGTTCTTGGTTTCAAAGACCGTGATGGACGTATTGCGATGCGCGGTCTTGGGCACCCGGAACTCGGTGACACCAGGGCGGAAGCGAGCGTCGCTCACCGACACCTTCTTGTCGTTGCTCGTTACCTTGACGATCTTTGGCTTACCGGGTGCGCCTGGTCGTGCTGACGCGTCAGCTGATCCGGCTGAGGCAACTCCCGGCGCGATTGAGAGTCCGGCCGCCGCAAGTGCGGCAGTGACTACGAGAGCGAAAACCCTTGTTTGGAGCCTCACGACTTGTCCCTTCGGTATGCGTTCGCCCGCCTGACGTCGGCAGCCAATCCGCCAACTCACTCAGGTGACTTCTGGAGTTGGTGCAATTCTTCGCGGCTAGCGTTCCGAGATCGTTACGAAGCCAGAGGACGAACCAAATCGGGGTCAGCCGCCGCAGACCATCGTGCCGCTGACCTGCGCCTTGCCATTCTCGGATTGAAGCTCGACGTTGTTCAGAGTGAGGGTGAGGTCGTCATCGGAAAGCGTGAAGCCCTTACTCGATGTCGAGAGATATCCGGCCTTCGGGGAAACCCACTTCACGGACAGGGACTCGGCGCTGAAGTCGCCGTTGGCATCAGCAAGGCCACTAATGCCGAAACCTGCTCCGATCGCGGGGTCGACGTCGCCCGTGATCTGCCAACTACCGGCCATGCACTGCATTTCGGTCCCCTGGGTAGCCACGTTCTCTGGGCCGGTAATCGCGATATCGAACGAGGTACCCCCAGCTGTGTCTGCCGGTGTCGGACTCGCAGATGTCGTGCTCGCCGTAGATCCTCCCGAGTCAGCACTCTCGCTGTCAGAACTACATCCGCTGAGGCCGATGGCTACCGCCATCACAACGGCTGCGGCGACCGCTGATGACTTCAGGATTCGCTCAGCAGCATGGGGCTCCCTCCGTCCGGTCGACCCGGTGCCGACCTGAGACCATGAGGCAGGTTAGACGAGTCACACAGAGGAGCCCGGGGGATTGACCAAACGAACCTCAGCTCGTCCGGAGCCAGGCCTCCGACGCTGCGGCGACGTGGCGCACGTCAGTACCGCAGCATCCACCGATCACATGGATCCCGGGGATCTGGCGACGGAGCGCCAGGTACCCGCCGGCGAGGTCGGCGGGGTCACCGTCGTCGAGCGCCTCCATCTCGTCGAGCTCGGCGTGGCTCATCCTGGACGCATTGGCGCGGAAGGCACCGATCCGGGAAAGCCATGGTTCGTCCTGCGCGGGTAGCCCGGGAAGAACGTGCTCGGGATGTGCGCAGTTCACCAAGAACCACGAGGGAGCCGATCCGGTAGCGGCGTCGACCTGCTCGACTGCCTCGCCGAGCGAGGCGCCGGATGGGAGGCGTCCATCGGTCTCAACGGTGAAGCCGATAACTGAGGGAATCCCACGCTCCGCTGCCGCTGCAGCAACGCCGATGCCTTCTTCGACGTAGGAGAGCGTGAATGCGGTCACGAGGTCGGCGCCAGCGTCGGCGAGATCGCCGACCTGGTGCCGGTGATAGTCGGCTGCCTCTTGCCCTGACATCGTCTTCCCCGGGACGTAGCCATCGCCACGCGGGCCGATGCATCCGCTGATCAGAAAGCGTCCGGTCCCTTCCCACTCCTCCCTCAGCCCTACGCCGAGTTCGACAGCCTCGTGCGCGACGCGGCGAAGGTCGTCGCTGGAGTAGTCAAGCTGGGCGCCCCAGTCGGGGTTGGCCCGCCAGGTAGGCGTTTCGACGACGTATCCGGCGTTGGCCTTGGCGGCCAGCACCATGTAGTCACGGTAGTAGCGCCGAAAGCGTTCCTTGCCGGCGTCGGTATCGAGAAGGGGAAAGGCTGCGAAGGCGGGGAGGTTCATCCCGTCCTCGAAGACCAGGACCGTCTCGAGTCCGCCGTCGGTGAGCATCAGGTCGTCGGGGATGAGGTCACCCGAGTGGCGAGTTGTCATGGTGGAGAGTTCATCAGTTCGGGAGCTTCGTTGCATGAGGATGACATGGGGACTCGGTGAGGGTCAACGGTTCTCACCGCTACGAGCCGCTGTGCCGACGCAGTGCCGCGAGGGCCAACTCAGCCGTCTCGGGTGCCGTTAATCCCGGTACTTGCTCGGTCCAGACCCCCATCTGGTCATCACCGTGACTCGTTCGAAGGGACTCCAGGGTCGTGAGCACGGCGTCGACGTCCGGACCGTAGCTGGGTCTCGCCGTGGGGCCGAGCACCCAGGTGCCTACGACGGCAGCTGTGTCGGGCTCGCCCAGGGTCGCGAGGAGCGGGACCATGTTGCGCAAGAAGGTTGTTAGGTGAGTGACGTTTCCCTGTCGAAGGAAGGTTCCGAGTACCTCGACGTAGGACGCCGTGGCGCCATCGAGGTTCCCTCGCTGGGTCTCCAGAGCGGCCAGGACCGATGCCGCGATCCCGGCCACGAACCGGTTGCCGACACTGTTGCCGAGGCGAACTGACTCCTGGAGAGGGCCATCGGCTGAGCTGGCGTCGATCTGAGCAAGTGCCTCGCCACGGGCGAAGGCCAGCCATGCTTGCTCCGAAGGCGCACACGAGACAGCGAGCTGCTCGGCGTAACCGTCCAAGAGTCTGAGGGTTTCGTCCGGACGTCCCTGATAAAGCCAGGACAGCGCAGCGTTCGTCACACCAATGGCGACCATGCGAGGCGCAGCGTGCTCGATGCCCAGGTCGATGAGCGAGAGTGAGCACTCCCTCGCCCGTTCGAGGTCACCGCGGTAGATGCCGACGTCGGAAAGCACCTCCAAGGCCCACCCGCGCACCCGCGGGTCACCGTCATTGAGCAGCGAATCCGCCGCCGTGGCCGCCTCAGCGAGCCGCCCCTCTTGCGCTGCCTGTGAGGCCAGAGCTGCCAGGACCGATCCCTGACCCGCAGCTGGGCCGGCGATCGCTTCCGCCCAGCGAGCCGGCTCGCCCCAGAGTCGCGAGTACGCATAGAGATGCAGTGCTGCGGTCAGCCGAACGGCGAGCGCCGGGTCATGGCGACGGGCCCATGCGTGCGCAACGCGTGCTTCGTCGGCAAGCCGTTCGAACACCGAGGCCCCATGCGCCTCGTCGGCGCCACGCAGTTCGGCGTCCGCCCGCTCAAGCGTGTTCGTGACGAGCTCGGCATGACGTCGGGCAGCGGCGGACAGAACACCGGGGTCGGCACCGCTCAGAACCGCCTGGTGCACAGTACGAAGCATTTGAAAACGCGGACCTTCGGGCCCGACAACCAGGGAGAGCAGCGACCGATCGATCAGTTCGCGAACGACGGAAAGCCCCTCATCTCCTTCGCTCACGACGGCAACGGCGTCCAGAAGTGTGAAAGCGCCGGCAAAGCTGGTGAGTGTGGTCAGGGCTCGTGCCGCTCGGCCGTCGAGCCGGCGGATCGAACCGGTCACCAGCTGCTCCAGCGACCGATGGCGCTGGGGCACACCGCGCTGCGCACTCGTGATGAGGTCGAGCCGGGCGTCGACCAGTGCCAGCAGGTCGTCGAACCCGAGAACAGCACTCATGCCGGCCAGCATCTCCAGGGCAAGTGGCAGGCGATCAACCGCACTGCTGAGCGCATCCAACTGCGCCGGCCCTGCTTTGCGGAGGCTGCCGAGGGGCGCAAGGTCGCGGGCTCTGGCAGCCAGAAGCTCGCGCGCCGGTGAGGCCGACAGCGGAAGTACCGGCCAGAGCTGCTCTCGGTGGACTCCGAGCCGCTCTCGCGAGGTGACGACAACGGCGAGGCGACCTGGGCGATCGGTCAACTCGGCGCAGAACTCCGCTACCTCTGGGACGAGGTCGTCCGCGTCGTCGAGCAGAAGAACGGCATCAAGCCCGCTCAAGGTTGACGAGAGTCTGCTGTCGGGCGAGTCCAGCGCCTTGGCGGCGCGCGCAACTGCCGCGATGAGCTGTGACGGACTCTCGAGCACGGTCAGGTCGACGACGATGGCGCCGTCGGTGAATCGGCCCGCCGACTTGGCCACCACAGTGCGCGCCAGGGTTGTCTTACCCACTCCGCCTGGTCCGACCAATGTCACGAGGGCGCCCGGTTGGACGCGTTGGGCGAGCTCGTCCAGATCGCGGCCGCGGCCAATGAGATCCAGTGCGGACGTGGGTGTTTCGGTGTCATCGGTCACCGTGGCCGCGAGCTGGTAGCCGCGGCCACGCACGGTTCGAATCACCTTCTGGGAATCGCCCGTGTCGCCGGTGGCGCGTCGGATCTCCTTGATCCGGGTCGTGAGAGCGGACTCAGAAACCCATTGGCCGCCCCACACGGTTTCCAAGAGCTCCTGCTTCGCGACCACGCGGTCGCGGTTCTGCAGTAGGTGGGCCAGCACGTCGAAGGCTTGCGGCTCGAGGTGTTGAACACCGCCGTTCAGCGTCAGCACCCGAGCCGCGACGTCAATGGTGCAGCCGGAGAAAGACAACATCGCTGCCGAGTATCGCGCGTCGTGCACTCGCTGGACAGCAATCGTGGGTACCGGGTTGCCCCCTGCCACTGACAAGTACGAGAAAGTCGTCGGCCGAGGGCCTTGCTGACGTACAAGCCTCAGGGCGAGTGCGTAGGATTCCTCCCGGCACCAGCCGACGTAGAGAGGTCAACATGAGCACCGAACAACCGATGGGTCAGCCTGCACTACCACCCGATGTGAACTCCAAGAAGGTCCTCTGCGGGATCATGGGGATCATCCTCGGTGGTTTGGGTATTCACCGATTCCTGCTCGGGGACACCTCAGGCGGGATCATCCGCATCGTCATCACCGTCGTCACCTGTGGAATCGGGTCGATCATTGGCCTTATTGAGGGGATCATCTACCTCACCAAGTCCGACGCGGAGTTCTACCAGACGTACATGGTTGAAAAGAAAGCCTGGTTCTAGGCAGAACTCGTAGGTCTTTCGGCCGTTGTCGGCCGCGGTGCGGTGCGGTTCCCTGGAGGCAGAGCCAACGTCGGTCCGCTCAGGGAGTGTGCGAGATGACAACATCTGCGCCGGTTCAGCGAGAAACTCCACCAACCCGTTCGACAGCTCCTCGGATGAGGCTGCCGCAGAGCACCGCCCTGATCGTTGGCACGATCATCGGGGTCGGGATCTTCAATCTGCCAGGGTCATTGGCGGCCTATGGGCCGATCAGCCTGGTGGCGATGGCCCTGGCGACCGTCGGTGCCCTCTCACTTGCGATGTTGTTCGCCAGAATGTCGCGCCGACTCCCCGCCGATGGAGGGCCGTACGCCTACGCACGCGCCGCCTTCGGGAACGCAACGGGCTTTTCGAACGCCTGGCTGTACTGGATCACCGCGTGGTCGGGGAACGCCGCCATCGTCGTGGGGTGGGTGTTCTACGTCCAGTACTTCCTTGCCGAATACTGGACGTTCGGCTGGACGGTGGTCATCGCTGGTATCGACGTCAACCTGCTGGCGATCAGCCTCTGTCTCGTCGGGCTCTGGCTTCCCGCAGCGATCAACGCGAGCGGGATGAAGAACATGGCGTCCTTCCAGTACTGGACGTCGATCATCAAGTTCGTCCCATTGGCCATCATGTCGACGATCGGACTCCTGTACGTCTCCACCGGAAACCTCACGCCGTTCAACGTCAGCGGCGAGTCCACCACGGCCGCCATTGGTGGGGCGATGGCGCTCTGCCTCTTCAGCTACCTGGGCGTCGAGACCGCGGCGGTCGCGGCTGGCCGCGTAGAAGACCCGGACCGCAACGTGCCAAGAGCGACCATCTTTGGAACGGCTGCGGCAGCGATCGTGTACCTGCTCTCGCTCTTTGCGGTCTTTGGCATCGTTGGAAGCTCTGCTCTCAGTGCGTCCGCGGCTCCGTTCTCTACAGCGTTCGGTGAGATGTGGGGTTCTTGGGCGAGCCAAGGTGCTGCCGTTGCCGTGATTGTCTCCGGCTTCGGTGCTTTGGTCGGCTGGACCATGATCTGCGCTGAGATGCCCATGGCTGCAGCCCGAGATGGTGTGTTCCCCGCGAGGTTCGCGCACCTGTCCCGGCGCCAGATGCCGGTCTTCGGCATCGTGATGAGCACCGTGCTTGCCTCTGCAGCCATGGTGGTCTCATTCATCGGTAACGCGGGCTACGAGGTCTTCAACGTCCTCGTCTACATGTCCGGCATCACGGCAGCCATCCCCTATGCGTTCTCCGCGCTTGCCCAGCTGAAATGGCGGTTCGCCGACCACCGGCAGATCCACACGCCGCGCTTTGCCCGCGACGTGGCAGTAGCCGTAGTTGCTCTGGTGTTCTCGCTGTTCTTCATCTGGTATTCGCGGATGACTGGAGAGCCATTCTTGAAGGAGTTCGCGCCGTTCATCATGGCTGGCGCCGCCTTCCTCGTCGGGGTCCCCGTCTACCTCGCCCAGCGTGACCAAATGGCCGAACCCGAACCGGTACCCGAGTACCGCGACTGACTCAAGGCTCCGGCCCTTGAGGCCGGAGAAGCACTAGCCCGTCGTTGTAGTCTCCAGCGCATGGAACTCGTCGAGTGCGTGCCCAACTTCTCGGAGGGGCGCCGCCCCGAGGTCATCTCCGCGATCCGGGAGGCGATCGCATCTGTCGCGGGCGTCACCATCCTCGATCTGTCGTCGGACCACAGCCATAACCGCACGGTCGTCACCTTTGTGGCGCCGAAAGGAGCAGCGGTGGCGGCCGCCTTCGCCGGCATCGCCAAGGCGAGCGAGCTCATCGACCTGACTTCCCATGAAGGCGAGCACCCGCGAATAGGCGCTACCGATGTTTGCCCGTTCATCCCCCTCGAGGGCACGTCGATGCAAGAGTGCGTCGATTTGGCCCGAGCGTTGGGGCAACGAGTCGGTGACGAACTGGGAATCCCGGTCTTCCTCTATGAGCGGGCAGCCACCCGGCCGGACCGGGAGAACTTGGTGAATGTCCGCAGAGGCGAGTTCGAGCTGGCGCTGACCGACATCGGCAGCAACCCAGAGCGCGTTCCAGACTTCGGACCTATGACGACCCATCCGACCGCTGGCGCCACGATCATCGGGGCGCGCCCCTTCCTGGTTGCGTACAACGTCTACCTGGGGGGCGCCGAGAACTTGTCGGTGGCCAAGGCGGTGGCCAAGGCGGTGCGGGGCTCGAGCGGCGGGCTTCGCTACGTCAAGGGTCTGGGACTCGAGGTCGACGGTCAGGCTCAGGTCTCTATGAACCTGGTCGACACCGACCAGACACCGCTCCATCGCGCCTACGACTTGGTGCGGACAGAAGCCGCGGCGCGCGGTGTCCTGCCGACGGGGAGCGAGGTAGTTGGCCTTGTCCCCGAGAAGGTGCTCTTCGAGACGGCGGCACGCCACATTGGCCTTCCCGACTTCTCCACCGAGATGGTGCTGGAACACCAAGTGCGGGCGGCGTCGGGCAAGCAGGCGTCCATGGATGACTTCGTGGCGAGCGTGGCCGGAAGCAGCCCGGTTCCCGGTGGGGGAAGCGTCAGTGCCCTTGCCGGAGAGTTGGCAGCGGCGCTGGCCCAGATGGTCGCTGGTCTCACCGTTGGTCGCAAGAAGTACATAGAGGTCGAGGGTGAGATGCAGGAGGTTGCCCACGTTGCCCGAGCTCTCGGTGAACGCCTCGGTGCCTTAGTTCATGAAGACGCCGCCGCTTACGGTTCGGTCAGTGCCGCCTACAAGATGCCCAAGGACGACGATGCTGCGGCAGGTGAGCGCGATGCGGCGATCCAGCTGGCCCTCACCAAGGCTGCAGAGGTGCCTCTCGAGACGGCCAGGGCGTGCAGCGACGTGGCGCGGCTGGCGGTGACATGCGCCGCGAAGGGGAACGTCAACGCCGTCAGCGACGCTGGAGTCGCAGCGCTCCTTGCGGAAGCGGCGTGCCGCGGGGCGGCCTACAACGTTCAGATCAACGTAGCGTCTCTCACCGACCGCTCGGCGGGTGAGTCGTTGGCGGATGAGGTCAACGCGTTGGTCGACGCAACGCGTGCCTGGGCTGCAGAGGCGGCAGCGCGTGTTGAGGCGGCCATCGCCTAGCGATCCCGATCGGAGTCGAAACGCTCGGCCTTCTGGACCATGCTCGGGCTGTCGGCCGTGACCGCAACTGCTGGTGCCGGTCGGACTCAACGGCGACGGCGATCGGCGCCATGACTCACTACCCGCCCGCGACCCCGATCATTGGTATCGCGTTCGGCGTCGCACAGTGTGATTCGATAACGAGTCAGCATGCGATGCGGTTCGTCACGTTCGGGGCCGCTCTTGGGTTTGGGGCACGCGAACTCTTGTTCCCGAACCTCCTGGCGCTCGTGCTTGCTGGCTCGCTGGTCTTCCCCTCCCTTCTCAGCAAACACACAGGTTCTCCTCCAGTTGCTCTCAGGTGACTCCAGCACGATCAGGGGTGACCAGCAAAGGAGAGCTGTGAACGAAAAGCATTGCGCAGGCCAATCACGATCCGATCCGCTGGGTCAGTCTCTTAATGGTCATTCGTCATGAGTGCCGCTGCGCCCCCGCATCGGGGTGCGAGGGCTTCGGCCACTACCCCGATCGGCGGGGAGTCCCGCTTCGACGCAACGGTTCGCAACACTGCTGTTGTCGGACTCTGGTCGAGCCTGTTGTTGGTCACCTACTGGTGGATGGCCGGCGGTGGCCCGCAGGCTCTCGGCACCGGCACCGGCACTGGCACTGACGCTCTGACATCGTTGGGTCGGCTCACCGGGCTGATTGCAGCTGACCTGCTGCTGGTTCAAGTGCTGTTGATGGCTCGTGTGCCGGTCCTGGAGCGGGCCTACGGGCGCGACCGCTTGGTGCGCATCCACCGCATCGTTGGGTTCACCTCCTTCAACCTCATGCTGGCGCACATCGTGCTGATTACCTGGGGTTACGCCGCGGGTCAGTTGGCCCAGACGCCGTCAACGCTCTGGACCATGACCTGGCAGTACC
>JBBQAL010000158.1:0-4703 GCA_038316135.1 Candidatus Nanopelagicales bacterium | reverse complement strand
GTTCTCGTCGATTCCCGACGCCCCCCTTCTGGCGCTACTGGCCTGGTCTGCACCGCGCGTCTATGGCGTCACCCCCGAAGGCGATGTGTACGCCTCCACCGACAAAGGAAGCAGTTGGACGCAGGCAGGCTCAGTCGGCGAAGCACCGAGCGCGATCGCAGCCGACGGCAAGCGAGTGGTTGTGCTCGCCGGGTCGACGATCATGGAGTCGAGCGACGCCGGCGCCACGTTCGCTCCGCGGATCACCGGGCTGGAAGGACACTGACGAACCGCTGGAATACGTCCGTATGTCCGTACGTTCATGCGGGCATGACATCTCTGCGTTTGGCCCACGACCACCCCCTGGACGCTGACGGCGTGGCTGCGGCTCGGTTATCCGGCCTCAGCGCCGACCAGGCCTCGGAGCTGGCCGGAACTCTCAGCCTGCTGTCCGAGCCCACCCGGCTGCGGATTCTCTATGCGCTCGACCACGTCGAAGAGCTGTGCGTTGGTGACCTCGCGGTCGTCTTGGGTGTCGGAGAGGACGCCACCTCTTACGCGTTGCGATTGCTTCGAGCGGCGGGGTTGGTCAGCAAGCGAAAGGACGGGCGCGTCGTCTACTACCGGCTTTCCGACGACTTTCCTGAACCGTTGCTGGAGCACTGCCTGCGACGGCTCGTCGACTTGACCGAGACGAAGAGACCGCGCCAAGGACGAAGGGACAAGCGATGACCACGAAGACCACCTCGACGGTGCTGGAGACATCAAACGTCGGCTGGGCATCGTCCAAAGCGGTTGCCGAAGCGGTGCTGTCCCGTCGACCCGGCGTCATCGAGGTGGACGTCAACCCCGTCGCGCAGACCGCGAATGTCACCTACGACCCAGCCGTGACCTCGGTCGCCGAGCTGTCCACCTGGGTTCAAGACTGCGGCTACCACTGCGCCGGTCAATCGGTGCCCGATCACGTCTGCGATCCGATGGCTGAACCTCACAACGGCGTGCCTTCGGCAGATGACGCGGAGCATGGCGCAGTCGATCACGGCGCCATGGATCACGGGGCGATGGATCGTGATGCGGCGCCGATGACGGCTCAGGACGCGATGGGGCACGGCGGACACCACGGCGGTATGTCGATGGACGCGATGGTCGCCGACATGCGACGCCGGTTCTTGGTCGCTGCGATTCTGTCGGTGCCGATCCTGCTGTACTCACCGATCGGTCGAGACGTGCTGGGCTTCACGGCTTCGGCGCCGTTCGGGATGCGGGACGACGTGTTCTCACTGCTACTCAGCCTGCCGGTCATCTTCTACTCGGCGTGGATCTTCTTCGACGGCGCCTACCGTGCGCTGCGCGCCCGAACCCTCGACATGATGGTCTTAGTCGCAGTGGCCGTCGGTGCTGGCTGGGGATACAGCGTCGTCGTCACGTTGACCGGCGGTGGAGAGGTGTTCTACGAGGCCGCCACGGTGCTCACGGCCTTCGTCCTGCTCGGCCACTGGTTCGAGATGCGCGCCCGTGGCGGGGCCAACGACGCCATTCGCACGTTGTTGCAGCTCGCTCCTCCCCAAGCTCTGGTGCTGCGCGACGGCGAACCAGTGGAGATCGACACCGCAGATGTGGTCGTGGGTGATCTCCTCCTCATCCGGCCCGGTTCGAAGATCGCTGTCGACGGACTCGTGGAGTCAGGCGACTCAGAGGTCGACGAGTCGATGGTCACCGGTGAGAGCCTGCCGGTCCGCAAGTCCGCAGGGTCTGAGGTCATCGGTGCCTCGGTGAATACAACGGGGACACTGCGGGTGCGCGCGACCAAGGTCGGTGCTGAAACCGCCCTGGCGCAGATCGTGGCTCTGGTTCAGCAGGCCCAGAACTCCAAGGCCCCAGGTCAGCGGCTGGCTGATCGAGCTGCGTTCTGGCTGGTACTGGTCGCACTGATCGGCGGAACGCTCACTTTTCTGGTGTGGTCGGCGTCAGGGGCCTCAACGCAAGAGGCGCTGCTCTTTGCCATCACCGTCGTGGTGATCACCTGCCCCGATGCGCTCGGGCTGGCGACGCCCACGGCGATCATGGTCGGTTCGGGTCTCGGAGCAAAGCGAGGCGTTCTCTTCAAGACCGCAATGGCATTGGAGACGTCCGCAGCCATTGACACCGTCGTGATGGACAAGACCGGCACCTTGACGACCGGCAACCCCGAAGTCACCGACGTCCTCGTCGACGGGATGTCACAAGACCGCATGCTGAGCCTCGCGGCCGCCGTCGAGAACGACAGCGAGCACCCCCTGGCCAAGGCCGTCGTCAACTACGCCAAACAGTTAGATCTCCCGATTCTGTCGGCAGATGGTTTTACGAATGTCGCTGGGCATGGCGCGGTCGCAGAGGTCGAGGGACATCCAGTCTTGGTGGGAACGCCCAAACTGATGGCGGACCGTGGGATCGACCTTGGCCCATTGGCACCGAGGCGCGACGCGCTCGCTGCGTCTGGGCGAACGGCAGTGATGGTGGCCGTCGACGGCCTTGTGGTGGGAGTCGTCGCCTTAGCCGACGCTGCCCGCGAGACCTCGGCCGCTGCCGTCACCGCGCTGCACGACAAAGGGATCAACGTGGTCATGTTGACCGGTGACAACGAGGCCACTGCCCGACGCATCGCTGAGCAACTCGGCATCAGCACGGTCGTTGCCGAGGTTCTACCAGGCGACAAGGCGAGCGTGGTCAGTGATCTGCAGCGGCAGGGGAAACGTGTGGCGATGGTTGGCGACGGCGTCAACGATGCACCCGCGCTTGCCCAGGCCGATCTCGGCGTCGCCATCGGTGCGGGCACCGACGTCGCCATCGAGACCGCCGACGTCGTCTTGATGCGCTCAGACCCCGTCGATGTTGCGACAGCGCTGGAGATCGGACGCGGAACGCGAAGAAAGATGCGCCAGAACCTCGGCTGGGCAGTCGGCTACAACGCAGTTGCGCTACCCATCGCTGCCGGTGTGTTCGCCCCAGCGCTGGTGCTCCGTCCCGAGATTGCCGCCCTCACTATGTCAGGGTCATCATTTCTAGTCGCCGTGAACGCGCTGCTGCTGAAGCGATTGCCACTACCGGAGGCCGACGGTTCACGCGCTGCCTAGTGGTGGCTTGGTCCCTCAATCACAACGGACTTCCAGAGCGCCGAGCGCCCGGCCGTGGGGCGTGCAGGTCGGTACGCGGCGTATAGATCACAAGGTCAAGAAAGCTCAGGTCTCCGCCGGGTCCAGTGGCGCATCGCAGCGCGCATCGATCACGTCGATCGGCATCAGAACGGCACCCCGAAGCTCGCCGTCCAGATCCGCAGCTGGATAGAGATGTCGTTCCATACGCCCGTGACCATCAGGACGCCCAGCAGCACGAGCATCGCCCCGCCGATCCTGGTTAGCAACGTGTAGTGGCGCTTCATCCACGCCATTGCGCCGAACGCTTGGCGAAACGCGAAAGCGGCGATGAGGAATGGAAGGCCCAAGCCGATTGCATATATCGCTGACAGGGCAGCTCCGCGTCCCGCGCTCGCGGAGTCGATCGCCAACGTTTGCACGGCCGCGAGCGTTGGACCGATGCAGGGCGTCCACCCGATCCCGAAGAGAATGCCCAACAGTGGCGCGCCGACGAGGCCCATCGAGGTGTTCTGCGCGGGCTTCCATGATCGGTTGAGCCACGGAATCACCCCCATGAACGCCAGACCGAAAACGATCGTGAAGACACCGAGAACGCGCGTGATGACGTCGGCCCGCTCTAGGAGCAGGCCGCCTAGGCCGCCGAGTAGTGCCCCGTACGAAACGAAGACAATGGTGAACCCCCCCACGAACAGGGCGGTTCCCAATAAGAGCCGTCCCCGTCTGGCTTCACCGAGATCCATCCCGATCATTCCCGTGACGTACCCCAAGTAGGCGGGCACCAATGGAAGCACGCACGGCGACGCGAATGAGACGATGCCGGCCGCGAACGCGAATACCGCTGCCAGCAGTAAGGACCCGCCGATGACCGTTTCGGTCGGATCAACGAGAAGCGCGGTCAGCATCAGCATTCCGCCGCGACTTGGTCGACGAGCGGGGCCCACGGTGAGTATGTGGTGACCGGAGCCTCGGCGCGGCACGGGGCGCGCCAGTCACCGCACCCCTGCGCCACGGTGACGGCGCCAGCGACCTCAGACAGCGTCAGATCCTTCCCTTCAAGTTCCGTACCGGAGGTGTCCCGCGCTGATAATCGTTTCACGACCTCGGTGACCTGACTGGACTCGTCGGTGGTGACGAAACGTTGATCCTTGGATCCCGACATCGTCTTCGCGTCGTCGGAGCAGCCAGCAATGGGTCGGAGGAGCACACCGACCGGCACGACCGTAAGCCACGAGCGCCTCATGTGTCCTCGTCCATCCGTATCTGTTGCCACTCGAGACCAGCCAGCCCAAAGCGGCACTTCCAAGTCTCAAGTCGCCTCCCTATCGTTTCCTTCGTGTTCGTAGCGCCAACCGGGGGCACCGAGGTCCCTTCTGATGCGTGTTGCTCGGACGTGAAGTACATAGTTTGTCCCATTACGAACGCGCCGAGTGTGGAGATCTGGTCAAGATCTGCCGCCCCGCCGAACGTGGGCATTTCTGGGACACACCCGTTGGGGCACACTCGGCGCATGGTGTCCCACACAACTCAGTCGCATCTTGCTCTCGTCGTCGATGACGAGCGTGCCTTGGCCGGAATGGTTGCCACGTATCT
>JBBQAL010000071.1:0-14715 GCA_038316135.1 Candidatus Nanopelagicales bacterium | reverse complement strand
GATTCGACGGGAACCACCTGAGCCACTCCTCGTTCATTCCAGCGAAGTCATCCTCGTCCGCAAGAACGACGGTGGCGGTCACGATCCTGTCCAATGAACTGTCCGCCGCTTCGAGGATGGACTTGATGTTCGTCAGACACTGGCGTGTCTGCTCCTGGATAGTGTCCCCGGTGAGGGCTCCCGTAGCCGGGTCGGCGGGGGACTTTCCGGACACGAAGACCAGACCTGCGGCCCTGACCGCCTGACTGTAGGTCGGTGGCGGCGCCGCCGCCTCAAGCGTGAACACGATGTCGCGAGTCATGTCTAGCCTTTCTTGGCAATAGAAGCGCGGTAACCGGAACATGATCCCGCAGGGGCGCCCATTGACGGAACAGTCGCTGGGTGAGGCTTTTCCCGGCACCGGTCGCACCCTCGACCCCTCACTTCGAGTGGCGCGGACGGTCCTACTCGGTCAACCCACGAGCCAGCTGGGCGGGCTTCAAAACAGTTGTCTCGCCGGCGTGCGAATGCGCAAGCGCGAGTGACTTGTCATGGCTGCGGCCTTCCACCGAGTCGTCCAGTGCCGCCATCTCGATCGGGCCGCCGACCTTGCGTTCCCAGGCGATGCGGGCAACCGCGTCTGCCAACCAGGGGTTCTTCGGTAGTACGGGACCATGTAGATACGTCGCGAACACGTTGCCCTGGCGCGCACCCTCGATGCCGTCCGTGGAGTTGTTCCCCGCACCGGCAATCACCGTGCCGAAAGGTTTGGCCTCGGGTCCTAGCGTGGTACGCCCTGAGTGGTTCTCGAAACCCACGACGACCTCCGTCTGCTCACCGATGGTTACTTGACACGCAGCGTGCTGCATGTAGCGGGTCGGACCGGCCACGGTCTCCAGGTCGAGCACGCGCACGCCCGGTATCTCGTCACCGACAGAGGGAACATATCGACGTCCCAGTAGCTGCAGACCGGCACAGACCGCCACGATGACGACTCCAGCCTCTGCCGCGTCTCGAAGCGACGCTCCTTTGGCGACCAGGTCCTTGGCGGCCACATTCATCTCGACGTCTTGTCCACCCTGGAAGAACACCATGTCAAAAGACGAGAAGTCGGGTACCTCGTCGAGACCAACAGCCACTACCTCGGTGCTCATCCCACGCCACGCTGCTCGACTCGTGATGGCCATCACGTTGCCACCGTCGCCGGCGACATTGAGCAGCGCCGGATAGAGGTGCGCGATGCGCAGCGTCGGTAGATTCTGGGTGCTCATGCATTCCACCTCCGGCCGACCCAGCCACGCTGGCGCATAGCCTCACGCAGCTCGATGGTCGGGGTGTATCCGGCGAGCGCGATGAGCCGTCCACCCACGGGTACGCGCGACAACGCAGCGTCCAAGGCCTGGGCTCGGTCGGGGACCACGACCATGCGGTCGAGCGGTACGCCGGCGTACTTCAGTCGGGTCGCAAGCTCGTCGGCACGAAGGCCGGAGATCGTCAGGTGGTCGATGTTCGGCACGACTGATTCGAAGTCGACGTCCCATAGCCAGCCGAAGTCTTCGCCGTCGACGCGTGTGTTACTCAGCGCCACTAGCAGGTACTTGGGCTCGGCGGCGGCGGCGAGCGTCGTCAGGTTGGTGTTGAAGGAGGTGGGGTTCTTCGCGAATGCGAGTGCGATCTCGTGATCACCGGCGTGCACCGGCTCGAGCCGACCGAACGCCGCACCGACACCGCCGAGAGACTCTGCAGCATGCGCTAGTGAGTAGCCGGCGGCAAGGACGGCTGCAACTGCCCCGGCCACGTCGTATGCAATATGCAGCCCTGGCTGCGGAACCGTCACCTCGAGGTCACCCTCTGGGGTAGTGAGCCGCAGCCTCGTCGACTCCAGACCCTCAATGACGAGTTCGACAACCCCGACGTCGACCGGCGGCCTAGTGAAGTCGCAGCGCGAGCACCGGTAACGACCCAGGTGGCTCAGGTAAACCTCTGTGTACTTCAGGTCTCCCTGGCAGCGAGGGCATCGGATGCTGTCTGCCGCGCTGGTGATGCGCCCATACGACCGGTCCATCTCCAAACCGAAGGTGAGCCGTCGGTGATCACCGACCAAACCTAACTCGGCAGTGAGCGGGTCGTCGGCGTTGACGACCAGCGTCGAGCTCTCAGGGAGCCGCTTTGCTGCGTACGCGATGACATCGGAAATCGCATAGATCTCGCCGAACCGATCCAGCTGGTCGCGGAAGAGATTGGTCACGACCAGGACTCGTGGTCGGACCTCTGGTGCGACAGTTCGCAGTGCCCCTTCGTCGACCTCGATCACCAGCACTGTGCCATCCGGAATCCGGCCGTTCCAGCCGGCCGTCTGCACGGCGAGCGTCGTCACGCCCTGCTCCAGGTTCGCGCCGTCGCGGTTCTGGGCCACGGTGACACCCTGGCCCCGAAGCAGTTCGGTCACAAACCGGCTGGTCGTCGTCTTGCCGTTGCTGCCCGTAATGGCGATCACGGGCACGGCCTGGTCGGCCACGATATCGCTGAGCAGTAAGGGGCTCATCCGGCGGGCGATTGCGCCGGGAAGCGAAGACCCACCACCGCGCCCGGTCAGTCGAGCCGCTGTCCGAGCGGTCTTCCCGACCGCTACAGCGGTGACCCCGCGGATGCCCGGACCAGTCATGGGCTGCCTCCGGCGGGGTTCGGCATGCTGACGGCATGCGCAGTCGTGTCGGGACCCACGTTAGCCCCATACCGAGCGGCAACCGACCAGGCTGGTCAGCACCGGTGTCAGCGAGCATGCCAGCAGACTGGAAGGCCTACGGGCGCACCTTCGTGTAGACGACATCTGACGTGCTTGGGCTAGTGCCGCTACGGGCAAACAGCAGTCCGAAGTCGTTGCCTGCCGTTGCTATCCCTTGGTAGTCGCCGAGGAAGTATCCCCGGGCTACGGGTGCGTTCTCCATGTTGAACGAACCTTCGACGTGGGTCTCCGACCAGCTGCCTGGTGACGTGCAGCCGGAGTTGCAGGAGGTGAACCAGTAGTCGGTCGGTAGCCCTGGCCCGCGATCGTTGTTTCTGAAGTCGTAGTAGGCAACGCCCACAGTTCCGTCGTTGGCCACCGCGATGCTCGGTGTGAAGGCGCTGACGTTCGTCGGCGCCTGGTCGATCCGCGCTGGCGCACTCCACGTGCGACCACCATCCATCGACTGCGAGAACGCAACGTGGGAGTAGGCGCCGTTGGCCCATCTGCCGTCTTGCCAAACGGCGTAGAGGGCACCAGTCGTACGGTCGACAGCCACCTCCGGGATGATGTCGCCGGTCCGCACAGCCGCGCCGGTGTCAGGGTCGGTCACCTGGACGAACTGCAGATTCGACACCAGGGTGGCGTTGGTGTCCCACGTGAGGCCCTTGTCGGCAGATCGGATCACTGCCACGTTGTAGCCCCGAATCTTGCCCTTGTTGTCGTTTCGAATCAGGTTGAACAGATTGACGAGGGTGCCGTTGGGAAGGACAACGATCTGGTTCCCGATCGTCTGATTGTGCGTTCCGAGGTTGTAGATAATCCTCGCTGGTTCCCAGGTGACGCCGCCGTCGGTGGTTCGTGCCAGCAACGTCGGCCCCCGGAAGCCAGAGGTGTTCTCCGAACTCTTCAACGATCCCTTGCCTGGAGGCGCGTCGAGCCGATCCCAGATCGCGTAGACGTAGTTGGCGTTGGTCGGATCTGCGGTGATGCTGTTCTTGTCGTTGAAGAGTGAGGTGTCGGTGTCGTACGCGATGAAGGTCGGGTTACCCCAGGTGAAGCCACCGTCGACGGACTTGCTGACTGACATGCCGGTCGGGGTGTTGCCCCCGGATGGCACCTTCGTCTCGACCAGCGACATCTGGTACAGGGATCCGTCGGGGGCGAAAGTCAGCCATGGGTCGCTGGCGCGGGAGAAATCGCTACCACCCGAACAGTAGGTGAGGCCCGGAATCGCCCCGGTCGTAAAGGTTTGACCACCGTCCGCGCTTGCGCCGAATCCCGAACCTGCCGCGGCACCGCTCGACCAGCGGTCCTGCTGCCAGCTGCCGACGACGTTCGTCGGATCGGTGGGATTGATCGCCAACGATGGCTCGAGCTCAGTGTTCGGATACTTCACCCCCGGGCCGGTGTCAGGGATGATGCATCCGGCGAGCGGACTGACGTTTGGGCTGGCCGGAACGACGGCCCCAGGTGTGTACGCCGCCGCGGCGGCGGCGCCCATCCCGAGCAGGGGCAAGGTGGCGGCTACAACGAAAACTCGGCGCATGGGTCGCACTCTCATGGAAACCTCCGGTGAACCCTGTGACCGTCAGCTCGACGGTTTGACGAGGATCCCGGTCTAGCACACGTTGCAGTCCGAGCACGAGACTTGGCGTGAGGTCGTGACGCAGCGTGGTCGAGAAGTAACCTTCGGCGGAAGGTGGTCCATCGTCAGGAACCCTTAGGAGGTTGTCGGTCGTGGCGGAGTTGAGGCGGCGAGACCTCTTTCGCGTCGCCGGCCTTGCCGGCGTCGGTGCTTGGCTGGTCGGTTGCGAGCAGCAAGATCGAGGGATCGAATCGGGTACGCCGCGATCTTCGCCGGCTCCATCCGGCACCACGAGTGCCTCGCTGCCTCGTCCCACCCCGTGGACACCGAGCCCACGCGATGTCTCACCGCAGGTGAAGACAACGGCGGTTCGAATGGTCGAGGCGGCTGGAACATGGGCGCAGGGTGATGCAGGAGTTGACGGAGCGCGGCGCCGACTTCAAGAGACGGGCTACAACGCTGATCTGGCACGCTCACTCGTGCAGCTGACGGATGGCGGCCAAGCGGCTGTCGTGCAAGTCATTGATGCCCAGTACGGAGGGATTCTCTCCGACGCGGCGTCGGTCCTAACGGTGGTTCGGCAGTGGGTGTTCGGCGATGACGGAGCCGTCACGGTGCGCGGCACCACGCTCGATGTTCGGCTGGTGGCTGGTCAACCGCGGTGGGTGGTGACGGCGGTACGTCCGGCTCGTCCAGGTCGGCCCATCAGGCATCTATCTCGAGCTGCTCGAGCGTTGCTCGCGAACGACCGGGTAGTGCTCCCGGCAGCAGCGACTGCGGATGTTCGTGCTGGCGCCATCGACGACGTCGTGTTGCTGGCCCTCGCCAGTCTCTCCGCTCGGCACCGGATCCGGGTCAGCGTCCTGCGGTCGGGGCACCCATTGCGGGTCTTCGGTACTGATCGGATCAGCAACCACACCCAGGGCCTTGCTGTCGATGTCTGGGAATTGGATAACCGGCCCATCATCGACTCCGGTATCACTCCCGCTGTGGCCGACTTCATGAAGGAGGCGGTGGACGTCGGCGCCTACCAGGTCGGCGGTCCGGTCGACCTAGACGGAGGGGGCGTCACCTACTTCTCCGACGACACGCACCAGGACCACATCCACCTTGGCTTCACGACCTGAGGCCTAGGGGTGGAGTCCGGCCGCACCCGAGAACATGCTGTTCAGCCCTCGCTCATCACCTGTCGGTAGTACTCGTTGAACTGGTGCACGTAGTCGTCCTTCGCCGGGTAGACGCCGTGCGCGAATCCGCGTGAGGTGATGCCGCGTTGCACCCGGGCGGAAACTTCGTAGTCCTGACCGGCGACCAGCTCGCAGAAGTCGACCACCGGGCGAGGGTCGAAATCGGGCTCGGCGATGTCCTCAGGGAGGAAGAGGTACGCGGTGAGCACTCTTGTCTGCAGCGGCCCCTCTGGCACAAGTCGGGTCGCCACGACGTTGCTACCGGCGATATCGAGGAACATGTTCGGAAATACCTGACTGCCATAAATCGAGTGCGCCATCTCGTCGTTCATGCCGGGGAGCACGGCCTTGCGAGCGCGAGGGTCGTCGGAGTAGCTGGTGCCGCCGGTTATCAGCGCCACGCCGCCGTCTTCGCGGCTGCGGTCTCCGGTCATGCCCTTCCTGTAGGTCGGCACGACCTCAACAAGCTCAGGGTGCACGATCGGGCAGTGCAGACACTCGTTGTAGTTCTCGATGAGGATCTTCCAGTTTGCCGCGACTACTGACTCGGTGCGATGCACGGTGACGAGGCGGTCCATCTCGTGCTTCTCGAAGCGGAGTGGTGAGTCGTAGTGGGCGTCGAGCGCTTCGCGCAACGGGGTTGGGATGCCCCTGCTGAGATTGACGAAGAGGAATCCCTGCCAGGCGTCGACGTGAACGGGCTTGAGGCCCAACACCGAGCGATCAACCTCGTCCTTGTCGACGCGTGGCGTCGCGACGAGCGATCCGTTCAGGTCGTAGCACCACGCGTGATAAGGGCACTGGAAGACGGCCTTGGTCTGGCCGTGAGTGTCATCGCAAAGCACGGCTCCGCGGTGGCTGCACACGTTGTAGAACGCCTTCAGCTCGCCCGCGTCATTACGCGTGACGAGGACGCCCTGTCCGGCGATATCGATGGTCAGGAACTGCCCGGGTTCAGCCACCTGGTCGGCGCGTCCGGCGAAGACCCACTGCTCATACCAAAGCTGCTCTTGTTCGATCGCGTACTGCTCGGGTGAGTAGTAGTGGCCGGCTGGCAGGGTGTGGCGGGCCTCGGTTGGCGCCTCGATGGTCATCGTTCCTCCGTCAGGATCGCTTGCCAGTCCTGCACAAGTGACTGAATGATCAGTCAGTAAAGAGGGTACCCCTTGGCCCAGCCCCTGGGGAAGATGTCCGAGACGCTTGCATGTGGTGGTGTCGTAGTGTCGTCCGGATCGAGGGTGGGAGCGCACGGGTGAACATCGTGGTGGTCGGGGCGGGTATCGGCGGGCTCACGGCTGCGCTCAGTCTTCATGCTGCTGGGTTCGATCGGGTACAGGTGCTCGAGTCGGCAACACGGATCCAACCACTAGGTGTGGGGATCAACCTGCTGCCGCACGCGGTCCGGGAGCTGACCGAGCTGGGTTTGGCAGACGCAATGGACACACTCGGCGTCGCGACCGCCGAGCTGGCTTACTACGACCGACACGGAAACAGGATTTGGGCCGAGCCCCGCGGCCTCGACGCCGGCTACCACTGGCCCCAGTACTCGGTGCACCGTGGCCACCTACAGATGCTCCTCCTCGAAACAGTTCGAGAGCGTCTCGGCGCAAATGCCGTGAGCTGTGGTGCCCGGGTGCGCTCGGTAATTACTAACGACGAGGGGGCCACTGTCGTCTGGGGTGACCTCGAAGACCCCCAGCAGACGCGTGCAGATGTCGTGGTGGCTGCCGACGGGATCCACTCGGCGGTGCGTGCGGAGCGTCACCCCGACGAAGGATCACCGATCTGGAACGGGTCCGTGCTCTGGCGCGGCACGTCTTACGCGTCCCCGTTCCTGACCGGCCGGAGCATGATCATGGCCGGTCACCGTGACCTGAAGTTTGTCGCGTATCCGATTGGGTCGGTCCGCGACGGCGTCCAGCTGATCAACTGGATCGCCGAACGTCGGGCGCCTGACGAGGACTTCGCCCCCGAGGATTGGAACCGCGAGGTGGACACGGAGGTCTTCGCCGGCCACTTCAAGCAGTGGCGATTCCCCTGGCTTGACGTCCCACAGCTCATCGCGACCGCCTCCACCGTCCTGGAATACCCGATGGTCGACCGCCTGCCGTTGAACGACTGGACCGACGGGAGGGTGACCCTTCTCGGTGACGCCGCGCACCCAACCTTCCCGATCGGTTCCAATGGTTCATCCCAGGCCATCCTGGATGCCCGCGTTCTGGCCAGTTGTTTGGCGACGTACCCCGTCGACGAAGGCCTTCGGCGTTACGTGGACCTCCGGCTTCCACCGACCCGTGCCCTGCAGCAGGCGAACCGCTTGATGGGACCGGAGATCGTCATGCAGCTTGCGCACGAGAGGGCGCCAGGGGGCTTCGGTACCGTTGACGACGTGTTCGCCCCTGGTGAGCTCGCAGGGCTGGCCGCCGAATACAAGCGGGTCGCTGGTTTTCACCCCGACGAGCTGAATAGCCGTGCATCGTGGAGTGTCCCGTGACACCGATCGCGGTGCCCCGGCTGCGATGGGTGGCGCACGCCACAGTCGAAGTTGGGACCCCTATTCCGCTGGACGTGGTGCCCGATGGGCGTCGCCAGCTGATTCCGGTCCAAGGCGGTCAGGTGATCGGCGAGTGGAACGGCACGGTCCTCGACAGCGGCGTAGACCGGCAAACCGTCCACGACGACGGGTCGGTCACGATAGATGCCCAGTACCCGGTGCTAGTCGCTGGCGGGGCCACGGTGATCTTCGTTGCCAGAGGGGTCCGCATCGCCGGCGACGGGGACGGTGCCTTCGCAACCTCGCTGTTGCTCGAGGGGGAGGCGCCCGAGGGTGTAGGAGCCACCGTCTATGTCGCCACGGGACGCAAGAGCGTTGCGGCAGTCGAGTTCGATATCTTTGAGGTGACATGACCCACACCTTGGCCGCGCCGCCGATGACTCTTGTCTTCACCATCGACGTGTCGGTAGAAGCACCGGTGGTTCTGAGTGATTCGCCCGTAGGGCGGCGTGTCTTCATCCCCATCGTCGGGGGCACTGTTCGCGGCCCGCGCCTGGGGGGCGAGGTCCTCGCTGGAGGCGGCGACTGGGCGGTCGAGCGTGCCAACGGGGTGATGGACATCCACGCGCACTATCTGATCCGCTCCGACGACGGCGTTGTCATCGAGGTCGACAACAGGGGTCACTGGCGCGAGGTGCCAGGCGGGCAACCGTACTTCGTGACAGCGCCGGTGTTCTCCGTGGATTCCGACCGGTACCGGTGGCTCACGCACCATGTCTTCATCGGCATGATGCACGAGGTCGATGAGACACGCATCACGATCGATGTCTATGCCGTCGAGCCGCCGAGGAATGCAGGTGGCATGGATCTCGACACATGACCAGCACGCTGCCTGAGCTGTTTGCCTCTAGGCGCCCCGATGTCAGAGCACCCTTCCTTCGCATGTTGGCGGACGGGGGTGTCACGTACCAGGACCACGAAACTGAGGTTGAGCGCTGGGCTGCCGGGCTGTCGCGCGCAGGCGTCCGGCGCGGTGACCGGGTGGTCTACCAGGTCGAGAAGTCACCGGCTGCACTCACCCTGCACTTGGCGTTGCTCCGCTGTGGTGCTGTCCAGGTTCCGGTCAATCCCTCCTACGTCGACAGCGAGGTCGCCGGACTGCTCACGGACGCCGATCCGACTTTGGTCATACGTGACCCATCCCGAGAAGTTCTCTCGGGGTCGTGGCAGTCGCTGACTCTGGATGCTGCGGGCCAAGGAACTACGGCTCACCTCGCAACCGATGAGGATATCGCGATGCCGCGCTTGGACTCTGGCGACGCAGCGGCCATCCTCTACACCTCCGGAACCACAGGACGCCCCAAAGGCGCGTTGCTGTCGCACGCCAACCTCGTCCACAACGCTGAGACGCTGGTCGATGCCTGGGGGTTTTCGAACACTGATGTGCTGTTGCACGTCCTGCCCCTGTTCCACACGCACGGGCTGTTTGTCGCGGCGCACTGTGTGCTGGCCGCCGGGGCCTCCATGGTGCTGATGCCGGCATTCGATGTCTCCGTTGCACTTGACTCGCTGCCGTTCTGCACCGTCCTGATGGGGGTTCCCACCCACTACTCGCGGCTGTTGTCCGTCGATCGTCTTGACGCAGATCTCGTGAGCAACATCCGCCTTTTCGTTTCTGGTTCTGCGCCGATGCCGGTGCCGCTGCACGAGACATTCACTGCCCGAACGGGACACAGTGTGCTCGAGCGGTACGGAATGACCGAGACGTCCATGCTCACGTCGAATCCGTTGAATGGAGTGCGCAAACCGGGCGCCGTCGGCCCCCCACTTCCTGATGTCGAGGTGCGATGCGCCGATGAGCTCGACAAGTCTGTCGGGGTCGGCGTTGTCGGACGGGTTCAGGTGCGGGGTCGCAATGTCTTCGGTGGCTATTGGCGACGTACGGATCTGGCGGAGGAGACCTTCACCGACGATGGATGGTTCCGCACCGGTGACCTTGGTCGCTTCGACGCGGACGGCTACCTCACACTGGTTGGGCGCTCAAAGGATCTGGTGATCAGTGGCGGATTGAATGTGTATCCGCGAGATGTCGAGGACGTGTTGGACGCGCTCGTAGGAGTTCGGGAGTCGGCAGTCTTCGGCGTCCCCGACCAGGATCTCGGCGAACGGGTCGTCGCAGTTGTCGTAGCTGATGGTTCGGTTGACCTTGACCCGGAGGAACTGAGAATCGCGGCCCGACAACGGCTGGCCAGCTACCAGGTGCCCAAGAGGATCGACATCGTCGAATCCCTTCCACGCAATGCCATGGGCAAGGTAGAGAAGACCGTGCTGCGAGAGGCGGCGAAGGAGTGGACGACATGAGCAACGCTGGTCGTTCAAGCCTATTCGACAGCTCTGCTCTGGCGCTCAGCGATGCCATCCGACGTCGCGAGGTCTCGTGCGTCGATGTTGTCACCGCACACCTCGACCGGATCGACGCTCTCGATGGCACGTTTCATGCGCTCATCAGTCGTCGGTCTCGCGACGAGATACTGGCCGAAGCCGCCGAGCGCGACGTCGAGTTGAGCCAAGGTCGGTGGCGCGGGTGGATGCACGGGCTGCCACACGCGGTGAAAGACCTCTCTGACGTTCGCGGTCTGCCGACTACATCGGGCTTCCGAGAAGCGTCGGAGACGTCGCCAGCGGTAGATGACGACCCGTTTGTCGCGCGCATCCGCAATGCCGGTGCTGTCTTCGTCGGGAAGACGAACACACCAGAGTTCGGTCTGGGCTCGCACACCTACAACGCGGTCGGCCCGACGACGGGAAACGTCGCCGACCCCACCCTGAGTGCGGGCGGCAGCAGTGGTGGAGCTGCTGTCGCTGTCGCGACTGGGATGGTCCCTGTAGCTGATGGCAGCGACTTCATGGGGTCGCTGCGGAATCCTCCGGGATGGAACGGGGTCCTTGGCCTGCGGCCGACACCAGGAGTGGTTCTAGGGCGAGGTGAAAGTGCGGCAACCCCATTGTTGGGGGTCGAAGGCCCCATTGCCCGGTCGGTTGCTGACTTAGCTGCGCTGCTCTCGACCATGGCCGAGCCGGGCACGTCCGCTTCTGAAGCGCTAGCGCAGCCGACCAAACGACCGCGCGTGGGGTGGTTGGGTGACCTCGGCGGATACCTACCGTTTGAGGATGGGGTTCTCGATGTCTGCCAGGACGCCGTCGCGCGTTGGTCGGCGAACGTAGAGTCCGTGTCGTTGCCACATGCGGGGACGTCTGGCGGTGAGGAGCTCCTCTGGCCGACGTGGATTGCACTTCGGCATCACGAGGTCGGCGGCTGGCTCGCTGCCACATTTGCCGAGCACGACATCGAAGCGATGAAGCCAGAGGCGCAGTGGGAGCTCGAGGGTTTTCGAATGCTCAGTGCTCGTCAGTTCGACGATGCGCGGGCCGCGAGGCGCGACATCCAGCGTTCGGTGCTCGATTTGCTCGACATGTTCGACATGCTTGCGCTACCGACCGCGCAGTGTTGGCCGTTTCCCATCCACCAGCATTGGCCCTCGTCGGTTGCGGGGGTGTCGATGGACACCTACCACCGCTGGATGGAGGTGACGACCCTTGCGACCCTTGCCGGGTGCCCAGCCCTCGCTGTTCCGGCTGGGGTCAACGAAACGGGTATGCACATGGGGTTGCAGCTGATCGGACGCCCCGGTGGCGAGGTGGATCTACTGTCGTGGGCGGAGCAGGCTGAGCGCGGTGGGGCATTCAGCGTTGCCCAACCTTCCCAGGCGGCAAATGACTGACGCCCGGCCCGACGTGATCGGAATACTTCGATCAGCGTCGGAGGGTTGCGACCATCAGCGCTTTGATGGTGTGCAGTCGGTTCTCGGCTTGATCGAAGGCGATGTTGGCCGGCGATTTGAAGACCTCGTCGGTGACCTCGAGGCCGCCCGTCACCCCAGTGAGTTCGGCCACCTCGCGGCCAACGGTCGTGCGCTCGTCGTGGAACGCGGGCAGACAGTGCATGAACTTAGCCTCGGTGTTCCCGGTTTTGGCAAGAGCCGCAGCGTTCACCTGGTACGGCATCAACTCTCGGACACGTGACTTCCAGACGTCCTTGGGCTCACCCATGGAAACCCAGACGTCCGTGTGGACGAACTCCGCACCGCGTAGCCCCTCGTCGAGGTCTTCGGTGAGCGTGATGGTGGCTCCGGATCGCTCCGCGTGCTCGCGTGCAATCGACTGCACCTCGGCATCGGGCCACAACCCCTTGGGCGCACAGATGCGAACGTCCGAACCCATGATCGCCCCCATCACCATCAATGAGCGGCCCATGTTGAAGCGCCCATCACCGAGAAAGCAGTAGCTCGGCCTTGTCGTATGTCCGGCAGCGTGCTCTTCCATCGTGAGGAAGTCAGCAAGCATCTGCGTCGGATGCCACTCGTCGGTGAGACCGTTGTAGACCGGGACGTCGGCGTACTCGGCGAGCTCTTCGACGATCGTCTGGGCCTTACCCCGGAACTCGATGGCGTCGAACATCCTGGACAAGACGCTCGCGGTGTCGGCAGCCGACTCCTTGTGCCCGATCTGCGATGACGACGGGTCGAGGTAGGTGACGTGACCGCCCTGGTCGTAGGCAGCAACCTCAAAGGCGCAGCGAGTGCGCGTTGATGACTTCTCGAAGATGAGCGCGATGGAGCGACCGGAGAGGTGGCGCTCCTCGGTGCCGGCCCGCTTTGCGGCCTTGAGCTCGGCGGCGAGGTCGATCAGGTGTTGCAGCTCGTCGCGGGTGAAGTCGATCTCTTTCAGGAAGTCACGTTGCTTGAGGACGTCGCTCATCGACGGCACCACCTCTCGTCGTCATGGATCCTAACGAGAGGACGGTGGCTTCCCGCAGTCGCGCCGCTCAGACGCAGGCGAGTCCGCCCCCTACGCTTTCCCGTGTGACGAGAACCTCGTTGGCGCGGATGATCGCCCTCACAGTCTTCGGCCTCACCGTCCTGCAGCTGGCCGTTGCGACCTTCGTCCCAGGGCTGGAGCAGTTCGAGGGCAAGGCGTTCGGCGCCCGGCTGGTCGGGTACCCGCTGATGATGCTCATCGTCCCAGCGGTCTACTGGACCTGGTCGAGGCGCCAGAGCCCGATGCCCGAGACGCCGTGGGTTGCGTACGCCTTCCTCTGGGCGCCGTTTCTGATCGATGTCACAGGCAACACTCTCGACCTCTACGACACTGTGGTCTGGTGGGACGACGCCAACCACTTCGTCAACTGGTTCCTGCTCGGCGCGGGTGTTGGCCTGATTCTTTCGCAGTCTTCACAGCTTCCGCCATGGGTGCTCGGGTGGCTCACTGTCGGGATCGGCGCGATCTTGGCCATTACCTGGGAACTGGGTGAGTGGTACACCTTCATCAGACACGGTACCGAACTCGACACTGCCTATGAAGACACCCTCTTGGACGAGTTCCTCGGCACACTCGGCGCGGCAGTGGCAGGGATCTGGATGACGGTGCGACGACGAGGCGAGATCAGGCGCGCGGCTTGACCTTCGTCGGGTCGTAGATCGACAGGTCTGCAACGGTCGCTGTTGATCCGCCGACGTTCACAACGGTGTCGTTGGCTGCGTCAGCAGACGCCATGATCGCCAGTGCAATGGGCCCGAAGCGTGGGCTGTTGGTCGGGCTCGTCAATGTACCGACGACCTGCCCTGCCTTGATGACGTCGGATCCAGCCTCGGGCAGCTCACCGGCCTCCAGGCGCAGTGTCTTCAGGCGTCGAGGCGGTTCAGACGCGATTCTTTGCAGCGTGTCCTTGCCGACGTAGTCGATTTCAGGCGCAAAGCTGACCATGCGGTCCATGCCGAGATCGAATGGTGTCAGTTGGCCCGGTTCGTACTCGAACTCGAAGACGATCAGGCCAGCCTCGATCCGGGCGATGTCGATGGCGTTGAAGCCGACCGGATTGACCCCGGCGTCGGCCAGAGCGAGCCAGAGTTGCTCGGCCTGGCCGCGCCCCGGAATGAGCTCGTAGCCAAGCTCGCCGGAGAAGCCGGTGCGGGAGATGAAGACCTCGATGCCAGCGATGGTCACCGGCTCGGTAAACCTGAAGTAGGGAAGGCTGGAGAAGTCGAACGTACTCAGCGACTGGAGGATCTCGCGCGACCGCGGACCTTGCACGGACACCAGTGGCATCTCGTGGAGCCGATTGACCATCGTCACATCAGCGTTCGGGGAGTGCTCGCGAACGAACTCGTCGAAGGTCTCGGTATTGGTGAAGGCGAAGTACGAACCATCTGATCGCTTGTAGATCGTGCCCTCGTCCATCAGGACTCCGCTGTCATTGACGAAGGCCCCGTAGCGAACCTGGCCCACCTGCTGGGTGCTCAGGTTGTTGGTGAATCCGCGTTGCAAAGCTGTCTGGGCATCAGGCCCCGTCACATGCCACTTGTTCAGCGCGTAGACGTCCCACATTCCGGCGCCGGAGCGGAGCGACTCGTACTCACCGAGAATGTCGCCGAAGTCGAGGGTCCACATCCATCCGCCGAAGTCGTCGAAGGTCCCCCCTTGGCGTTCTTGGACATCAAAGAGGACAGAGTGAATGGGAGCGTCAGTCATGTCACCACCCTGGCGAAAACTAACTGACCAGTCAATCAGTGAGCCGGAGAATCCTTCTGGCGTTGTCGGAGTAGAGGCCAGGCAGATACCGCGGCTCGATGGCTGCGCCATCGATAGTCCAGTTGCCCTGCGGCGGTGTCGGCTCGCCGGAGTA
>JBBQAL010000056.1:0-17498 GCA_038316135.1 Candidatus Nanopelagicales bacterium | reverse complement strand
GCTTCGCGAGCCACGACACCGGCAAATGCCGCCAGTGACGCAGCGACCAGCCACGCCGACCCCTGGGGGGACTGGCTCACGAAACTCAGCAGCTTTGTCGGACCGAGCGAGCCGGAAAGCGTCGTGGCGAACGTCTGGGCGTAGGAAAGCACCACGATGAAGAGCGTGAGGGCTGCCCACGTCCAGGCAAGCCACGACGCGAGCCGGGCAGCGCGCGCCGGAGCGGTGGCCAAGAGGTCTTTCGGTGATGGCAGCAGTGCGGAAGCGGCGAGCAGCAGGCCGACGGTTGCGGCCGCCAGCAGGTCAACGACCGAGCGGGTGATGGGAAGCGCCCACTGCACGAACAGGGACGCCTCGGGCAGGCCATCGTCTGAAGTCTGAGGTCGGTCGCCTCCGACGGTGAAGGCAACGACCAACCCGACCACGACAAGCCCGAGCGCCGCCAGCGTCCACGGCCAGACCGCCGCGCGGCGCGCAGCCTCAGTTGGAGCGGTCACGCCGCCCTCGCACGGCTACGGAGATGACGGCTGCCACCAGGACGATGCCGATGGCGCCAAGACCCAGCACCCAGATGACTGTGCCGCTGGCACCGTCGGATTCGCCGGTGCCGCCGGAGTTATCGGAGCCTTCGACGGGTGAACCGGTGGCTCCCGACGATGCCACTGAGGCTCCAGTGACGCTGTAACCGAGCGTGCCGCTCGCAATGTGCCCGTCCGCTGAGACGATCCGGTACTTGACCGTGTAGCTGCCCGGCTCCGCTGGTCCAGCAAGCTGCACGGTGGCCGCGGTTCCGTTGGTGGCGAACGTGGTGGCCTCGCTCACGGTGGTGTCGCGAACCGAGACGACGATGTCGCCGCCCTGCTGCTGAACGGGCTCGTCGAACACCAGCTCGACCTGTGTCGGTGCCTGCCTCAACTCCGCACCGTCGGCCGGAGTGGACTCGACGATCTCGCTGTGAGCCCATGCTGCCGTGACGGGCAGCAGAGTGAGGGCGCCGATGAACGTGGCGGCAGCCAACCGGTAGGTCCAGGACAGGGCGCCGCCAGAAGTCATAGGACAAGCCTAGGCGCGTGCGCGAAGCCAGCTGCAACGGGTCTTGGCGCGCCGGGACGGGTCAAATCCAGGACTGGATGCCGAAGATGCGGTCGAGCCAATCTTCGTACGGCAGCACCTGAGCCATCCAGAGTGGTGCCATCGCGACGGCGGCCATGGCTGCCAACAACAGGAAGCCGCCAACGGCGGTGGCGCCGACGGCTCGGCGGCGTGGTGAGGAGTCTTTGGGGCCAAGGATGAACCCGAGGCAGATGGTGATGGCCATGATCAGGAAAGGTAGGAACGAGACCGCGTAGAAGGAGAACATCGTGCGCTCGTTGTGGTCGGCATACCAGAACCAGGGCAGCCAACCAGCGGCGAGCGCGGCGAGCACCGCTGCGGCTCGCCAGTCGCGTTTGCTGATCAGCAGCCAGACCATCACCAGGAGGGCGGCCGCTGAGCTCCACCAGATGATGGGGTTGCCGACGGCGAGCACTTCACGGGCGCACCGTTCGACATCGCAACCGAGCTCACCGCGTCCGTACTCTTGGTAGTAGAACGAGACAGGACGTCCCTGCACCAGCCAGCTCCAGGGGTGCGATTCGTAGGGGTGGTCGCTATTCAGTCCGGTGTGAAAGCGCCACGCTTCTGCGTGGTAGTGCCAGAGCGAACGCAGCGAGTCCGGCACCCACCCGAAGAGGGTGGACGGGTTCTCGCTGCCCCAGGTCCGGTTGTAGCCGCCACTGGTGAAAAGCCACCCAGACCAGGTGACGATGTAGGTGATCAGAGCGGTAGGCACGATGGAGACGAACGCTGGCAGGGCATCGCGCGAGAGCGAACCGAGCCACGGGCTGCGGGCACCAGCAACCCGACGTGCCGAGACGTCCCACCAGACTGTCAGCAGTCCGAACGCAAGGATGAAGAAGAGGGCGTTCCACTTGGTGGCTAGCGCCGCTCCCATCAGCACGCCGGCGAGGATGCGCCACGGCCGAAAGCCAAGGCCGGGGCCGAAAGTGCTTCCTTCGAAGCCCTCCAGTCGGGCAGCAGCCCGACGTCGACCGTGCTCGCGATCGAAGACGAGCGCACCAAAGGCTGCCAGCAGAAAGAACGACAGCGGCAGGTCGAGCAGTGCGGTGCGGCTCATCACCAGGTGCAGGCCGTCAATGGCGAGCAGGAACCCAGCGATCGTTCCGAGCACCGTAGAGCCGGTCATGCGTCGCACCAAACGAGCCAGCAGCAGGACGCTCAACGTGCCGAGAACGGCGACTGCGACCCGCCAGCCGAAGGGGTTCATGCCGAAGAGTTGCTCGCCGCTCGCAATGATCCACTTTCCCAGCGGTGGATGGACGACGTAGGAGGAGGTATCGGCGAAGACGTTGAGGTCACCGTTGAGGATCTTGTCGTCGGCCTTGTCGATGAAGTCTTGCTCGTACCCATAGTTCAGCAGCCCAAAGCCGTCCTTGGCGTAGTACGTCTCATCGAAGACGAAGGCGTGTGGCTGGCCGAGTTGCCAGAAGCGAAGGATACCGGCGAGGACGGTGACGGCCAGCGCGCCTACCCAGCCTGCTACTCGGTCGGTCGGCCCGGGTGGGAGAAGCCGCCGTCGGACGCGGGCGCGGTGCTCCTCGACCTCAGCGGATTCGCTGACCACTGGTTCGATGCCGCCGGGTGGCAGGCCAGCGTCGGTCAGGGTCACCTGCGCATCGTACGTCCCACTGAGCTTCCCCCAAGGTGACGCCACGGTCCTCGCAGTCTCCGTGGGTACCACCTTGAGGTGTCGCGTCTCCCTTCGCCTGACGCTGCGAGGCGCCGACCTGTCAGGATCGGTTCGTGCCCGACCAAGCAGCCGGATCGCTCGTCCTAGCGGCGACGCCGATCGGTGACGTCTCGGACGCGTCGCCCAGGTTGCGCATGTTGTTGCAAAGTTCCGACGTGGTTGCGGCCGAGGACACCAGGCGCCTTCGGCGTTTGGCCGCCGCGTTGGAGGTGGAGGTCTCTGGGCGCGTGGTGTCCTACCACGAGCACAACGAAGGTGCGCGTACCCGCGACCTGGTGGAGCGCATGGGCGACGGGCAGACCGTGCTGCTGGTGACTGACGCGGGGATGCCCTCGGTCAGCGATCCGGGCTACCGGCTTGTGGCGGCTGCCATCGCGGCCGGTATTCGTGTCACCACCGCCCCCGGCCCGTCCGCAGCCCTCGCAGCGCTGGCTGTATCGGGTCTACCGGTTGACCGGTTCTGTTTTGAAGGTTTTTTGCCACGCAAGGGCGGTCAGCGGCGAGAGCGACTGCGCGGGCTGGTTCACGAATCACGCACGATGGTTTTCTTTGAGGCGCCCCACCGGCTGGCCGAGGTACTGAGCGACATGGCTGAGCTGTGGGGAGGAGAGCGTCCGGCCGCGGTCTGCCGTGAGCTCACTAAGACGTATGAAGAGGTGAAGAGGGGGAGTCTTGCCGACCTCGCCACCTGGGCAGCTGATGGCGTTCGTGGCGAGATCACCGTCGTCGTCACTGGTGCCTCCACAGCGGCATCGGAGATGACCGACGACGAGCTCCGCCAAGCGGTTCGCGCACTTGAGACATCCGGCAGCTCGCGCCGCGACGCAGTCGACGCCGTTTCGGCCGCTACGGGGCTGTCTCGGCGGCGGGTGTACAACGCCGCCATCAACTGACCCTCAGGCTCGTCGAGTGCGCAGTTGGTTGACCCTTAGGCTCGTCGAGTGCGCAGTTGGTTGACCCTGAGGCTCGTCGAGTGCGCAGTTGGTTGACGGTCGAGTTTCTCCTTGTGAGTCTGGGGAAACAGGTTGGGGACTTGTCAGACCTGGGTGGCAGGGTGCAGGTCATGGACTCCTCCACTGTCGGCCCATCTGCGGTCAGCATCCCTGCGGTCAGCATCGTCGAGCTGGTTGATGAACTGCTCGACGCGGCGATCGCGGCTGCGCAGCTAGGCGATGACGAGCTCCGTGATCGGGTGATCGGGTGCGAGCGGGCGATCAACATGTTGCAGGCAGTCCAGGCCGACGCGATGGTCGAGATGGGTCGTCGGGCTCGCGTTGCCGATCAGGCTGAGGTCGTCGAGCGGGGTGCACCGATGTGGTCAAGGCAGTGTCGGGAAGAGTTCGTCGCCGACGAGATCGCTGTGCTGCTGGGGTGCACGAAGATGGCTGCCTCGATCAGGTACGGCACCGCCTGCCACGCCGCTGACCTGCCGGTCGTGGGTCGGGCGTGGCGGGCCGGCCAGCTCGACGCCCGCAAAGTCACCGTGATCGGCGAACAAGTCAGCTACCTGCCCGCTGACGCTGCGCAGCAGGTGGCCGCCGACGCCGTCGCCTACGCCACCGGGCCAGACGGGCAGCCAGGCCAGGCCCGCACCGCGCCGCAGCTGCGGGAATGGCTCCGCCGCCGCGTGATCACCGCCAACCCCGACGCCGCTGAACAGCGCCGGCAACGCGCGCTGGCGGACCGTCGGGTGGTCATCACCCCCGGCGATGACGGCATGTGCGAGCTGTGGGCGCTCCTCCCGGGCGTGCAGGGCCGGCAGATCCAACAAACCCTGACCACCGCCGCCCAACAACTGGGTGCTGAGGACGCGCGTCCGATGGACCAACGCCGCGCGGACACCCTCGTCGACCTGCTCCTCGGCCGCACCGAACCACCGGCGGTGTCGCTGCAGGTGATCGTCCCGGTCGACACCCTCACCGGTCGCGGCTCCGAACCGGGATGGGTTCCCGGCCTCGGACCCGTCACCGCCACCGAAGTCGGTGAACTCACCGGAGCTGACGCCGGCAGCGGTGAAGGTGAGGCGCTCAGGTTGGGGCCGCAGGTGACCGTCCGCCGGCTGCTGACCGACCCAGCCACCGGAACCCTCACCGACCTGGCCCAGAAGAGTTACCGGCCCTCAGCGGCGCTGGACCGGGCCGTCCGTACCCGGGATGTGACCTGCCGGTTCCCCGGCTGCCGCCGCTCCGCCGGGCGTGCTGGCAACTCCGCCGGCACCGACCTCGACCACACCGTGCCCTTTCCAGTCGGCCCCACCGAAGCGGCCAACCTCGCCGTCCTCTGCCGACGCCACCACCGCCTCAAACACACCGCAGGATGGACGCTCACCCTCGACCCCACCGGAGTCATGACCTGGACCACCCCCACCGGACGCCACTTCGACACCCACCCCTGGACGTACACCGACCCCGACCCACCACCGAGTCGAGAGTGATCACTTTTCGGAACTGCGAGAAGAGGGCGCAAGCAGATCGATACTGCTTTGCAGAGGTTGCCCTCAGACGACAGTCGTGAAACTGCTACCGGTGCCGATTGCCCCGGCTGAACCGACGGCGAAGTAGCCGAGGGTCATGCCGACCTCGCCGGGTTGAAACCTGCCATCGCGCGGGTCGAGGACGATCTTTGCGCGACGCCCAACGCCGTCGCAGGCAATCTCAGCGCTGCCGGATGCTTTCAGATCTTGAGCTGCTGATGTGCGCCAGGAGGCGGTGCCAACTCCGGGCGCCGCCTGGGTGCACCTGACTCGAGTTCGCACTTCGATGTTGCCGCTGTAGCCGTTGAGGATGACTGACCGGAGTTTCACGCTGACATCGGGAACGTCCGAGGAGTTGCCGGCCAGAGCGCTGCCTGAGGGCAGGAGAGCGGAGGCCACGACCAGGGTCGAAAGGGCAGCGACAGTGAATCGGCGGTTCATCGTGCTCCCGGCGTGTGGTTCTGACCTGGTGGGGGGATCCGGATGTCGCTGGTGGGGTAGACCACGCCAGCGCAGAAGTCGGAGATGCACTCGGTGGTCGTGAGCTCTTGTGTTGCTGCCCCTGGATGGAACCGACCGTTCTTCGGGTCCAGGGTAATGGTCAGCAGCTGGGGCTGGCCGGTGCACGAGACCTTCTGAAACGCCTTGGCCGACACTCGCTGCTTGACCGTCAATGACCAAGACGCACTCCAGACCTGGCGCGGGCAGTCGACCCTGGCGGTCACCTCGAGATTACCGGTGCGAGGCACCCAGCTATAGGAGACGACCTTGATCTGCAGCCCAAAACTTGCCGCCTGAGCCGGCGCAACAATAGCGAGCGGTGACAGCGAGGCCGCAGCTACGGCCGCAGCCAGGCCCAACCGGGTGACGAGCCTCATCGCGGGCTGATCCGGATGCTCGAGAGCGTGGCAGTGCCGATACCGACTTGGTCGTTCTCGACGTACTGCTCCAGCGTGAACAGCGCCGCACCAGGGTGGAACCGTTCGTTCCGCGGATTGAGGATCAGTGTGGAGAAATAGCCATCGTCGTCGCACGGCACGTTAGAGGTGTTCCATGCCCGCAGGTCACCCTGTTCGACGGTCGCTGACCATCGGAAGGTGCCGTTGCCGGTGCACTTGACGCGCGCCGTGACCGCGAGGTTTCCGGACTTCGCCTGCCAATCAATCGACTTCACGTTGAGCACCGTCTCGGGAAGGGGAGCGGTTGCTGCAGCTGCGGGGAGGGCCGGAAGTACAGGGAGAGCGAGAGCAGCGACGATTGCACTGAGTAGCGCCGTGCGCCGTGGAACTCGCATGGCCCCTCCCCCCTGACAAGCCTTCTTCACGTTCTGACGCTCCCAGCGTAACCCCTAGGGTGACCGTCCGTAGTCACCCATTTGAGGTTGAGCCGAACGGGGGACCTCAGTCGCCGCCTCTGGGGCACAGCGACATCGTAGGGCTACCAGCCCGAACGCAGGGTGATTTCGAGGGCATCGACGAAGGCATCAGCCGCCTCAAGGTCGATGCAGAGCGGCGGTTTGATCTTCAAGACGTTCATGTAGTCGCTGGTCGGCTGCACGATGATCCCTAGCTCTCGCATGCGCTCGCAAATGGCCAGTGCCTCTTCAGTCGCCGGTTGCAGGGTGTCGCGGTCGCGAACCAACTCGATCCCTCGGTACAGGCCGAGCCCGTGAACAGTGCCGATCAGGGGGTGTTCGTCTGCAAGAGCAGTGACCCGATCGGCGATGTGACGCCCGATGATGGCAGCGTTCTGCTGCAGACCTTCGCTTTCAATCACGTCAAGAGTGGCGAGCGCCGCGACCGCGCCGAGGGGGGAGCCGCCCATGGAGCTGAAGAAGGAACCCTCTTCAGTACGCAGTGTCTCGGCGATCGCGCGGCTAGTGACAACAGCCCCAACCGGGATCCCGTTTCCGGTGCACTTGGCCATCGTCACGATGTCAGGAACGACGCCCTGCTGCTGGAAGCCCCAGAAGTAGTCGCCGAGTCGTCCGTACCCCACCTGGACCTCGTCCGCGACACACAGACCGCCGGCCGCACGCACGGAGGCGTAGGCCGCCGCCAAGTAACCGTCGGGCAGCAGCACGCCACCAGCGTTGCCGTAGACCGCTTCTGCGATGAATCCGCTGACTCGACTCCCCGCCTCAGCGACTTCGGCCAGTGCCCGGTCGACGTCGGCGGCATACCGGACGCCTGCGTCCGGGCCGCTGAACGGGCCGCGGTAGGGATTCGGTGACTCGACAATGTGTACCCACGGAGGCCTAGTCTCCGCGGCCCGCGGGTTGTCGTTGATTGCTGTCGTGATCTCGTCGGTGCCCGTCGTCCACCCGTGGTACGCGCTGCGCACCGCCAGGATGTCGCGACTGCCGGTGGCGGCTCGCATCAGTCGCAGCGCAACCTCGTTCGCCTCGCTGCCTGTGCTGACCAGAAACACGGTGTCGAGCGGAGTGGGCAGTAGCGCCACCAGTCGCTCGGAGAACTCGACCATTGACGAGTAGTGAAAGCGCGAGTTGGTGTTGATGAGACGCAGCTGCCGACTGACCGCCTGCTCAACCCACGGATGACTGTGCCCGAGGATCGTCACGTTGTTGACCATGTCGACGTAGCGGCGCCCGTCGGTGTCGAACATGTGGTGCCGGCGCCCACGCTCAATCCGCGGAGGGTCCTCGTAGTAGAACTCCTGCGCGGGTGCGAGCACGCTGTCACGGCGGTGCAAGAGCAAAGTCGCGTCGCTGACGGCCGACGGGAACCTTGCCGGAACTGGTTCAGTGGCCCACCAGTGTGTGGGGTCTGAGGTCGCGTGGCGCCAGCCGTCGGAGCGAGGAGCGAGCAGCAGCGGTCGATGATCGGGGTCGGCCACCAACTGCACCGTCACAGCGGAAGGCAACGCAGATCCGGCGCGCACAACGCCGAGCAGGTCCCCAGCAGCAACATGCTGCGCCTCGGTGACCCGATCGAGCCCACTCAGAATCAAGCGCCAGGTGCCGTCGAGCGCGAGAGCCAGCGAACTATCATCGATGCGGAACAAGTCACCCGTTGCCGGCGCCCGGACTTCAGTACCTTCCGGCGCGAAGATCTCAACGCCAGTGCTGACGCCGCCGTCACCAACACGCGCCAGTCGCCCCTCGTCGTAGCGGCCGACGCCCCAACCATCGCTCAGCTGGCCGAGCACGCCATCGACGAGGTTCCAACGCTCCGGGTCGAACGTGTCTGCAGTCACTGACTGATCGATGGACGGAGTTCCTGGGGGAACCGCGACAAGAGAATGCTCCGGTGCCGGAGTCGGCGGCAGGACGGGCGTCGACATTCCCACGCACTCGGCGAGCACGCCGCGCGCCGCGCGCCACGGCACCGACCGGACTGCCCGCCAGATCCGCCAGTCGTCATCGACCGACCCCTGCACGTACTCGTCGTCGGGCTCCAGCCTTGCCTGATGCTCACTGCTGGCGACATTGGACGCCGCCCGCGCGATCACCAGCGGCCAGAGCGCAGACACCTCATGGTCGGTGAGCGGGTAGGCAGAGTGATAGCCGAGCAGCACGTTGGAAACGATGCCGAGAGGGTTGTCGCAGTCGTGCCCAATCAAGGAGAGGGCTGCAACGGCGACGTCGGCCGCGAGCCAGGTGCGCAGCACATCACCAAAGTCGATCAGCGCGTCCGGCCAGGGCTGACCGGCCGGGTTCAGACCCGCCACGACGTTGACATCGGTGACGTCGGCGTGGCAGACCGCTAGCCGCAGGTGCGGCGCCAGCTCATCGATCGCTTTCTGGGCGCGCTCCATCTGGCCCTCGATGTCGGCGCGCCCTGAGGCATCCGGAATCGACGGACCGAAAGCTGACACAACATCGGTGGCGTGACGTACGTCCCACTGCAGGGTGCGGTCGAGCCCTGGATGGTCGAAGTCAGCCAGCGCCACGGCGGCGGACGCGGCTAGCCAACCCTGGCGCCGCAGCACCACCGGCGCGAGATAGTCGAAGTCGGCGAGCGGCCGTCCCTCGAGAAAGGTGACGAGCCGGACGTCGTACGTGGCGCCTTCGTCGGTGATTTGTCCGATCAACGTGCCGTCAGCGTCAGGCAGCGGGATGGGGGCTCGAAACGGAAGATCGCGCTCGGCCAGGTGGAGCATGGCTGCGTTCTGCGCCAGCAGACCGTCGTGGCTGAATCCGGGGTTGGAGATCTTGAGGATGAACCGACCACCGGCATCGTCGACCATGACGTTCTGGTCCTGATGGCTGCCGAGGCTGCGCAAGGCCCCCGATCGCCCGTACCGCTCAGCAAGGATGGTGGCCGCTCGGTCCAGGCTTAAGGCCGGACTCGGGATTTCCATCCCGGCGAACGGGTTGCTCAATTCATGACCTCGTCGGTGCCACCGATTACGTGCAGCACCGGGACGGCCAAGAGGTGTCGCAGTTTGGTGCCCCAGTCGCGGCGCAAAAGGTCGGAGACCAAGTGTGGCTCGGTGATCACCCACAACTCGTCGGCGTCCTCGCTAGTGACGTAGCCAGCCGTCGCGGCGATGGGGTCGCGAGGCGTTAGCCCTCCCGTTGCCGTGAGCCCATGCGCGGCCAGCAGCTCTATCGACTGCTGCAGTGCCCGCCGGGCCGCCATGCCCTTGTCGTCTGGGCTGGCACCAGCGAGGTCGGCGCGCAGCTCATCGAGATCGACCCGGGCCACGTCGTCAACGACCTGGTCGACGCGTGACTGGTCGGACGTCTCTGGAATGAGGACGTGAAGCTGTAGGTCCCCGTCATGCCACTCGACAATCCGGGTTACGTCGTGCTCGGTCAGGGCATTCTCGGTCAACACGATGAGATGGCTCACGGGGCTATCTTGGCCTATCAGGGACTGCCCCGTCGCAGGACCTCTCCCACGTCGTACGACACGGGCCGCTCCAGCTGATCGAATCGGCAAGACGGAGCAGTGCGGTCGGGTCGCCAGCGGGCAAAGCGCGGGTTGTGCCGAAAGCGGTCGCCTTGCAGTTGGTCGTAGGCCACCTCGACAACCAACTCGGGCCGGAGCGGCACGAAGGTCATGTTCTTCTTGGCGTTCCAGCGGTTGACGACTCCCGGGCGCCGAACGCCGGATGCATCTGCTGTCTCGGGGTTCCACGGGTGATCGTCGAGGTCGGTCACCACCGGAGCTAGCTCCTCGACCAGTTCGGAGCGCCGAGCAGCGGTGAAGGACGAGCAGACGCCCACATGCTGAAAGCGTCCCTGGTCGTCGTAGAGCCCGAGCAGGAGCGAACCAACAACAGGACCTGAGGTGTGCCATCGGTAGCCAGCGACCACACAGTCGGCGGTGCGCTGGTGCTTGACCTTGGTGAGCGTCCGCTTGCCGGGTGCGTAGGGGTCGGCCAGCCGTTTGGCCATCACACCGTCCATCCCGGCCCCTTCGAAGGTGGCGAACCATAGGCGGGCCTCGTCGGGGTCGGTAGTGGCTGGAGTGCGGAAAAACGGTGGTGCCCAGCCAGTTGTCGCGGCCTCAAGCCTGCGCCGACGCTCAGCGAATGGCGCGTCCAGGTGGACGCCATCGTCGTCCTCGAGCAGATCGAACGCGACAAACCAGGCGGGCGTCTGCTCCGCGAGAAGCGTGACCCGGGATGCAGCCGGGTGGATTCGCGCCGTCAGCGAGTCGAAATCCAGCGTGCTTCCCGATGTCGTGTCCTCGACTGACTGCTTAGCCACCACGAGCTCTCCGTCGAGCACGAGCGGACCGGACAGGTGCTCGGAGGCTGCTGCGACGATCTCTGGGAAGTACCGGGTAAGGGATTCCGAGCGGCCAGCAACCTCAATTGGGGGCGCATCGTCGGCCGTCTCGGGCGTACCGACGAAGAGCAGACAGCGAAATCCATCCCACTTCGGCTCGTAGAGGTAGCCGGGTTCACCCGGGACGCCGTCTGGAACCGTCTTTGCCGCTTTGGCCAGCATGGGTGCGACAGGGGGAGTCAACTGGGTGCTGGCCACTACGAGCCTCCTCGAATGCGTCGGTAGTGGGTGAAGAGTGCTCCGTCGTCTTCAATCAACCCGACAAGAGCCAGTTCGCGAACAGCGCCTGGCGCACCTACGACCATGCGACGGGCATCGCCGCCGACCAGCGACGGCGAGATGGTGGCTACCACCTCGTCGATTAGGTCGTCGGCAGTCAACGCCCCGAGCAGGCTCGGCCCACCTTCGGTCAGAATGCGGCGCATCCCGCGCTCCCGAAGGGCCGCCAAGGCCCCACCGAGGTCGACGCTCTCATCGCCACTCACGACGACGTCGGCCACATCTCTGATCGGGTCGATGTGCTCGGCGGGTGCGGTGGTGCAGGTGATGACGATGGCGCGCGAGGTTCCGCCGAAGAAGTCAGCGGACGGATCGAGCTTTCCGCTTGCAGTGACCAGGGCCAGGGTGGGCGCAGCCGGTTGTCCGGCTCGCTCTCGAAGGGCGGCAAACTCCGGCCGTGCACGCCCCGGCCCGTACCCCTCGGCGCGGGCAGTGCCAGCCCCGACAACGATGACGTCGGCAATGGCTCGTTGTAGGCCGAACAGAAACCAGTCGGAGTCTCCGGAAATCGGTTGCGACCTGCCGTCGAGACTGATGGCACCATCGACCGAGGCCACCATGTTGGCTCGTACGGCGCCGATGTCGGGGTAGGCGTAGTGCGTGGCCAGAGCGTCGATGTCACTGCGCGCAGTGATGGCAAGAGGCGGGGCTGGGAGCAGACGGTGCATGACCTGATGGTGGCAGAGGATCGTCGTCACGTCTTGCCCCGTACGCTCAGACACCGTGTCCACCGTTCGGCTCGTCGACCGATCTCCACAGGTGGAAACTGCGGCTCTGCTGGCGACGTTGGTCCCCCCTCCGCTCTTCGCGCAGGTGGACTTCGACAGCTACCTCCCCGACCCGCTCCAGCCCACGCAGGCGGCCGCGGTCGCCGCACTGCGGGCCTTCTCGGCTCGGATCGTTTCCGCTGCGGAGGAGCGCAGCTGGTGGCGGCGCGCGCCGGCACCACCAGAGGGTCGGGCCGGCATCTACCTTGATGGCGGGTTCGGGGTGGGGAAGACCCACTTGTTGGCATCGCTGTGGCACGACCTGCCCGAGCCGAAGCTATTCGGCACCTTCGTTGAGTTGACCAACCTCGTTGGCGCCATTGGCTTCGCGGATGCGGTTGAGCACCTCGCGGTCGCTCGGCTGATCTGTATCGACGAGTTCGAGCTAGATGACCCGGGCGACACCGTCTTGATGTCGACAATGCTGCAGCGACTGACCGAGCGCGGGGTGATGCTGGCTGCGACGTCCAACACGCTCCCGGACCGACTGGGTGAGGATCGCTTTGCGGCAACCGACTTTCTGAGGGAAATCCAAGGCCTTGCGGCGCACTTTGATGTGGTGCGTATCGAGGGCCCCGACTATCGACGTCGGGATGACACAACCACTCACGAGCCGGAAACAGAAGCTGAACTCCAACAAGCCGTCGAGTCCGCAAGTGTGGCCGCAGCAGACGACTTCAATGCTTTGCTCGAACACCTCGCTGAGCTGCACCCGAGTAGATACGGAGCGCTGGTGTCTGGCATCGACGTCGTAGCCTGGCGAGACGTGCACGCCGTTACCGACCAGGCCGTTGCATTGCGGTTCGTGGTGTTGGTCGACCGCCTGTACGACAGAGGGGTTCGCGTGGTGAGTAGCGGTTTGCCCTTGAGCCAGGTGTTCTCCGCAGAGATGTTGGCCGGCGGATACCGCAAGAAGTACTTTCGGGCACTGTCACGTCTCGTCACGCTGACCCAACCCGGCTGACGAGCGCGTCGACGAAGGCTGGGGAGTCTGCGAGCGTGCCGGTCACGGTGATGCCAGCAGCGGCGGCGAGGTTGGCGACGCGGTCGGCGAGGACGCCGGGGGCGATCATCAGCAGCAGAACGATCGCGGCGTCGTCAACGGTGCGTCCGGTAGCGACGGCATCAGCGACGGCGAGCCCAGGACCAGTGGCTACGGCAAACGTGACTGACCCCGACCGCGTCGCCCCCCACTGCACCAGGAACTCAGCGACGTAGGTGCTGGCGCCCGCGTGAGACGAACCTGCCGAGGTCACGATCACCGGGGTGGAGGCAGTGCCGCCCGAGCGCGTGACGAGGTCGTCCAGCGTCGGGTTGAGCCATGGCCCGAGCCCAAGTGGGCCGCGGTCGTCGATCGTCAGGGGCTGCGATGCCTTTGCGAGCAGCTGCGGGACGTCTACCTGTGCGTGGTAACCCGGAGCGAGCAGGAGGCCGGTGACGGCTATCGGTTCGTCACCAGCTGGAGCGCGGCTGCGGGCGCTCAGCCATTCTTCGACGCTAGGTGAGTTGTGCTCCAGGTAGGCGACCTCACAGCGAACGCCGCGACGACCCACTTCCTTGACCAGACGGCTCATCGTCGCGGCATGCCGGGGGTCGGGGGAGCCGTGCGCGATCAGCAGGTGGTCGCTCATGTCCTCACGCGTCGGCGAGGGCGGCGACGTGGCCAACGACGATGACGGCCGGGCTCTGTACCTCACGTTCGGCGGCCGTCTTGGCGATCGTCGCGAGGGTGGCGACGGTGACCCTCTGGTCGGGCGTGGTACCTCGCTCGATGACAGCGACCGGCTCGTCGGGTGCGCGACCGTTGGCCTGCAGCTGCTGCGCAATCTCGGGCAGTCGCGAGACGCCCATCAGGAAGAGCAGGGTCCCGTCGAGCGCTGCGATGGAGCCAAAGTCGAGGGGGCCTTCATGCCCGGACACGACGGTGAAGCGGCTGGTGATGCCACGGGCAGTCACTGGGATACCCGCGGCAGCAGGCACCGCGAGTGCACTGGTGACACCGGGAACCACAGTGACTTCAACTCCGGCCGATCGGCAAGCGGCCACCTCTTCGTTCCCCCGGCCCAGCACGAACGGATCCCCTCCCTTGAGCCGCACTACGCGCTGCCCGGCGAGCGCGCGCTCGACAATGACGGCGTTGATCTGATCCTGCGTCAGCGTGTGGGCATGTGGCGCCTTACCCGCGTCGATCACCTCGACATCTGGGTCTAGGTGATCGAGCAGTGCCTTCGGGGCGAGTCGGTCAACGACGACCACATCGGCCTCGGCCAACAGGGTCCGCCCACGGGTGGTGATGAGCCCGGGGTCGCCGGGTCCACCACCGACTAGGGCGACCTGACCTCGGCCCGCTTTCCTGCGATGACGACGGATGGGCAGCTCACCGGAGTCGAGCCCAGTGGCGATGGCGTTGCGTAGCGCGACGGCCCGAAGAGGGTCAGCGCCAGCGTTTACGGCGATGACGACGTCACCTATGCGAGCAACGGCCGGCGTCCAGGCGCTACTCGCGTCGGAGTCATCGGCGCGCACGCACCAAACGCGAAGTTTCCGGGCTTCGTTGGACACGACGTCGTCTGTCGACCGCTCACCGGTGGCGGTGTGGACGAGCCAGCTGCCATCGAGGTCAGAAGCGGTGAACTCACGAAGGTGCACGGTCACGTCTCCGCGTTCGGCGGCGTCCCAGATGTCTTCGCACACATACGGTGCCACCACGTGGACGTCTGCATCGGCCGCGAGCAGACCGCTGACCCGACGCGCGGCCACTGGACCACCTCCAACGACGAGGGTTCGACGACCCGAGAGGTCGAGCATCAACGGGTAGCCGTTCACACGTGGATCCCGCACTCGCTCTTGTCGGCACCGGCCCAGCGTCCGGCGCGCGCGTTCTCACCGGGACGTACTGGACGGGTGCACGGCGCACAGCCGATCGAAGCGAAGCCAAGCTGTCGGAGCGGGTTGATCAGCACGCCGTAGCGCAATGCGTAGGCGTCGACCTCGGCGTTCGACCATCGGGCGATCGGATTGACCTTGACCATGCCTCGCCTGGCGTCCCAGTGCACCACCGGCGTTCCGACGCGTGCGGCCGTCTCGTCGCCCCGAATACCCGTCGCCCATGCCTGGAAAGGGGCAAGAACTCGCTCAAGCGGAGCAACCTTGCGCATCTGGCAGCAGCGATCGGGGTCGGTCGCCCACAGTTTGGGGCCGAACTTCTGCGCCTGCTGCTCGACGGTCAGATCGGGAGTCGCGTTGAGCACTTCGACATGGAGGGTGGCAGCGAGTGCATCCCGGGTACCGATCGTCTCGGCGAAGTGCAGTCCGGTGTCGAGGAAGGCGACATTGATTCCGGGCATTGCGCGGGAGGCAAGGTGAGCGACGACGCCGTCGGCCATCGATGAGGCAACGACCAGACGTTCGCCGAAGGTGAGCGCCGCCCAGCTGACGATGTCGATCGCTCGCGCGTCTGCAAGGCGCTGGCCCGCATCCTCGGCGATCAGTTCGAGCTCGGCCTTACCGAGCGACCGGGCGTCGGCCACGGCTACGCCGTAGCGAGCATGCAGCGCGACCTCTGGCGTGATGATGGTCGCGGTCATGATCGAACCCCCGATACGCCGACGAACGAGATGGTGAAGACCCGCAAGCAGCCACGGCACTCCCATGCGGTGTGGCCCTGCTCGTTCGGCCGCAGATCCTGGTCTGCGCAGTAGGGGCAGTAGTGCGGCACCATGCGTGCGGTTGTTCCAGAGGCAGAGCTGCTCATGTGAGGTCTACCTCCTCGGCTCGATGGGCCCATTCGGCGAACGTCTCGCCGTCCCTGCCCTGCCGTGCGAAGCGTCCGGCCACTCGCTCGACGAAGTGGGGAAGCTCGGCGCTGGTGACCTTCAGACCGCGTGGCTTGCGGCCAAGGCCGGCGTCCGGCCCGAGCGCCCCGCCGAGGTGGACCTGGAAGCCCTCGACGGACTCGCCGTCGGCGTCCCGAACGATCGATCCCTTGAGCCCGATGTCGGCGACCTGAATGCGCGCGCACGAGTTCGGGCAGCCATTGACGTGCAGCGACAGCGGGGAGTCGAAGGTAGGCAAGGCGCGTTCGAGATGGTCGATCGTGGCTGCAGCGACGGCTTTGGTCTCCACGATGGCGAGTTTGCAGAACTCGATCCCAGTACACGCCATAGCGCCGCGGCGAAACTCGCTTGGGCCTGGGCTGAGGCCGATTGCTGCCATTCCATCCCGGAGCGCCTGGACGCGGTCTGATGCGACGTCCAGCACGATCAACTTCTGCTGGGCGGTGAGCCGCACCTGATCGGATCCAGCTGCCGCTACCAGGTCAGCAGCAGACGCAAGCATCGACCCGCTGATGCGGCCAACGGTCGGCGCGACACCGACGTAGTAGCGACCGTCCTTCTGTTTGTGGACGCCAACGTGATCGCGGCGCTCCGGGGGAGCGGAAGGTGGTGGCCCGTCGCTGAGTGCGCGCCCCAGGTACTCGGTCTCGAGCACCTCACGGAACCTCTCAGCTCCCCAGTCGGCGACCAGGAACTTCAGTCTGGCGCGGTGGCGCAGCCGTCGATAGCCGTAGTCGCGGAAGATCTGCACGACGCCGTGCCACACGTCGGGAATCTCCTCGATCGTGACGAAGACGCCGAGGCGTTGCGCGAACATCGGATTGGTCGAGAGGCCCCCGCCCACGAATACATCGAAGCCAGGGCCGTGCTCTGGATGATGGACGCCGATGAAGGACAGGTCGTTGATCTCGTGGGCGACGTCTTGGTGCGGCGAGCCGGAGATGGCGGTCTTGAACTTGCGGGGAAGGTTCGACAGCGTCGGGTCGCCGATGTACCGCTGGACGATTGCCTCGATCGCTGGTGTCCCGTCAATGATCTCGTCTGCGGCGACGCCGGCGACGGGGGAGCCGAGGATCACGCGGGGTGTGTCGCCGCAGGCTTCTGCGGTGGTCAGGCCCACCGACTCGATGGCCTCCCAGATCGCCGGGACGTCCTCGACCCGAATCCAATGCAGCTGGATGTTCTGCCGGTCGGTGATGTCGGCGGTGTCGCGGCCGTACCGGGTCGAGATGTCGGCCAGGGCGCGCAGCTGTGCGAGGTTCAGGCGTCCACCGTCGCTGCGAACCCGGAGCATGAAGTACTCGTCGGAGAGCTCGTGCGGTTCAAGGGTCGCGGTACGGCCGCCTTCGATTCCCGGTCGACGCTGGGTGTAGAGCCCCCACCATCGGAAGCGACCGTTGAGATCGGTCGGGTCGATGGAGGCGAACCCGGCCTTGGAGTAGATGCTCTCGATCCTGGCGCGGACGTTGAGGCCATCGTCGTCCGCCTTGGTCCGCTCGTTGGCGTTAAGCGGTTCGCGGAACCCCAAGGCCCACTGGCCCTGACCACGAGAGCGCTCGACCCGCGGCCGCGC
>JBBQAL010000136.1:0-6710 GCA_038316135.1 Candidatus Nanopelagicales bacterium | reverse complement strand
CAGTACTCAGGAACTACGTCCAGCAAGCCGGTGATTACCTCTGAGCCACCGGATGCGCAGGTTGCCCTTGGCAGGTCGGCAACGTTCGACGTTATCGCGTCGGGTACACAGCCGTTGAGCTACCAGTGGCGCCGTAATGGCACGAAGATGGTAGGGGAGACCGGACCGTCCTACACCCTGAACAATGCGCAATTAGGGGATGACGGCGCGAAGTTTTCGGTTGTCGTCAGGAACGGCTTCGGCAGAGATACGTCCCGAGACGCCATCCTGTCGGTCGTCAACGATCTACCACCAGAACCGATCATCGTGACACCCATGGTTGGGGAGACGTTCGCGGGCGGCACGACGCTGATGCTGGCAGGGAGTGCCACCGACCCTGAAGATGGTGTCCTGCCGGCCTCGGCGTTCGAGTGGAACATCGTCCTGCATCACAACGTGCATACGCATCCTGAGGCAGGTCCGTTCATCGGCGTCAAGAGCGCCACGTACACGATTCCGCACATCATGGAGACAGATCCGGACGTCTTCTTCCGAATCCACCTGACAGTGACTGACAGCGATGGCGTATCGACTGACGTCGTCCGTGATGTGCTGCCCCGCACAGTGACCATGTCGGTCCAAACTCGGCCTTGGGTCGGATCGGTCGTCATTGATGGGCAGCCCACACCGACGCCAACAAGTTTCCCAGCCGTTGTGGGAGTGAAGCGGACACTCAGCGCGCAGCCCATCACGGTTGCGGGGACGCCGATGGTGTTCGATACGTGGAACAAGGGAATTACCAATGCGACCCGCAGGTTCAATGTGCCGACAATGGACACGACCTACGAGGCGTACTACCGAGTCAGCGGGGGCAGCGTCGGGACAGGGACGGGTCTCAAAGCCACCTACTTTGCGAACCCGGACTTCACGTCACCGGTTCTGACCAGGACCGATCGGGTTCCGTTCTTCGACTGGGGAACTGCTAGAGCGGCGTCTGGTGTTCCTGCCGACAACTTCTCAGCGCGCTGGAAGGGCGACCTTCAGGCTCAGTTCACGGGGCAGTACCAGTTCTCGTACGAAGCGCGTGCGGGTGAGCCCTTCAGGCTCGTCCTGGGAAGAAACGTCTTGATCGACACGTTCGCCAACCCGACGACGGGGACGGTGACGGCGACAGCTTCACTCACCGCCGGGCAGCGTCGATCGATATTGATGAAGTACCGCGAGTCGACTGGATCCGCTGCGATGCAACTTCAGTACGCCTTCACTGGGACACCGCTGTCGGTACTCCCGAGCGTCCAGCTGTACCCCAAGCTGTAGCTTCTGCGGATCTTGGCCGCACGTGTAAACGGATTTCCGAGCACTCAAGCCTTGTTGAGGGCTGACTGTACAGACTGGGCGTATGCGGTGGACGTGAATGTGGCTCCCGATGCGGCCGCTACACGGGTCGACTGGGCAGCGATGATCTTCGACTTCATCTCCGGGATGGCCCGGTCGGTGTAGGGCTGGAAGCTGCCGCCGGGCGCTATTACGGTGGTGATGTCAGTGATTGTTGTGCCATCGAGTGTGACCTTCACTTGGACAGTGCCGTATTGGAAGTTCACGGCGTCGCCGGTGATGACCTGCGGGGTGGTGGCAGTGGGTTTGCCGTGGGATTTCTTCGTGGGTGAGCTTGTGGGTGAGCTTGTGGGTTGAGGCGCTCCGATGTTCTCTGCTGAGGAGGGGTCGCCATCACCTCCTCCAGGGAGTAGGTAAAGCAGAATCCCTCCAGCAACCGCCAGCACCACAGCCGGCGCCACCCGCCGGGCAAAACTGGGCTCATTCATGGTCGATCACCACCAGATCCGTTCGAAGTGAATGTCTTCCTCATCGACGCCGCACGAACGCAGGCAGTGGAACGCCGCCCTGATCATCGGTTGCGAGCCGCAGACGACCGCGATCCGCTGGGCAACGTCTGGCACCAGCCTCTGCATCACGTCCGGATCGAAAGGGTTGCCGTCCGTGAGCTCGCTCGTACGTCCGACCACCGGGATGATCCGGCCGTTCCTGGTCTCAGCCAAGCTGACGAGCTCGTCGTAGTGGACAATCTCTTCCGCTTGTCGAGCCCGGTAGATGACCACGGGCTCGGCGTCGGGTTCGAAGTCTTCCAGGAGAGACCGGACGGGGCCGATTCCCACCCCTCCGGCGATAAGGAGCAGTTTCTCGCCGCGCAGCGACTCATAGATCTTGGTCCCGTAAGGACCCTCGACGGCCACCTTTGTTCCGACCGGGAGCCGCGTCATCAGGTCGCTGGCTCCTCCGAGTGCCTTGACCGTGAACCGAATTCGGTCGACGCGCGGGGCAGCCGAGATCGAGTACGGGTGTGGTTGCCACACCAGTTTGCGGGTCAGCGGCCGAAGGAGTGCGAACTGCCCGGCTGCTGCTCGGAGGTAGGACACGTTGCGCCCGCCAAGCTCGATAGCTGCAGCGACATCGTTCAACTGTGTCACGGACAGAACCGTCAGCGGACGAGCGATCGACCTGATCGCCTTGCCCCATCGGCTAAGGACCACGATCAGCAAGACGATCACGCTGACGCTGATCCAAAAGGCCCGCGCGAGTGGGTCGAAGGCAAGGTCTGAGCCCAGATAGATCTCGTGGGCGAACGCGAGGGCGAGCGACGCGTAGATCAACAGGTGGATGAAGTACCACGTCTCGTAGGCGAGGTGCCTCCGGATGAAACCGAGTGATAGCACCGCGATGAGGAGCATGCCGAGTGCGCCAACGGTGGCCATCGCCATGTACTGCTCTTCACCGGTCAGCTCGACAATGGCGTCGTGCAGGCTGGAAAGACTCGCATAGGCGGTAACGGTCGTGACGATGTGGACAACGAGAAGCAATGCGGCCGTCTCACCCATCCAACGGTGCCACAGCAGCGCGCGGTCGAGGCCGATCGCTCTCTCGAACCTGTGCGTTCGAGCTGCGAATGCAATCCCGATCAGGGCGACCGACGTTGCCAGTAGGCCGGTGAGCGCACCTATGGACTCCCAGGCCTCTGCCCACACCCCACCTGTCACCGACGCCCACCCGCCGTGGCGCACCCAGATCCCGATCGTGACGATGATCAGGGCAGTCGCCAGCGTGAGGGCGTCACTCAGTGCGGGTCCCGGGTGGCGTGGACGCTGAGCGCGATGTGGATGGGCGACGCCCGGCGACAGCACTTTCGGGCCGCCCGGCGCTTTGCTCCGGTCAGCCCTAGACATGGTGGAGACTTCTGTACCAGTGACCGGTTTCGCTCGTGTAGGACTTGGAGAGTCGATGGGGTCTTCGCCTGACGACGGCGATGTGCTGGATGGTTGGGCTCATGGCGCTTCCGGTTCGGTCGTCCGGCTGGACCAGGTGGTCCACGTCGAGCACATCTGGGGCACAGTCATCACGCTTAGCCTATCGGGCACTGAGGGTCGCGAAGACCACGCTGTCGCTGCGATCAACCGGTGTCGGGAGTTCTTCGACAGAGTCGACCAAACGTTCTCCACCTACAAGCCGACAACCGAGGTGGCTCTCTACCGAGCCGGCCTGGAGCGCCCCGGGCAGCAGTCTGACGACTTCGATGAGGTCATGCTCACGTGTCGCGAGGTGCGTGAGCTGACGATGGGCGCTTTCGACCCGTGGGCAGTCCCGGGTGGATATGACCCCTCCGGCTACGTCAAGGGTTGGGCCGCCGGACGCGCGAGCAAGAGTCTGGTCCTCGCGGGGTTCTCCGATCACCTGGTCAATGCCAGTGGCGACATCTATGCCAGCGGTGACGAGCTGCCGGGATCAGGAAAGGGCTGGCCGACTGGGATTCTCAATCCTCATACACCGTCTGAGGTGATCGAGGTGGTCGACTTGCGGAACGAGTCGATGGCGACGTCGGGCCGCTATGAACGGGGCGACCACGTTGTCGACCCGATGACCGGCCGGCCAGCCGTAGATGTGGACAGCGCGACCGTTGTTGGTCCTGACCCCGGCATCGCAGATGCGCTGGCATCCGCTGCACTGGTGCGAGGAACTGCCAGTCTCGACTGGTTTAGCTCACTGGGGCCCGATTGGTCGTTGTACTTGGTGATGGGTGAGACGGCGCGCACCTTTGGTCGGGCGTTCGACTAGGGGCCCGCCTCCCTGGCTCGCGGCTGCCGACGCCCCGCTGGGTCTTGACGGTAGAAGCTACGGAAGACGTCGTACAGATCCGGCCGATCCTCGGCAAGCTCGGCCCCCAACCTGAAGAAGATCTCAGTGGTGACAGCGAAGAACTCACTTGGGGTGGTACCGGCGTACTCAGAGAGCAGGGCGCTCCCACTGCCCCGACGCAGGGATCGGTACTCGGTGTCGCAGACCTCAATCCATCGTTGTCGCTGCGCCCGGTCGGACAGTCGTGGGGTGCCGTCCAGCGCGCCGTCCTCGGCGTCCAACTTGTGTGCGAACTCGTGGAAGACGACGTTGTAACCCTGGTCGGGGTGCATGGCCTGCTGCAGAGCCTGTTCCCAAGCGATGAAGACCGGGCCATGTGCGGTGGTGTGACCGAGCACTGGGAGCGGATTCGCATCGACCGTACCCGGAATTGCGCCCGAACGAGGCCACCGAATCGTGATTGTCTCTGGGTGCACGACGATCGAGGACACGTTCTTGAAGACAGGATCTGGAAGTCCCACGGCGAGCAGCGCTGCGTGCCCTGCGACCGTCCCGCGGATGTTGTTGTCCACGGAGAATCCCCGAGAGGCCTCCCAGCTGACATGGTTGATCAGTCTTTCGGCAACGTCTTGGAGGCGGAGCCGCTCCACCGAGTTGAGAAGTGCCCATTCGGCCAGAGACTCCGAGATGACGTCAGTGAGCCATGTCGGCGCATCGCGCCCACGGTCACGACCGGTCACTTCACGTCCTCGATTTCGCTCCCTGCGCCGTACCTACCAAGTCAACCATGAGATTGACCGCTGACCTGTTGGACAGCCCTTGGGTGATGCAGAGTGATCGCCAAGTTTCGAACGAGACGGCATGCCCGATCGCGGCCTGGAGGTTCCTGGTGCTCCGCCCTCCAAACCCGTGCCGAAGAGTTTCGAGCCATCGCAACTGTGCCTTCACACGATAAGCCTTGACGCGGGGTGGAACGCTATCCGCGTCCCGGTAGATAAGCGTCAGCATCGGTTCACCGGAGCGGTAATAGCGGTAGACATCGGTGAGGCCCAGGCGTAGTCGCGCTAGTGGGTCTTCTGGCGCCATCCAAGCATCCGGGTCGGGCAGCCGTTGGCGCGACAGCCACTGGCTCGAGCACGCGATGAACAAGGACTCGTCGTCGGGGAAGTGGCGATAGACCGTTGCTCGTGTCACTCCGGCCTGCGCGGCGATCGCCGACACGCTCGTGCGAGCGGGGCCCACCGTCTGGTGCAGCGCCTCGGCAGCATCGACGATCTGCGCCCTGGTCTGCTTCTCGCCTTCGGCTCGCCTGGTCTTCCGGTAGCTGCGTCTCCGCGTCGCGCTCAAGTGCTCGTCTGAATCCATTGACTCCGCCGCTTCCGAGGTGTCTATTTGGCGATACATAACTGTATTTCAAAAGTATAGAGGAGTGGTTCACCATGGAGCATGGCGAGTCGCCGGAACTGACTGTGGTGCATCCCGGTGAAGGAGAGGCGCGAAACCTGGGGTCGATCGGGGTCGTGTTCAAGCTCTTCGGAGATCAGACCAACGGCAATGTGTCCATCGTTGAGCACCCCTTCCCGGTCGGTGCCTGTGTCCCGCCGCACATGCACACTCGAGAGGACGAGTACTCGATCGTCACCGAAGGCGAGATCGGTTTTCGGTCCGGAGACCGCGAGGTGGTCTTGCGAGCCGGCGGCTACATCACCAAGCCGCGCGGAGAGACCCACACGATGTGGAACGCGGGATTAGTGCCGGCCCGGATGATCGAGGTGATCAGTCCCGCAGGCTTCGAACACTTCTTCTGGGAGGTGGGGGAGGTGATGGCTGCAGGTGCCCCCGACCCTGACGTGATCGGAGCTCTGGCAGCGAAGCATGGGCTCGTGTTTGAAGACGCACCATGGTTGGACGATGTCATCGCCCGCTACAAGCTCACTCCGCCGCCGGGCCGTGGGCCAGTTCGTCGAGAGTGAACCGCTCGAACGACGCTGTGCATGGGTGACCGGGAGCGACCCAAAGCGAGAGAGTTTCCGGTTCGCAGATCATGGCAAACAAGATGGTCGAGCCCTCATCACCGTCGTCCGGGTCAGGATGTACGCAGATGTCTTGACCTTGTGCACCGTGGTCAGCGAGCACGCTGGCCATACCCTCAACGGTGGCAGGCGTTGACACCCTTACTTTCTGCACGCGTGCGAGCCTGGAGCGGCTGCCATCAGACGGAGCCAATGACGACAACGCCACGGTTTCGTCGATGGCGTGATTGGTGTGCTCGGTGACGGCGAGGCGAGCGGCTGTCATGGCCGTCGTTTCGATCGCGCACGTACTGTCACCCGGGAAGGCGCACAGGTACGAGTAGCCGCCAGAGCGTCCATTCATGCTTGCGCGGCGGAAGGCGTCGTCCGAGTCGCGGGCATCGAGAACTTCTCTGGCGATGAGGGCACGCGGTATACCGATGCGTTCATCGTGAGCAGTCAGCGACATAGTGCCGAATGCGCCGCCAAGTTCGTTGAGTCCAACTAACGGCAGAGTCCCGGCGACGACTGGCGCGAGGACGGCGGGACCATCGTCGGACACGTCGAGAACGA
>JBBQAL010000177.1:0-3665 GCA_038316135.1 Candidatus Nanopelagicales bacterium | reverse complement strand
CGGTGTGGCGGAGTCTCCGCTCAGGAACAACACAGTGGGCAGCGCGATCAGCACCGCGGCCGCAGCAGCTACCGCAAGAATCATCCGGCGGCGACGACGAACCTGGATCCGGGCAGCGGCTTCGAGAAGTCGGTCGATCGGGGGCATGTCGTCCGATCTCGGCGCGTTCGTGGGATCGTCAGCTTCGCCCAGCAGGGCCAAGAGAGCTGGCAAGCCCTCAAGGGAGCCAATGTCATGTCGACAGGCGTCGCAATGGCTGAGGTGATCGGCTGTTGATGCCGGGAGGGTGTCCCCGGTGAGCAAAGCAGTTGCGGCGTCCTCACGCATGCTCGTGCAGGTCACGGGAGGATCCCCCGCTCCTCACAGGCTAGTCGGAGCGCCCGCAGCGCATAGTACGCACGGGACTTCACCGTCCCTGGTGGCACGCCGAGGACCTGTGCAGTCTCGGCGACCGAGTGGTCGCGGTAGTAAAGCTCAGAAATGACGGCACGATGATCGGCGCTCAGTCCTACGAGCGCGTCGGTGACCTCGTACGCGGTGAGGACCTGGTCGTAACCGTCATCGGCCATCGACATTTGGTCGTCGAGCTCGCCGACTTCCTGAGGTCGAGCGGAGCGTGCGCGTTGGCTGTCGATCACCAGGTTGCGGGCCACCCGGAAGAGCCACGCCCGCGGATGCGAACCGCCGGGGCGTTTCAGCTGGAATGCTTCCGGGTGTTGCCAGGCGCGCAGCAAGGTCTCCTGAACAATGTCTTGAGCGCGTTCGTTGTCGCCGCCCAGCTGTGCTCGAACGAACGCCAGCAGTGGCGCAGCGTGCTCACGGTAGAGCTCGCGCACGGCCTGCTCGCCGTCGAACGAAAGCGACGTCACATCTGGCAAACGTATACCGGCCGCAGAAGGTTCAGAAACGCTCAGCGCTATCGCGGTTGCTCGTGGTCTTGGGTGACGGCTTCAGAGATCGCCTGTAGCTGGCCGACCTGCTCGGCGCTCAAGACGTCGAAGAGCACCGAACGCACACTCGCGACGTGGCTGGGTGCCACGGACGTGAGAGTCTCGAATCCCGAATCGGTCAAGACCGCGAGATACCCGCGTTTGTCGCCGGGGCACCGACGCCGCTCAATCCACCCAGCCTCCTCAAGCCGGGTTGCGGCGTGGGACAACTGGCTTTGTGAGGTGCCGGCCGTTTCAGCGAGTTCGGTCATGCGGAGCGTTCGGTCGGGAGCTTCGGAGAGCATCGCGAGAATGACGTAGTAGGTCATGGGCATGCCGGCGTCTTGCCGTAGCTGCCGTTCGAGGGTCTCGCGAATCACCTTCTGCATGGCGAGGAAAGCTCGCCATGCAGATTGCTCGTCGGCGTTGAGCCAACGAGTGCCGGCTGGTGCTGTAGAAGTTCCGGTCATGAGTGCATCCTAGCGGAATACTTGAACATTCATGTAAGCTATTGATCACACACCCGCCCGCGACCCTTGCGAAGGTGCCTCATGGCCGTCCATCGCCTCAACCACGCTGTTCTCTATGTACGAGACGTGCAGCGCAGTGTGGCCTTCTACGCAGAAGCGCTTGGCTTTGCGCCCATTCCCGGGATGCCACAGCTGCCCGGTGCTGCGTTCCTCCGCGCACCGGGTTCGAGCAACGACCACGACCTTGGGCTCTTCGAAGTCGGCCCGGCAGCAGGCCCATCGGCTGCTGGACGTGGGACGGTCGGGCTGTACCACCTCGCCTGGGAGGTTGACACCCTGGCAGAGCTCGCCGAAACGGCAGATCGACTGGCAAGACTGGGGGCGCTCAGCGGGTCGTCCGATCATGCGACGACCAAGGCTCTCTACGCCGAAGACCCCGACGGTCTGGAGTTCGAAGTCTCCTGGTTGGTGCCCGCCGCCTTGATCGATGACGCCATGCTGGCCGACCGCGCACACATCGCGCCGCTCGACCTCGACCGTGAGATGGCCCGCTTCGGCACCGACACCCTTGGCGGGGTCGGAATCTCCCGTCCGGCGCTTATCTGATCCGCTTGCAAAGGCCTATCGAGGGGGAGCGTTGCGGCGGGCTTCCAACATTCGGTTGTACGCCGCGAGTTCGGCGTTGTTGTCGCGGTCAGCTTGACGGTCCTCGCGTCGAGCCTGCCGATCGTCATGGCGCGACCACTGAAAGAGCAGCACGATCAGAACCAGGAGACCAGGTAGTTCGCCGAACGCCCAGGCGAAGGACGCCCCACTGGTCTGGTCCTCCAGCAGGTTGGTCCACCAGGGGCGGTTCAGCGTCTCGTAGTAGCTGCTCGCGATGACAGCGTCGCCGCTGATCAGGGCAACGGCGAAGAAAGCGTGGAAGGCCAACGAGGCAAAGAGCGACACCATGCGCATCGGGTAGTTGGCCCGGTAAGGGATGGGGTCTATGCCGATGAGGGACTGATAGAAGAGGTAGCCAACAAGCACGAAGTGCACGTACATGAGCTCGTGGGTCCAGTGCTGCCGCATTGCGGTCTCAAACAGGCCGCTGAAGTAGATCATGTACGGCGCACTGATGAAGAGAACGAACGCAGTGACCGGATGGGTGAGCACGCGCCCGATCGGGCTCTGCAGCGCAGCAAGCAGCCACTCGCGAGCACCAGAGGGTTGAGTGGACCGCGATGCCGGTAGTGCGCGCAGTGCCAGGGTGATGGGTGCGCCGAGCACCAGCAGCAGTGGCGCAATCATGCTCAGCGTCATGTGCTGCGTCATGTGCAGGCTGAATGACGTCCGTCCGTACGCCGCCAGGCCTGAGAGGGTGCCGAACGCAATGATGGCGAGCCCTGCGTACCAGGCGATCGCTCTGCCGACCGGCCACCCCCCGCCGCGTCGGTGCATCATGAGGATCCCGCGTCCATAGAGGATCGCCGACGCGACCAGCACCGTGGCGACGAGGAGGTCCAGACGCCAGCCAGTCAGGATCCCCAGGACGGTCGGGGCTTCGGGCATCGGGAAGCCCAGCAGTACGTCGGCCGGTGATGGAGCTTCGGTAGCACCGCTGCCCGGTGGAGCCGTCGCTGCCAGGCCAACACCGATACCGATGGTGAAGACCATGATCGAACCCTCGACGATGGCGAGCCGCAGGAAGGCGTGCGGCGTTCCCTTCTCGATCTGCGGCATCGTGTGGCGTCGATGCGCCCAGCCCAACAGCCCGAGTGCGAGGAATGCCATCACTTTGATGAGGACGACAGCGCCGTACTGCGTGGTGAGCAGGGCGCTGATGTCGCCGAGCCGGATCAAGGCGTTGACTGAGCCACTGACCCCGACGCCAACAAACGCCCCCAGAGCCAGTGGGCTGAAGCGACGCGTGGCCATGGGCAAGTATCGACCGTCAACGCGCGCGTACCAGACCAGCGCGAGCAGTCCGCCGACCCACAGCAGGACACCGCCGATGTGAACCACCAGCGAGGAAGTTGCCAAGTCGTGGCTTCCAGCAGTGGCCGCATGCCCGGTGACCGCCGGTGGCAGCGTTGCTCCGATGGCGAGCAGCAAGGCGACCCAGGCGCCCAGGGGTCGGTCGGCTTCGCGAGCCACGACACCGGCAAATGCCGCCAGTGACGCAGCGACCAGCCACGCCGACCCCTGGGGGGACTGGCTCACGAAACTCAGCAGCTTTGTCGGACCGAGCGAGCCGGAAAGCGTCGTGGCGAACGTCTGGGCG
>JBBQAL010000049.1:0-20042 GCA_038316135.1 Candidatus Nanopelagicales bacterium | reverse complement strand
CCGACACCTGCATGAAGCCGCTGCCCCCGTGCGACTCCACATAGCGCGCCCGCGCGGAGGCGAGCGGATCGTCCGGGCGCGGAAACGGCAGGCGGTCGATGACGACGAGTTGGAGAGCGGACCCAGGGACGTCCACCCCCTGCCAGAGCGACAGAGTGCCGAACAGGCAGGTCTCGGCGTCGGCAGCGAAGAGTCTGACCAGTTCGGAGATCGCGTCGTCACCCTGGCAGAGCACGGGCACTTCCAACCGTTCGCGCATCTCCTCGGCCGCCTGTTGCGCCGCGCGCATCGACGAGAAGAGCCCCAGCGTGCGCCCGCCAGCTGCTTCGATCAGTTCAGCGAGCTCAGCCAGTGTCGGCTCACCCAGGCCGTCTCGACCAGGTGGTGGCAACTGCGCCGCCATGTAGAGGATCGCCTGCTTGCCGTACTCGAAGGGCGAACCGACGTCCAAGCCGCGCCACGGCGGTGCACCCTCACCGGTAAGACCGACGCCACGCGCCACCGGCTCGAAGCCGCCCCCGAGCTCGAGGGTGGCCGACGTCAGCACCACCCGCCGTTCCTCGAAGAGACCGGCCCGCAGCAATCCACCGACAAAGAGGGGCGCTCGGTAGAGGGTGGGCGGACGGCGTTCGGGCTTCGTCAGCCAGACGACGTCCTGCTCACCGGCGACGACCAGCCGGCCGGCGACCTCGTGCACCTCCTCGACCGCGGCACGCGCCCGCACCCGGCTCGCGACGTCGTCGTCACCACTCTTGGCGGTGCCGATTGCCGCGAGCGCATCGTGTCCAGCGTCGCGCACTGCCACGAGCACATCGAAGAGGTGGCCGGTGACCTCGCTGAGCCGGCCTTCCGGCGCTTCGGCGAGCACCGCGTCCAGCGCGGCAGCCGCGTCGAGCAGCCGTTCGGTCGGCGCTTCTCCGGCGAACTTCCGGCCTCGCCGAGCTGCCCGCTCGACCATCGGGGCGGTCAGCTCGTCGGTGACGGCCCCGGTCGCGCGGTCGGATAGCTCATGCGCCTCGTCGACCACGATCACGTCGGACTCGGGCAGCAGCCGGGCGTCGGATAGCGCATCGATGGCCAGCATCGCGTGGTTGGTGACGACGACGTCAGCCTCGCGGGCCCGCTCGCGGGCGATCTCGGCCCAGCAGTCGTCGGCAAAGGGGCATCGCTGCGCGCCCAGACACTCGTGCGGCGTCACGGACAGGCTGCGCCAGGCCCGCTCGTCGGGAGCGGGGAGCACCTCGTCGCGGTCACCGGTCTCGGTCTGCTCGGCCCACTTGCGGATGCGGACCACATCGCGGCCGGCCTTCGATGTCGGCGTCGGAGCGAACAGGGCATCCTCGTCGTCGGGCTCCTGCTCCCCCGTGTTGAGCCGGTGCAGACACAGATAGTTGCTGCGCCCCTTGAGCATCGCGAAGACCGGGCGCCGGCCCAGCAGTGGCTCGAGCGAGTCGACCAGCCGCGGTAGGTCGCGGTCGACCAACTGACGCTGCAGCGCGATCGTGGCTGTCGAGATGATCGCGCTGTCGTGGTGCCCGAGAACTGGCACCAGGTAGGCCAGCGACTTTCCGGTTCCGGTTCCCGCCTGCACCAGAAGGTGCTCCCCGGTGTCGAGGGTGTCAGCAACGGCCTCAGCCATCTGCTGCTGGCCGGCACGCGGCGTCCCGCCGATAGCGGTCACGGCTGCATCGAGCAGCGCGGCGACCGAAGGCGTAGCGGGGGGCGTCGGGGAGGGATCGGACACCGGGCCAGCCTAGGGTCAACCGCCGTCAGCGCGTCTCACCATCCACACGCCGCACCCCGACATCGCGTTCAGCAGCCCAGCTCGGACGCCATGCCAGCCAGCGTGTATCGGCGAGCCCAGCGAGCGTCGTGGCCGGGCACCTCAAGGCGCACCTGCTCGGCGATACCGTTCATCATCAGCACCCACCGGAGGGCGAAGGCGTCGACCTCCGACGCCTCGTGCGCGGCGAAGTCCTCACTCTCGACGCCATGGGCCACCCACTCGCGGAGGTCGGTGATCCACCCCTGTTCGAGATCGGCGATCTGTCGTTGCCCTTCGACGTGGCCGGGGGGTTGCGCGCTGACCTGTGCCCAGAGGTTCCAGCGCGGGTCGATGGCTGACACCGGCAGGTACAGATCCACGAACCGTTCGATCGCCCGCCATGGCGACCGGTACCTGGCCAGTTCTGCGCGACGTTGCTCGGCGAGCTCGGTCTCGCTCCAGCGCAACGTCTCGAGCAGCACCCGGTCCTTGCGTCCGAAGTAGTAGAGGATGTGGCCGGGACTCATGCCGACCCGGTCCGAGATGTCTTTGAGTCGGACCCCTTCGGCGCCCCGCTCGGCGAAGGCATCAACAGCGGCAAGCAGGACGCGCCTGCGCTGATCTGGGCGTTCCTCACCCGACTTGGGCGCAGCCGCCTTCGTCCCCACTGCGGCTGCGCCTCGACTGCTCACCTCACACCGCCTGGTGGACGATCTGCCCGCCGACGATCGTGAGGTCGACGTTGGCCTCGAGCAGCGCTGCTGGCTCCATCGCAAAGAGATCAGCGGAGAAGACCGCGAGGTCGGCGTACGACCCGACGCGTAAGTCACCCCGGTCGGCCTCGGCGTAGACCGAGTAGGCACTGCCCCACGTGTAAGCGCGTAGAGCGGTCTCGAGGTCGACGCGCTCCTCCGGAACCCAGGAGCGCCTGCCGTCGAGGTCGGCTCTGGTCAGCGCGGTGTAGAGACCGACGAGTGGGTCCATCTCTGCCACGTTCCAGTCGCTGGAGAATGCGAGAGTGGCGCCGCGGTCGGCCAGGCTCCGCATCGGCCACGCGTAGCGCCATCGCTGCTCGCCAACATTCTCGCGCCACTGCTGAACGATCTCAGGAGCGCAGTGCCGCGGCTGCATGCACGCCACCACGTCGAGCTCGGCGAACCGGTTGAGGTCGCGTTCATCGGTGCACTCAACGTGCACGATCTGGTGCCGGATGTCGCGGCCGTCAGCGCGGCCACCGTTGCGCGACCTGGCGGCCGTGAAGGCGTCTAGTGCAGTGCTGATCCCCCGGTCTCCGGTGGCGTGGACGAAGCAAGGGAAGCCGCGGCGATCGAGCTCGGTGACGACCTCGGCAAACTCATCGGGGTCGTAGTACGTCCGACCGCGGGTGTCTGGTCGATTCGCGTATGGCTCGAACATGGCGGCCGTGTGTGGCTCGACGATGTCGTCGATGTAGAGCTTGACCGGTACCACTCTCAACCAGTCGTCTGCGTACCGAGCGCGGGCCACTTCGAAGGCATCGAGCGTCGCCGCGAGCGTGCCGACCGGATGGAACAGTGCCGCGACCACTCGAGTGGGGGCTGCAGCTTCAGCGCGGGCACGTTCGAAGAGCGCGAGGTCGTCGATGGCGTTCTGCGGCTCAACGACGGTCGTGATTCCGTACTTCGCCGCCATCTGCAGCCCGGCTACGACCCGGCCGTATTGCGCGTCGAGCGAGTAGGCGGGTGAGACCTGCTGCAGCGCCTTTTGACCGGCATCCTCGATCCCCTTAACCGCGAAGTCGGCAACGTAGCCGGTGGGTTGCCCGTCGGCATCGCGCTCGACACTTCCCCACGGAACATCTCCGGATCCGGCACCGATCCCGAAGGCCCCAAGCGCCGGACGATTCAGGACGGCCGCGTGCACGCTGTAGTCGAGCAGCATCACCGGCCGCCCGCCGCCGGCTCCGTCGAGGTCTTCGGCCCGCGGGTGGCGCGCCTCAGGGAGCGCGGCATAGTCGAAGCCCTCGCCGTGCACCCAGGCGGCGTCGGGGTTCTCCTGAAGCCATTCACCGATTGCGGCACGAACGTCGCCCAGCGTCGTTGCGCCAGCCAGTTGAACCGCGTCACCGCCCGTGCCCAACCGGACGTGGTTGTGGGCATCGACGATGCCCGGCGTGACAAGCCGTCCGGCGAGGTCGATCACCTCAGAGGCATCATCGAAAAAGCGCTCCGCGTCCGCGTCCGAGCCAACCCAAGCGATCCGGTCACCGCGCAGTGCGATCGCCTGCGCTACCGGGGCGTCGCCCTGCCCGGTCCAGACCACCCCTCCTCGCAGCAGTCGCATCGTGGGTTCCCCGTCCGGCCCGTCCTCATGGCTTGCCATCCTGAGATTGAATCAGATTCTAGTATCTGATTCAATAACGCCGACGGAAGGATTCCAGTGACTCACTCCACCGACGGCCAACCCGCCACCGGCCACCCCAGCGCCAGCCACCCGACCACCCGCCAGTCGATGTCTGGCCAACACTTGTCACGACGTTCGTTCCTGGCCACGAGCGCCGCTGGGGCAGCAGGCATCGGAACCCCCCTGCTCGCGGGTTGCGGCAGCAATGCGCCAGCTGAACCCGTTCAGGACCAGTCAGCCACTGACAACGCGCTCACCGTTTCGAACTGGGCACTCTACATCGACACCGACCGCAAAGGCCCCGACGAGTTCCCATCGGTTGCGGCCTTCGAGGACGAGACCGGGGTTGACGTCACCTATCGCGAGGACATCACCGCCAACGACGAGTTCTTCGCCAAGATCCGCCCTCAGCTGGTCAAGGGTGAGGGCGTCGACCGCGACATCATCGTGATGACCGACTGGATGGCAGCCCGTCTCATCCGTCTTGGCTACGTCAACGAGCTGAACACCGAGGCGATCCCGAACGCCAAGAACCTGATCCCCTCGTTGCGGACCCCGAGCTTTGACCCACAGCGTCAGTACTCGATGCCGTGGCAGTCCGGGTTCACGTCGATCGCGTACAACTCCGATGTTGTTGACGCCCCCGTCACCTCCATGACCGAGATGCTCACCCGCCCCGATCTCGCGGGAAAGGTCGCTGTCTTCACCGAGATGCGCGACACAGTCGGCCTGATCATGCTCGACCAGGGGGCCAACCCGGCTGACTTCACCGATGAACAGTTCGACGCTGCGATCGCGCTGCTGCAAGAGTCAGTCGACTCCGGGCACGTTCGGCAGTTCGCGGACGCCAACTACGGCCAGTCCCTGTCGAAGGGGAACTTCGCCGCCTCGATGACCTATTCCGGTGACATCAACCAACTACAGCTGGACAACCCCGACCTTGAGCTCGTCATCCCTGATGCCGGCTTCATTCTTTGGTCAGACAACCTGCTGATTCCCGTCGGCGCGCTTCACCAAGCCAACGCCGAGAAGTGGATTAACTTCTTCTACCGCCCAGACATCGCCGCCCAAGTGGCCGCGTGGGTCAACTTCATCACCCCGGTGGACGGTGCCAAGGATGAGCTGAAGAAGATCGACCCCGATCTCGCTTCGAACGAGCTGATCTTCCCCAGCGAAGAGTTCTTGGCGCAAGGACAGATCTTCAAAGCGCTCGATGCTGAAGAAGAAGCCCGCTACCAGGACGCCTTCAACGCCGTACGCGGGCTCTAGCGCGGAGGATCCTCGTCCGTAGGCGGCGGGAGGGCAGCCTCGCGTCGCTCCAAGTCGGCCTGCCACTGGCGGAGCGACTCATCGTGTTCACGGTCGAGTCGAGCGAGGTCCGCGTCGAGTCGCGCATCGATGTCATCGGTGACGGCGGTCGGACGCGCGTTCTCCGGGAACCCACTGCCGGGCCGCCACACCTGCGAACTGGCCCGCACCGGCCTTCCGGCAACCAGCCAGGCGATGCCGCCGACAAGTGGAATGAAGATGATCAGGAGGAGCCAGCTCCACTTTGGCAGATTGCGAATCTCGATCTCAGGCGATTGGACGAGATCGATGACGCAGAACACCAACAAGGCGATCTCGATCAGACCCGGGGCAAAGCGGAGCATGTTTCCTCCCGACGTTGGAGTCCATCATCGCCCAAGTTTGGACTTCCACGGGGTGTTTGACATAGAACCACCGGAATCAGTGGGAGTGGTGACTCACACCGGGTCAAGCCCCGCCAAAGCCGCAGCCAGGTCAGGATGCACGCGCGCGGTCACGAGCGTTCCTTCCTCACGGTGCTCTTCGCTGAGCACCTCACCCTCGGTGTGCATCCGAGAGACCAAGTCACCACGGTCGTACGGAACAACGACCTCGACATCAACGGGAGGATGTGGCAGGGAGCTCTCGATGCTCTCGCGCAGCTGATCGAGGCCGAGACCTGTATGCGCTGATACGGCAATCGCTCCCGGCTCACGGCGGCGTAGGCGCGCGACCGTCATGGGATCGGCGAGATCAGCCTTGTTGATGACGACGATCTCAGGCAGATTCGCAGCACCGATCTCGGCCAGTACTTCACGCACTGACGTCAGCTGCCGCTCCGGATCAGGATCTGAGCCGTCGACGACGTGGAGCACCAGATCGGCATCGGTTACCTCGTCCAGCGTCGACCGAAACGCCTCAACAAGCTGGTGCGGAAGGTGCCGAACAAACCCCACTGTGTCAGCAACAGTGTAGAGCCGGCCGTCGCTGGTGCGCGTCTTCCGAACTGTGGGGTCGAGGGTCGCGAAGAGCGAGTTGTCCACGAGCACCCCGGCGCCGGTGAGGCAGTTCATCAGGCTCGACTTGCCGGCATTGGTGTATCCCGCAAGCGCCACAGCCGGGACGCGGTTGGCCTTACGGCGCCCCCGCTTGGTCGCCCGTGAGGTTTCCATCGCCCGGAGTTCGCGCCGCAGCTTGGCCACCTTGTCACGAATGCGCCGTCGATCAGTCTCGATCTTCGTCTCACCTGGGCCACGCGTGCCCACGCCGCCGGTGGCACCACCGGCGCGGCCACCAGCTTGTCGAGAGAGCGACTCACCCCAGCCCCGAAGGCGAGGCATTAGATACTGCATCTGCGCCAACGAGACCTGTGCCTTGCCCTCTCGGCTCTTGGCATGCTGGGCGAAGATGTCGAGGATCAGCCAGGTGCGGTCGACGACCTTGACCTTCACGACGTGTTCGAGCTGGATCAGTTGCCCCGGCGTCAACTCGCCATCACAGATGACCGTGTCGGCAGCGTGCTCGATCACGAGGTCGCGCAGTTCGCGCGCCTTCCCGGATCCGATGTAGGTCGCGGCGTCCGGCTTGTCGCGGCGCTGGATAACGCCATCGAGGACATCAGCACCCGCAGTCTCGGCCAGCGCCGAAAGCTCACGCAGCGAGTTCTCGGCATCGGTGATGCTGCCCGATGTCCAGACGCCGACCAGGACGACGCGCTCAAGTCGAACTTGCCGGTACTCAACTTCGGAGACGTCCTGCAGCTCGGTGGACAGACCCCCGACCCGGCGAAGGGCGGACCGGTCTTCGAGGTCAAGCGTTCCCACGTCGGGATCCGTCGTGGACCCAGCCTGCCGTGGCGGCCGCGTTACTGGAGCTGCAGCCGGGACTGGCGTTGTCTCTGTCATCACTTTGAGGATCTCACGCCTGGCAAATTATTTCAGATCGGCTCCAAACTCGACCCGGCTCAAGGCAGGCAATCCTGGACCGTCACCCTGAGCGCCACAGGATCCTTCGGTGATGGCGTGACGTGCTCGGTCGACACCGGGACAGGGCGTGAAAGCCGGACTCCTCCCATCGACCGGCGGAACAGGGATGGCGGCTTGGTCAGGTGACCTGCTGCTTCAGACCCTCGTCGTTTCCGCGGGTGGGACGCTGCACGCGGTGGCGACCTCCCTCGACTTCCGCGGTGAGAGTGGCAGGGTCACAGCCGAAGGCGACTTCGATGCCCGCGAAACGCTCGGTGTCGATCGATGTCAGTTGAAAGCTCTCACTTGAACACATGGGCGTGTGCAGCCTTGAGCAGGTCGACGAGGTCGGTCTGCTCACCGACACTCAGCCCGTCGTAGGCGACGGCCGCGAGGTCGTCGGTCAACTCCTCTACGCGTTCGCGGAGTAACCGATCAGCATCAGTCACCTTCGGGAATGGCGGCTGCCATCCGTACTCGACGGCGTTCTGCTCCCCGCCCTGGTTGGCCAGGACTGCAACAAGTGGGTCAAGTTGCAACGAAGCCAGTGCCACACCGTGACAAGCGCCGCGGTGTTCGCGTAGCACCTGCAACACTTGCGCACAGCGTTCGGCTCCGGTGTTGGGCCCAGCTGCAGGGAGCGGGACGGCGCGCCACCCGGCGAACAACGGCAGCCCCACAACACTGGAGGCGTCGATCACTTTCAGACCAAGCTCGGAGAGACGTTCGACTTCTGCAAACCCGGCCAGTCGATCTCGTCCCCACTGGTGGCAGACCACCAGATACCGCCGCAGCCCCTCCTCGGGTGTCATCAGCTCGCGGGCAATCCCCCACTGACGACGCAGATGATCGGGTGGGAAGAAGAATGCGGCCGCCAAGATGACGTCGGTATCGACATCGCCGAGCACCCCATGACGGCCGAGGAAGTACAGCTGCCAGTCGACCATCCCCGCATCGGCTGTCGCCTGCTCCTCAGCTTCGCCCATCATCCAGTTGCCGCCGAGATCGCCGATCGGCCCCTTGGCTCCGACTGTGGTTGTCCTCGCCTGCTGCGAAGCCGTCATGCCCGTTCCCTCCACCACTGCTCGTCGATGACGCCGCGGGCGACGATTACCGCCGGTCCCTTGAGATCAAGCTCCCCGCCGGAGTGCTCGGTCACCCACACGGTGCCGCCCGGAACGTCGACGCGGATAGTCGACGGCACCGCTTCGCTCAATGCATCCGAGCGACGCCGCCAAGCCCACGCCGCGGCCACCGCACCAGTACCGCACGACCGCGTCTCTCCGACTCCCCGTTCATGCACCCGCATTGCGATGCGGTCAGGCGCACGAGGCACGACGAACTCGACGTTGACGCCATCGGGAAACGCGTCGACCGGTGCGACGCCAGGTGCCTTGCTGAGCGATCCCACGTCAGCCAGGTCATCAACGAAAACCACGGCATGTGGGTTCGGCACCCACACCGACGTCGCCGCCCACTCTCGGGGTCCAGCACTGACCGTCACCGAGCGAGCGGACGTCGTCGCAGCCCCCATACCGACGATGACGTCACCATCGAGTAACCGCACACTGCGATCACCACCTCTGGTCTGCACCACGAACTCATCAGCTGCGACGAGCCCAGCGTCTCGGAGTGCGACGGCGAAGACCCGCGCGCCATTTCCGCACATCTCAGCAATGCTGCCATCGGCGTTGCGGTAGTCCATGAACCAGCCGCCGCCATCTGCGGGCACCGCGCGCAGGACGCCATCGGCCCCCAGGCCTTGGCGCCGGTCACAGAGCGCCCAGGCCTGACGTTCATTGAGCCCGAACGTGCCTTCGGGGTCGAGCAGCACGATGAAATCGTTCTGCGTGCCATGACCTTTCAGGAAGGCTGGCGCTACCGAAGCAAGTGCGCGCCGGTCTCCTGTCACACCCGCCACAGAACTCACGGGCGAGAGCCTACGCGTCCTGCCACACAATCCGCGGGTCCCGGCCGAACCACGACTCCTGTCGCCTGGCGAACCGCCGCGTGGCCCGCACGGTCTCCTCGCGCGCCTCGCCCTCGGTGCAGTCCCCGGCCAAAGCGCTCAAGACCTGTGCGTACCCGAGGGCACGGGACGCCGTTCGGCCTTCACGCAGCCCCGCCTTTTCGAGCCAACGCACCTCGTCAACCAAACCCCCCTGCCACATCCGGTCGACCCGCTGCTGGATCCGTTCGTCCAGTACCGGACGCGAAGCACGAAGTCCGATGAGTCGGACGTCGGGATTGGGCGCGAAGGTCGGCAGCTGCGCTGAGAACGAGCCACGCATTGCGACGACCTCCAGAGCCCGGACGATTCGGCGTCCATCGGTCGGCAAGATGGCGATCGCCGCCGCCGGGTCGAGCTCAGCCAACCGTTGGTGCAACACGTCCGGCCCGACGCGAACTAGTTCAGCGTCCAGCTTTGACCGGACCTCGGGGTCAGTTCCCGGGATGTCCCACCTGTCCACGACTGCATGGACATACATCCCGGACCCCCCGACCAGGACCGGCACGTTGCCCCTGGCGCGGATCCCTTCGATCGCAGCGAACGCCAGCAGCTGATAAGCGGCCAACGTTGCTGTCTTCGTGAGCGGCCACACGTCGAGCACATGGTGTGGGACGCCTCGGCGCTCTCGTTCGGTGAGCTTGGCGGTACCGATGTCCATCCCTTGGTACACCTGCATCGAGTCGGCGTTGACGACCTCAGCGCCAGACCCGTTTGCCGCGCTCTCGAGCGCGAGCGTCACGGCGTGATCGGACTTTCCGACAGCCGTTGCACCGACGACAGCGATCAGCGCGGGCCGACCGGTTGGCCCGGCCGCCTCGCTCACGCCTGCTCCCACGCCTGCTCCCACGTCCAGGTCACCACCAGGTAGGCAACGCCATACGGGGACTCGTCGGCCAAGAGGTCGCCGCGCCAACGGCCCGATCCGGTCGCTTGGCCGGCCCCAGGAGGCGCCTGGGCCCAACGACCTGCCGCTGCAGCGCCGGCCAGCACCTGCCAGGCCGGCCGGCCGGCCACGACAAACGCCGACGCCTCGTCGGCATCGATCGCAGCGATGACGTCGAGATCGACGTCGACAAGAGCCTGGGTGACTCGCTTCTGCCAAAGCTTCGCACCATCAACCAGGTACCCGGGTGCTTTCACCGTCAGCGCGGCCGACCCGTCGCCCATGGCGATGATGGCGACGCGTGCGGCTGCCCCGGCCAAACTCCGACCCAGGGCCATGGCCTCACCTGCTGTCACTGTCTGCGGCACCGCCTCCGCTCGAACCGGTGGCCAGCGGTCGCGCTGCGCCAGCAGCCAGGCACCAACGGTCAACGAGAGCGGCAGCGTTGCCACAGCCTCCGGCACGGCGCCGGCAAGCGCGGCGCCCACCGGCACTCCGAACCCGGCCAAGGAACCCGCAGATCCCGGCCCGAAGGTGGCGAGCGCACTGCCACCGCCGACCAGCACAACGAGATCCGGCTCAGCCGATCGCACCTGCTCGAGCGCCGCGGTGCACGCCGCGCGAACGGACTCGAGCTCGTGGGCCGCTCCGGCCGCAACGGCTGGCACGAGGGCAGGAGGATGCGGTAGGACAGCGGCTGAGACGAGCACCGTCAGCGCACCCCGGTGGCGTTGGCTCCGACCGTTGGCAACCCCAGGGCCACGGCCCCAACTCCCGTCGGCCCGCCCAAAGCAGACGCATCGACAGGCGCACAGGACATCTCAGACTGTCTGCGCTCCCACGCGTCGCCCGCGGCGGTACGTCGAAGGGCCAGGGTGCGGCCGTCAGCGACCAGATGGTGAGGGGCGGCGTACGTCACCTCGACGCTGACGAGGTCGCCAGGACGCGGCACCGGGCCGGCCACGCCCGCTACGTCAGGGACTGAGAAATGAACCAGGCGGTTGTCGGCCGCTCGACCCGACAGCCGCCCGGTTGCACCATCCTTGCGTCCCTCGCCCTCGGCGACGAGTACGTCCACCGTGTGTCCGATCTGACGCTTGCCCTCGTCCCACGCGATGTCGTCGACAAGCGTGACCAACCTCTGGTAGCGCTCCTTGACGACATCAGCGGGAACCTGCCCCGGCATGTCGGCGGCCGGCGTCCCAGGTCGCTTGGAGTATTGAAAGGTGAAGGCGCTCGCAAACCGGGCAGCCGCCGCGACCTCCATGGTCTGCTCAAAGTCAGCATCGGTCTCACCGGGGAACCCGACGATGATGTCGGTGGTGATGGCCGCGTCGGGCATGGCGGCGCGCACCCGTTCGATGATGCCGAGGTACTTCTCGCGTCGGTACGAACGTCGCATGGCCTTGAGGACGGCGTCCGAGCCGGACTGCAACGGCATGTGCAGCTGCGGCATGACGTTGGGAGTCTCGGCCATTGCGTCGATCACGTCGTCGGTGAAGTCGCGCGGATGTGGCGACGTGAAGCGCACCCGCTCAAGACCCTCCACCTCACCGCAGGCGCGCAGCAGCTTGCTGAAGGCGTATCGATCGCCGAACTCGACCCCGTAAGAGTTGACGTTCTGCCCGAGCAAAGTCACCTCGAGCACGCCCTCGTCCACCAGCGCCCGCACCTCGGCCAGCACATCACCCGGCCGTCGATCCTTCTCAACGCCGCGCAGCGCCGGGACGATGCAGAACGTGCACGAGTTGTTGCAGCCAACGCTGATCGACACCCAGCCGGCGTACACCGACTCGCGACGCGTTGGCAGCGTGGAGGGGAACACCTCCAGGGACTCCAAGATCTCTACCTGCGCTTCTTGCTGGACACGCGCTCGCTCGAGCAAGACGGGGAGCGCCCCGACGTTGTGGGTACCGAAGACGACGTCGACCCATGGCGCCTTCTGGACGATCCGGCTCCTGTCCTTTTGGGCCAGGCATCCCCCGACGGCGATCTGCATACCAGGGTTGGCCTCTTTCACGGGGGCGAGGTGGCCAAGATTCCCATAGAGGCGGTTGTCGGCGTTCTCGCGCACCGCGCAGGTGTTAAAGACCACGACGTCGGGCGTCTGGTGCTCGGCCGCGCGGACGTAGCCGGCTGATTCGAGTGATCCGGCGAGCCGCTCGGAGTCGTGCGCGTTCATCTGGCACCCGTAGGTGCGCACCTCATAGGTGCGGGCTGGGTCGCGGGCGGGGTCGTCGGCTGGGTCGCGGGCGGGGTCGTCGGCTGGGTCGCGGGCGGGGTCGGCTCGGGCGATCTTGGCTGCAGAGTCGCCTACGGAGGAGCCAGTACGGACGGTCACAAGCTCCAGGGTAGGTGCTGATCCCGTTGGCCCCTCGGGCACACCGGTCCCGGCATCTGATGGCAACGCAGCGGAAAGGCCCCTCGTGATGCCACCCTGTGGTATCGGTATGCCACATGGTGGATCAGATGCTCGCCGCGGAGGTGATCGCCCTGTCAGGCTGAACGCCCGGCCACCCCGGCACCCACGATCACGGCACCCACGATCACGGCACCCACGATCACGGCACGACCCAACGCCCCTTCGGAAAAGATCAGAGGTCATCATGCGCATCCTCGTCGCCGACTCCCTGGAGTCATCGGCTGTCGCTGCCCTCGAAGCGGCCGGTCACACGTGCACCATCAACCCCGATCTGTCCGGCGACACTCTTCCCGACCACATCGGCGATCACGAAGTACTCATCGTGCGCAGCACCAAGGTCACCGCCAACACGATCGCCGCAGGCAAGGCGCTGGCCTTGGTTGTCCGCGCTGGAGCTGGCACAAACACGATCGACGTGGCAGCCGCCACCGAAGCCGGGGTCGTCGTCACCAATGTCCCAGGACGTAACGCAGCAGCGGTCGCCGAGCTTGCGTTCGGTCTCATGCTTGCGATCGACCGGCGGATCCCCGACGGTGTCATCGAGATGCGGGCAGGCCACTGGGACAAGAAGGGCATGAGCAAGGGAGCGCGCGGGCTTGCCGGCGCCTCGCTGGGGATCGTCGGGCTCGGGAGCATCGGCCTCGGCGTCGCCCAACGCGCGAAAGCGTTCGGCATGAAGGTCATCGCCCTCCAGCGGCCGGGCCGGTCATCGGAGTCCATGGCTCGGATCACCGATCTCGATATCGACTTGCTCGATTCGCTGCCGAAGCTGGCAGCGGCCGTAGACATCTTGTCGCTGCATATCCCGGCAGGTCCGACCACCACTGGCATCGTCGACCGCGAGACGATCGAGGCCATGCGGCCCGGTGCGATACTCATCAACACCTCTCGGGCTGATGTCGTCGACTCCGATGCGCTGCTGGCGGCACTCGACGCCGGCCGGATCTGGGCTGGCCTCGACGTCTTCCCCGATGAGCCGGGCAGCGGCAGGGCCGAGTGGACCTCCCCACTCTCGACGCACCCAGCGGTGGTGGGCACTCACCACATCGGAGCCTCGACCGAGCAGGCGCAACTCGCCGTCGCAGAGGGCGTCGTCGACGTCGTGGCCGAATTCGTCGCAGGTACCCCGGTCCATGTCGTCAACCCTGCGGCGCTGCCTGGCAGGACGACCGGGTGACTCTGGTCAGGCCGTTCCCGGCGCGCATCGTCAAGCAACAGCACGCCACAGATGTGGTGTGTCCGATGCACGACGCACTCAGTGCAGCGCAGCGGGCGAACCTGCTGCTCGAGAACCCACTGAGCTATCTCAATGTCACCCGCAACTCCCTGGATATGCCCGGTGCCTCGTACGAAGAGATCGGAGCGGCGAACGCCGCTGGACTGGAACGGCTACTGAGGTCGGACTCCTACGGACCACTCGGTGAGCCGGCCATCTACGTCTACCGGATCGACCGCGACGGCGACGTACACACCGGCGTCGTTGCCGACATCGACGTCAGCGGGTTCGTCGATGGCCGGGTGCTCGGCCACGAAGACGTCAAGCCGGAGAAGGTCCAGGCGCTCGCCAAACACTTCGAAGCCGTTCCCACGCGATCTGAGCTGGTCGCGGTCATGCACCGTGATGATGACGACGTCGCCGCCATCGTCGCGACGACCATTTCTCACGCACCGATTCTGACGGTCACCGACCTCACCGGTGTCGAGCAACAGGTCTGGCGAGTCTCTGACGACAATTCACCTCGTCTGATTGAACGCCTCAGCGCCCTGCGTCACTATGTCGCCGACGGGCATCACCGGGTCGCGGCTACCGTGGCCCGCTGGCACGACCACGGCAGCCCCCGTGGCGGCACAGTGCTTTGCGTCCTCTACCCCGAGAATCAAACCCACCTGCTGGCGTTCGACCGTCTGGTCGCTGGACCCTTCGACGCCGAAACCATCCTCGACGGCCTCCGGCAGACGTGCCACGTCAGCCCAGCGTCAGGGCCGACCCGTCGTCACGGAGGGTTCGGGCTCCACCTCGCCGGCTCCTGGTACCGGGTGGACATGCCCGAGATGCCAGGGACTCCGGGGGCCGCCTGCTTGGATGTCGCACGCCTCGACGCAGAGATCCTGCGCCCAGTCCTTGGTGTCGCCTCCGGCCACGACCGGGTCACGTATGTCTCTGAACTCTCCGACTCTGACGTGGTTGCGGCCACGCACCCCGACCACGCCTACTTCGTGCTGACGGCGCCAACGCACGAGGAACTCATCAGTGTCGCCGAACGTAGCGAAGTGATGCCGCCCAAGAGCACCTACATCGAGCCCAAACCTCGCGCCGGCATCTTTCTGCACCCGCGCCAAGGCCCGGTGGACCCGCGAAACCTTCCGCCTGCCAGCGTGCGGGCTACCGGAGCTCGCACCGCGTAGGACCCATTCGCCGTAGGACCCATTCGCCGTAGGACCCATTCGCCGTGGCCATCACGAAGGCGGCGTGAGTCTTCGAGTGCCATCGGGTTCGATCACGACCCGCCACTGCTTGAGATGAACCAAACGGTGGTGATGTCGGCATAGCAGCGCGGTGTTGTCGAGTGAGGTTTCGCCACCGTGCTCCCAGAAGATGATGTGGTGGACGTCGCACTGCTCGGGCGAGCGGTGGCATCCCGGCCCCACGCAGCTACGGTCGCGCGCAGAGACAGCGCGGCGCAGCGCGGGCGGGATCGTGCGTGTCGCGCGCCCGACGTCGATGACCTGGGAGGCTCCTTCGGTGACGATCCGAGAGACGGTGGAGTCGCAACCGATCATCTGGGCCTCGGTGGCTGTGATCGGACCGATCCAGGCCAACTCGGCTGGCTCGATGGCGTTGAGTGACGGCTCGTCGCGTCGGGAAGCCAGTGAGGCGTGGTCGACGATCACCGACAGGTGCGGGCGCACCCCAGCCACCTGGACGGTGTTCACCTGCTCCAACCACCCCGAGCAGATCTCCCCCAGCGCATCGGCCCGCCGCTGGGGCCACGTGCGCACCTCATCGCCGGCCCCCGCACCGCGAAGTGCCTCGGCACCGGAGCCGGAGTGGCCGTCCCCGTGATCGGCATTGCCAGACGGAATAGGGCGCAGCTTGGTGTTGAGTGCCGTCAGCAACAACGCGCCATTGACCGGGTCGAGGAGACCGTTGACTGACACCATGCCGTCCATCGTCTCGGCGACGGACAAGCCACGGCGGTCAAGCTTGCGAATCGCGACATCATCAGCGCGATCACTGTCGAAACAGTGCACGAGCCGGTCAGCGACCCGACGAAGCTCTCCGGGGTCGAGCACTCGTGCGTTCTCGACAAGGCTCGTCTCGGCCTCATCGCGACGTTCGGCCGGAACCTGGCGGAGGGCCTGCTCAATCACCTGTGCATGGCGCCACGACACCTGGCCGGTTCGGACTGCCTTGCCGGTGATCGGCTGCGACGCGGTGATCGCAAAGGCGACCTTTGCGCGAGACGTTGCCTCGGCCGGGGCGAGGTTGCAGTGGTGCCGCATCCACGATGCCAATGTCGGATGGCCGCTCTCGGCCAGCTCTCCTGACTCGGAGAAGTCGGCCGTTGCCGCGAGCCACAGCCCCTCGAGCTCGTCAATCATGTGTCGCATCGAGACAAGTTGCTCGCCGGTCGGCAACGCCTCGGCTTGCCGGACGAAGCCCCACATGACCTGCTGCACTTCCTCAACGACGTGGGCACCGGGCGGGAACGGATTGTGCGGACGCCGTCCCGGCACGGCCCAGCCGTCGGCGGCACCAGGCTCGACCGGACCAGGCTCGACCGGACCAGGCTCGACCGGATCGGTGTGGTCACGACCCATGGCTGGCTCCTTCCGGCGAGGCACGGTCAGCAGAAAAGGAAGAACAGGGTGAACAGGGTGAACAGGGTGAAAGCAGAACCATCCGTCGCCTGAACCATCTGCAGTGACCGGGCCAGGGCTGATGCGTTCTCAGCGGCTCGCTCAGCCGCCCGCTCAACCGAAAACTCAGCCCTCAGCTGCCAGCCACCAGTCCGAAGGGGTCATCGCCCATCATTCGAACACATGTTCGACATTAGTCTCACCTACCGACAGCGTCAACCCCCAACCAACAACTGGGGAGAACCCCAAAACGCGACGATCAGCGCCCTTCGCGTTCCTGAAGGTAGCGCTGGTTGAACGCGTAGACGTACTTGTCCTTCTCCGGGTAAACGCCGTGCTCGAATGCCTGCGAGCTGACGCCCAGCTGTACCCGTTCGCAGATGGCGTTGTCCTGGCCTCCGACCAACTCACCGAACTGCACGAGGCCGCTTGGGTCGAAGCCAGGAGCTTTGATCGTGTCGGGGTGGAAGAGGTACCACGCGACCTGTCGCGTGCGCGACGGTCCCTGGGGGAAGAGCTGAGTGACGATGATCGCTGTTCCGGATGTGTCGATCATGACGTTGGGAAAGATGGTGCCGCCAAAGACGGAGTTGGCATCCAGCTCGGTCAACCCAGGAAGGATAGGAAGCGCTGATTCGCCGGGCGCGTACGAGGATCCGCCGGCGAGCGTAACGCCGCCATCGTCGCGGCCATCCTCGAAGACCCAGCCCTTGCGGTATGCCGGGATCACGTCGACGAGCTCAGGGTGCACCGTCGGACAGTGCAGGCACTCATTGTAGTTCTCGATGATGATCTTCCAGTTCGCCTCGACCAGCCACTCGGTGGTGTGGCCGATCCGAAGCTCATCCATCCCGAATCGTTCGAAGCTGAGCATGTCGTCATACGCCTCGCCAATGGTCTCGCGCAGCGGACGCGGAGTCTCCTTCGTCAAGTTGACGAAAACGAAGCCCTGCCACTGGTCCAAGTGCACCGGCCAGAGCGAGAGCTTGCTGCGGTCGAGCTCGTCCTCTTCGACCTTCGGCGTGACGACCAGATCGCCCTTGAGCGTGTAGCACCATGCGTGATAGGGGCACATGATCGTGCCCTTGTCGTTGCCGCTGGGCTCATCGCGAAGTCGCGCGCCACGGTGTCGACACACGTTGTAGAACGCCCGAAGCTCGCCGTCGTCGCCGCGCAGCACCATCACGCTCTCGCCAACGACGTCGACGATGAACCAGTCGCCGGGGTTGGGAGCCTGCTCGGCGCGTCCGGCGCAGAACCACGAGCGGAGGAAGATGCGCTGTCGCTCCAGCTCGAAGATCTCGGGATCGCGGTAGTCACGTCCTGGCAGGGTGTGTCGTTCCACGCGGGTGTCTTCAACGCTGGTCAACGGGGCCTCCTCCGACGGTGCCTGAGCGCTCCACCCTACCAGTTCACTGAATGGCCATTCAGTGAAAGTACCGGACCGGCGCCGAAATTGTGGCCCATGGCTAGAGTCCCGCTATGAGCAGCCCCATCGTCCTCCCTTACGGCAGCTGGCCTTCTCCGATCAGCGCAGCCGACGTGGCGCGCGGATCGATCTCCCTGGAGTTTCCGGGGCTGGTCAACTCCGCTGACAGCACCGGTCAGCACGAAGCGTGGTGGCTCGAGGGGCGGCCGCAGGACGGTGGCCGCTTCGCACTCGTGCGCCGGGCCCAGGACGGCGCGGTCAGCGACGTACTCGGACCGGAGTGGAGTGTCCGCAGTCGCATCATCGAGTACGGCGCTCACCCGTGGACGCGCGTCACTAGCGAGGCGGTAACTTCCCAAGACGCGACTGACGCCACCGTCTTTTGCTTCTGGGACGACCAACGTCTCTACCTACTCCGCGACGATGCGTCCGATCCGCGCCCGCTCACGACGGCGCCGAGCGACGACACCACGCACATGTACGGCGAACCTCAACAAGGCCCCACCGGAACACTGCTTGCCGTTCGCGAGACCCAGACCGACGGCGCGGTCAGCAGGTCGCTCGTGATGGTTCCGCTGGATGGTTCGGCGTCCGACGACGACACAAAAGTCACCGTGCTGAACGATCAGCACCACTTCTACGCACACCCACGCTTGTCGCCGGACGGGCAGCGAGTCTCGTATATCGCATGGGACCACCCGCAGATGCCATGGGACGGAACCGTTGCCGCAGTCGTCGAACTGGGAGGCCCGCTGCCCGCGCGAGAACGCGCGCTGGCCGGGTCAACGAGTGAGTCAGTCCTGCAACCAGAGTGGGCCGACGACGAACACCTCTACGTGATCAGCGACCGCAGCGGTTGGTGGAACCTCTACCGACTCGGCCTCACCGACGGCGCTCCGGAACCACTCGCGGCACGCGACGAGGAGTTCGCCAGCCCACTGTGGCTGCTCGGCCTGACCTTCTACGGAATCCTCGCCGACGGGCGCCTTGCCGTCACGCATGGACGCGGGCATGAGCAGCTCTCGGTGCTCGACCCCGCCACCGGTTCGCTGGTGCCGAGCGGACTCTCACACTCGTGGGACACCTTCGTCATGACAGCCGGCAGCTCGGTCGTCTCGGTGGCCAGCTCTGACACATTGCCGTCATCAGTCGTCGTCGCCGACCTCGCCGGCCCCGACGTCTCACTCAACGTCGTGCGTCGATCCGCGGAACATCTGCCAGATGCCGGCTACCTCCCAACGGCGCAGCCGCGCACCTTCATCGGTGTCGGCGGGCGCGAGATTCACGCCTTCGTTTACCACCCCAGCAATCCCGATGCGGTCGCACCAGATGGCGAGCACCCTCCCTTCCTCGTCCACGTGCACGGTGGACCGACCTCGCACTCAGTCCCCGGCGTCAGCCTCGAGCGCGCGTACTTCACGAGTCGCGGGATCGGCATCATCGACGTCAACTACGGGGGTTCGTCAGGGTACGGACGTGAGTACCGCAACAGGCTGCGTGGCCAGTGGGGCGTCGTCGACGTCGAGGACTCGGTTGCTGCTGCACAGGCACTTGCCGATGCAGGGAACGCCGACGGCGCCCGGCTCGGTATCCGAGGAGGGTCGGCCGGAGGATGGACGACGGTGGCCGCGCTCGTGCAGACGCAGACCTTCGCCGCCGGTGCCGCGTACTACCCGGTCACCGACCTGCTCCCCTTCGCCCAGGACACCCACGATTTCGAGTCGCGCTACCTGGACGGCTTGATCGGTCCACTCCCCGAAGCTCACGACCTCTACGTCGAGCGATCTCCGCTGACGCACCTCGACCAGCTGCGCACGCCGATCCTGCTTCTCCAGGGCGACGACGACAAGGTAGTGCCGCCATCGCAACCGAAGGCCGTCGCGGACGCGCTCGCCGGGACCGGTGTCCCCCACGCATACTTGCTCTTCGCCGGCGAACAGCACGGATTCCGACAGGCTGAGTCCAACATCACCGCACTCGAGTCCGAGCTGTCGTTCTACGGCCAGGTCTTCGGCTTCACTCCCCCGAACATCCAGCT
>JBBQAL010000114.1:0-8665 GCA_038316135.1 Candidatus Nanopelagicales bacterium | reverse complement strand
TGCGGGGACGTTCGGGCAGGAGGCGCCTTCGGGCTTGCGGTCGGCTTCCGGCTGGTATCCCGAGGTCATGCTCAAGCGAACGACTGACGACTGGGAACCGGCAGTCGCCGCTGACCCGCGCAAGCCGTTCGTCTACGTGCTGACAACGCGGTACGGCGTTGAGCCCGGCTGCACCACTCACTGTCAGCTGCCTCATATCCCAGTGACGATCTCCAGAGATGGCGGACAGACTTGGGGGAAACCGGTTCCGATCTGTTCCTGCCGCAAGTCACATGGACAGTACGACCCCACCATTGAGGTCGTTCCCCGGAACGGAGACGTCTACTCTGCATACTTGACCGCGGACCGCAACGGCGGCTTCTCAACTGTCTTTCAGAAGTCGACCAACCATGGACGGTCGTGGTCCGATCCGGTTCGCGTCTATGGACGTGTGGGGTGGACCGACAAGCCCGAGATCACGATGAGTGCCAACGGCAAGCACGTGTACGTAAGTTGGAACGGACCGCAGGGTGGTGACCCCTATGTGGGGGTGTCACACGACTACGGCAAGACGTGGACGCAGACCAAGGTCGACACGTCGAAGCGCTATTCCTTCGCCTATGACGGAACGGTTCTACCGGACGGCACGGTCGTCTTCTCGGAGAGCAACCTGATCTACAGCGGCGTCGGAAAATCCTACGACCGAACGGTTCGCCACGTGGCCGTAATCTCACGCGACAAGGGCAAGACGTGGGACCGGGTGCTTGTGGACGCGGTGCAGCGCGGGCCGGGCTGCACCGCCGATGGGTGCAGCGACGACTACTACCTTGGCCAGACCAGTGTCGCTAGCGACCCTCAAGGCAATCTGGTCTTCGCCTACGAGGGGGCGACAACCGAGGGTGCACCCCAGATCGTCTATACCCGCACCTCGACCGATGAAGGGCGGACGTGGGGGAGGCGGGTTGCGCTTTCGGTAGCGACCGAGAACGCGTCAGGACCGCGAATCGACAGCGGCGGCAATGGCGATGTGCGTGTCTGGTATTTCCAGACCAGCAACGGAGGCGACGCAGATGCCTGGAACGTCTGGTACCGCAGCTCCAGTGATGGTGGCAAGACCTGGGCCGCAGCCGTCAAGCTGAACAGTGCCACCTCTGGACCCGGCTACATCACCCCAGATGGCTTCATGGAGCCCTACGGCGACTACGGAGAGGTCGCAATCACGAGCGAGGGCAACACCGTTGCTGTGTGGGGAGCTGGGTTCAGCTACACCGGCCCTGGCAACACCTGGATCGCCGTCCAGCGTTAGGCGCTCCTAGGTTCGCCTGATCGGCCATGGTCTCGATTTGAGGGAGTGCCACCGCCGGGTTATAGTTGCATGATGCAAGCAACTAAGTTGGATCTCACGCCGCTGGCCGACGCGCTGCGCGACGTCATCATCACCGGACGACGCAAGTACGCCGCTTCTACGCAGGACAAGTCGGTCGTGATGCTGCTGGCGCACCTGATGGACGTCGGACCCATGCGAGCCCACGACCTCGCTGGGCACGCGTGCCTCGATCCTTCGACGGTCAGTCGTCACTTGCGGTCCCTCGAGTCAGACGGGTTGGTGGGCAAGGCTCCCGACCCCGAGGACGGCAGGGCAATGCTGTTGCAAGTGACCGATGCCGGAGTCGAGCTCGTCGCGCAGGCACGCATCGAACGCATCGAGCTGCTGAGTGCTGCTGTTTCTGATTGGCCGGCGAAGGATGTCGCCGCACTGACCCGATTGACCCGTCGTCTTGCCGACAGCTTGGAGAATCTGTGACCACCGCATCAAACCCCGCAGCGAAGTCCAGCGACGTTCCCACCTACGAGTCGGGCACCCGGCACCTGCGCTGGGCGCTTGGCGCACTGATGCTCACGTTGCTCCTTGCTGCGCTCGATCAGACGATTGTGTCGACGGCGCTACCCACCATCACCAGTGATCTTGGTGGGCTCAACGAACTGTCCTGGGTCGTCACCGCCTACCTGTTGGCAGCCACGGTGAGCACCCCAATCTGGGGCAAGCTGTCTGACCTGTACGGCCGCAAACTTATGCTGCAGACGGCCGTGGTGATTTTCGTCGTCGCATCCGCGCTGGCTGGCCTTTCGCAGAACATGACTCAACTCATCGGCACCCGCGCCCTGCAAGGTCTCGGCGGCGGGGGGCTGATGGTGCTTGTGATGGCGGTCATCGCTGACTTGATTCCGCCTCGTGAGCGTGGCCGTTACATGGGACTGTTCGGCGCTGTCTTCGGTGTCGCCAGCGTGGTCGGACCATTGCTGGGTGGGTTCTTCACCGAGCACCTGTCGTGGCGCTGGATCTTTTACATCAACTTGCCCCTGGGCATCGCCGCATTCCTGGTGCTCGGGTCGGTGCTGCACCTGCCGCGCCATCGCAAGGAGCACCGCATCGACTGGGCCGGTGCCGTGCTGCTGATCGTCGGTGTGACCAGCCTGCTGATGGTCACGGTGTGGGGTGGCAACCAATTCGAGTGGGCATCGCCTCAGATCATCGGGATGGGCGTGATCGGGGTTCTCGCGGTAGTGGCCTTCGTGCTCCAAGAGCTACGCGCGCCTGAGCCGATGGTCTCGATGGAGCTCTTCCGCAACCGCGTCTTCACCATCACGTCCGCAATCGGGTTCGTTGTCGGATTCGCGATGTTCGGATCGATCGTCTACCTGTCGATCTACCTGCAGGTCGTCTACGGGTCGAGCCCCACTACCGCGGGCCTGCAACTACTTCCCCTGATGGTGGGAATCATCGTCGCGTCGATCGTGAGTGGACGCCTCATCACCCGCACCGGCAAGTACCGGGCCTACCCGCTGATCGGTACAGCCCTGGCAACGATCGGGCTTTACCTGCTGTCGCACCTCAGCGGAACGACGCCCTACTGGCAGATCGCGATTGCGATGGTGATCCTCGGTGCGGGTCTGGGGAACGTGATGCAGGTGCTGGTCCTGGCCGTACAGAACTCCGTCGACCCGCGTGACATCGGCACGGCAACAAGTGGGTCGACGTTCTTCCGCTCGATCGGTGGCTCGTTCGGCACGGCGGTGTTCGGGGCGGTGTGGGCGGCGAGCCTGGCCCGGCAGATGGCCGGCCTCCTTCCCGGTGGCCAAGGCGGCGGCGATCCGACGACGTCAATGCGCAACATCCAAGCGCTTCCACCAGAGCTACAGAGCGAGGTGCTTGCGGCGTTCGCCAAGGCGATCGACACGACCTTCTTGGTCGCCGTCCCCATCATGGCGGCGGCGTTCATCCTCGCGTTCTTCGTGCCCCAGGTGCGGCTGCGAACAGCCGACGATGCCATGCCTGATCTCGACGACTTCGACGCTGAAGCGCTTGAGGCGGAGGCAAAGTTGCTTCCGTGAACGGGATCAACGCTGGCTGAGCATCACCGGTCGGTGACGCGAGCGGGTTGTCGCGCGACCCACAGCGTGACGAGCGCGGCCACCCCGGCGAGGACGGCGAAGGCCGGGCCGTCGCCTGCCCACTCGGCGAAGGCCCCGCCAATGGTGGGTCCTGCCATTCCTGATAACGCCCAGATGATGTTGGCCAGCGCACTCATGACGGCCACCGTCACGGCGCCGCGTGCGACGCTGAAGAGTCCGAAAGGGAACGTCAGCGCCACGATGATTCCGGTCGTGATGCTGGCGCCGAGCAGGAAGACCAAGGCTGCCGGTGATCCGGACACCAGGGCGGGTACCAGTGCGCTAGCGGCCAGCCCGGTGGTGGCTGCGGCCGCGATCTTGGGTCGCGCCCATTGATCCGCTCGGCGGGCGGTGACCGCGCTGGCCGTCACGAAGATGACCGCCGAGACTGAGAAGACGATGCCGATGTCTGAGACGTCATAGCCGTATCGGTCGAGACGCAGCGGAACCAGCAGGTCGGCCGTCATCCACACGACCGCGGCCGCGGTCGTGAGCAGCAGCATCATGGCAAGGTCAGGATCGGAGTGCGCCGCACGAACCAGCTCACGGGCAGGCGGTGCGGGATCCTTGTTCAAGCCGGTTCCTGATCGGTCGAGCAGTAGCATCGCAAACAGCAACGTCGTCACGATCCCAACGCCGACAAAAGGTGCACTGAGCCCGAACTGCTTGGCCATCCACCCGGCATAGCCAGGGCTGAGGGACGCCCCGAGACCGACGATGGAGGTGGTGAGCGCGAGCACCCGCGGGCTGTTGTCGCCGGCGGCGTCCGCCAGCCACGCGATCGTCGCCACCCACATCGTCCCGAACCCGAGCCCGAAGACCAGTCGTGCCCCGATGATGAACCAGTATCCCGGAGCCACGGCCATCGCGAAGCCGGCGAGCGCGATGACTGCCATCGAAATGAGCGTGAGTGTTCGCGGGTTAACGCGCTGGGTGATGGCGCTGGCCGGCAGGGACGCGATGAGGATGCCCAGGCTGGCGATCGAGAGCACGAGCCCGCCCTCGAAGGCGGTGAGGTCGTACTTCTCCACGTAGGACGGGATGAGCGGGGTGACCCCAGACCACGAGAGCTCGCCAACGAAGAGCGCGATGTAGACAAGGACGACGACACGCAAGCGCACGGCGTTGTCTCCTGTCAGACGACCTCGGATGCACGCATCCTAGGGCTCAGCCTTTCGCGGAGCGGTCCTTGAGAATTTGCTGGCTGGCGAGCCGCCCCGGAGCCCCGGTGACACAACCACCGGGGTGTGTTCCGGACCCGCACTGGTAGTAGCCATCGATGGGGGTTCGGTACTGGCTCCAGCCTGGCGCAGGGCGGAAGAAATACATCTGCGGCAGCAGGTAGTCGCCGGCGTAGATGTTGCCCTCCGACAGTCCAACCACTCGCTCGATGTCGAGCGGCGTGACAACTTCGCGGTGCAACACGAGATCGCCGAAGCCAGGGAAGAACGACTCGATCGTGGCCTGGACAGTGTCTCCGAGGTTGTTGCGCTCGGAATCCCAGTCGCTGCCCTTGAGGTGGTAGGGCGCGTAGGAGACAAAGCACGACATGACGTGTTTGCCGGGCGGAGCCATGTCGGGATCAAGGAACGACTGGAAGCAGGTGTCGAGATAGGGGCGCTCGCTGTACCAGCCGTACTTCGACGCGTCGTAGGCCCGCTCGAGGTACTCGATCGACGGCGCGATGCTGACGAACCCGCGGTACTGGTCGGTGCGGTCACCGAGCGCGGGGTACCTCGGGACGCCGTCCAGGGCGAAGTTCACCTTCGCGCTGGTGCCATTGAACTGGTAGCGATCGATGCTTTCGACCAATTCCCCTGGCAGTTCCCGGGGGTTCACCAACTTGGTGAACGTCTGACGTGGGTCAAGGGCGCTGACGACGACGTCGGCGTGGAACTCGGCGCCGTCCTGCAGAGCAACCCCGATGGCCTGACCGTCCTTGGTGATCACGTGATCGACATGGGAGTCGAGCCGGATCTCGGCCCCGAAGGCTTCAGCAGCCCTGCCGAGCATCTGGGTGAAGCCGCCATTGCCTCCCTTGTGAAAGGACCACGAACCCAGGTGCCCGTCGTGCTCGCCGAGCATCATCATCAGCGAGACAAGACCCGACCCTGCTGACATCGGGCCGACCTTGGTGCCCGTCGTTGAGGACGCTGCTAGATAGCCCTTGAGGATCTCGCTCTCGAAGTAATCGTCGAGGAAGTCGGAGATGCTGCCGGTAATCAGTCGAACAGCGTCGTGAATGACCTTCTTCTCCGCCGACCCCAGGTGCCCGAGCAGCCACGCGACGTCGGCTGCGTCCTCTGCCGTTTTGCCGAAGATGTCTGGGGGGACGCGGTCAGACAGTGGGTACATCAGCTGCAGGATCCGGCCGACGTCGTGTTCGTAACGGTCCATTGCGTCGGCATCCCGAGGCGAGTGGCGCATGATCTCGCGGATGTTCTCGTCCCGGTCGGGTCCGAGCATCAGGTAGTCGCCGTTCTCCATCGGGGCGAACGATGTCGGCATGTAGATCGGGTTGAACCCGTGCTTGACCAGTTCGAGCTCGCGAACGACCTCTGGCCGGACCAGGCTGAGGGCGTACGAGAACGTAGTGAAGCTGAACCCCGGATAGAGCTCTTCGGTGATGGCTGCGCCACCAACCAGATGGCGTTGCTCGAGGATGAGCGTCTTCATTCCCGCCTTGGCGAGGTAGGCGCCGTTGACGAGGCCGTTATGGCCTCCGCCGACAACGATCGCGTCGTAACGGTGGGTGTCAGTCATGTCATCGACGTCTTTCGCTCGGGGTTGAAGAAGGGCATTCGAGTCACCGTCGCAGGCACGGTGGTGTACACGTGGTTGACGGTTTGCTCGACGTGAATCGTGGTGCCGATGACGCCGAGCTCGGGGCGGACGCGCGCAATGCCGATCTGTGTCTGGATCATGGGTGAATAGGCGTAGCTGGTTGCGTAGCCGGCACGTTCGCCCTGGTCGTCGTAGAGCATCGTCTCCCAAGATGCTGGGGGTTCATCTTTCGGCGGTATCAAGCCCGCTTCGTAGAACAGGGACTCGAAGGCATGGCCGTCGACGGCGAGGCCGATCGTTGTCCAGCGCGACGACCCGGCTGCGCGCTCGTTGATGATGGCCCGCCTGCCGATGAACGGCCGGGTGTCGTCGTCGATCCCTTTGAGCATCCAGCCGAGTCCGAGCTCGTCGGGGGTGAACCGTTCGTGCTCGTTGTACGAGTAGCGACTGGACGTGAACTCAACTCCGATCAGCGGAAGCCCTGCCTCGATGCGTAGGAGGTTGAGCGCCTGATCACCGAACGGACGCATGCGGTGCGGCTCACCTGCCTCCATGACCGCGTCGAGGACGGGTAGGGCGTTGTCGGCAGGGATGCGCAACTCGAACCCGAGGTCTCCGGTGAAGCCGGTTCGGCTGACCGTCACTTCGCTGCCTGCGATCTTGGTCTGCGCGTGGCCGAAGTAGCCCAGTTCATTCACCTCTGGTGCGAGGTCGGCGATGACCGCTCGCGACCTGGGGCCTTGGACTGCGAGCATCGCGTACTCGGCTGAGACATCCTCGATGGAGACCTGCAACGCCCCGATCTGATTTCGCAGGAACGACAGGTTTGGCTCGGCGGCGGTGAGCAGGAACTCGTTCGCGGAGTGCCGGAAGATGACTCCGTCTTCGAGTACGTAGCCGGAGTCGTCGCACCAGATCGTGTACTGCGCTCGCCCAGGGCGGCAGGTGCGGATGTCGCGGGCCAGGACTCCGGCGAGGAAAGCTTCGGCGTCTCGGCCGGTGATCTCGAACTTGAAGAGGGGGGAAGCATCGAAGAAGCCGACCGCATTGCGGACGCCGAAGTACTCGTGCTTGCCGGCGATGTCGTACTGGGTCGCCGAGAGGTGGCCTGCCCAGTGGGCCCACAGCTGCGTCGTGTTGAGCTCGGCAAGGCGTGGGTGAAACGGCGTGGTCTTGACCATGGGAACTCCTCCGCTGTGGCTGTTCGGGCCCGTGCTTGCCGCCGACGATCTGGCCACCCTAGGGACTGTTGGACAAGTGTGCAATAGGTCTCTACGGTGAATGCCGTGCCCCGGATGACCCCCGACGAGCGACGCGCGGCAATCGTCGACGCGACGCTGGTCGTGATGGTCCGCCAGGGAATCGCGGCAACAACGGCACGCGATGTCGCAACGGAGATGGGGACGTCCAGCGGTCTGATCCACCACTACTTCGCGTCGATGGACGATCTGCTGGCCGAGGCGTTCGACCGGGTCGCGTCCGACGACCTCGCCAGGACGGTGGGAGCTCTCGATGCGTCCGACGATCCGGTGCAGCGATTGGCAATCTTCTTCGCCTTCTACATCAGGGCTGATGAGGACTGGGGGATGCAGCTCTGGCTCGATGCCTGGGCAGAGGCTGCCCGGCGCCCCGCTTTGCAGCGGACCTCTCGTAGGCTCAATGAGGCATGGCAAGCGCTTGTGGTCGAGCTGATCCGTGACGGGGTTCGGGCGGGCGTCATGACCTGCGACGAGCCGGACGCTGTCGCCTGGCAGATCATCTCGCTCCTCGACGGGCTTGCGCTGCAGGCAGTGGCCCACGCCGACCTGGTCGCTCGTGATGACGCAAACGCGTGGGCCCGCCGATACGCCGAGGACCAACTGGCGCTCGAGCCCGAGGTACTACGGTCGAAGGCAACCAACCGACGATGAGGTGAACTCCGATGCACGGAATGAGCATTTGGTTCTGGTTCGACGGCCAGGCCGAGGATGCCGCGAACTTCTATGCCGAGCTCTTCGGCGGGGAGGTCACTGGCATCGAACGTACCCCTGAGGGAACACCCTTCCCGGCCGGGCAGGTGATGACGGCGAGCTTCCGAATCCTTGGCCAAGACTTCAATGCGCTGAACGGCGGTCCGCAGTTCCAGCACTCCTCGGCGACGTCGTTCATGGTTCCGTGTGACGGCCAGGCCGAGATCGACCGGCTTTGGTCGGCGCTGTCCGACGGCGGTACCGAACAACAGTGCGGCTGGGTGGTCGACCGCTTCGGGATCACTTGGCAGATCGTTCCGGCCAATATGCAGGAACTCCTATCGGGTGGAGGCGACCCAGAAGCCGGTCAGCGGGTGTGGGCGGCGATGATGCCAATGGTCAAGATTGACATCGCAGCTCTCGAGGCAGCCGCCAAGGGCTGAGCTGCACGCCCGGGCATGCAAAGGGACGGTGACCATGCAGGTCACCGTCCCTCTACG
>JBBQAL010000063.1:0-16456 GCA_038316135.1 Candidatus Nanopelagicales bacterium | reverse complement strand
CCTCAAAGCCCAAGTCGGAGGACACCGGACCGCGCCTCACCGCAACCAGCAACAGGTCGGCTTCGATCGCTTTGCCGTTCTCGAGGTGGACGACGACGCCGGTCGCAGATTCCTCGACCTTGCTGAACCGGACGCCGAGCTCGAAAGAGATCCCACGCTTGCGGAACTGACGCTCGATTCCCTTGGAGAGCTCGTCGTCCTCCAGCGGAAGCAGGTGCGGGAGTGCCTCGACGATCGTGACGTCGGCTCCGAACGACCGCCACACACTGGCGAACTCGACACCGATGACGCCTCCGCCAAGGACGACGACCGAGCGCGGCACGTAGTCAAGGTTGAGGGCGTGGTCACTGGTGATGACGCGCGATCCGTCGATCGTGAGACCGGGCAGCGACCGCGGAACGGAACCGGTCGCCAGGACGACGTTCCGTCCGACGTACGTGGAGTCGCCAACGGCGACGGTGTCGGGACGGATCAGGTGTCCTGTTCCCGCAACGAAGGTCACTCCGCGGGTTTTGACCAGCCCGGTGAGCCCCTTGTACAGACGGGTGACGACACCGTCCTTGTAGGCGTTGACGGCGGCCATGTCGATCCCGTCGAACGTTGACTTCACACCGAACTGCTCGCCGTCGCGGGCCGCGTCGGCGACCTCCGCGGAGTGCAACAGAGCCTTGGTCGGGATGCATCCCTCGTGAAGGCAGGTGCCGCCGAGTTTGCCCTTTTCGACCAAGACGACGTCGAGGCCGAGTTGGGCGGCGCGCAGGGCGCAGGCATAGCCACCGCTGCCACCGCCGAGGATCACGATGTCGTGAACGGTGCTCCCGGCGTGTTCGGTCACGTGCGACTCCTCAGGACGAAGAACGACTCCCGTCATCTTGTCACCCTTCAGGATGAGGTCGGCAACCGCGTCCTGCGACGGGAAACGGCGTCGCGGCGCTACCGTGGAGGCTTAGTCTGCCGAGATGTCCATTGGCCCTGACCGCTGGAGGTACGCGTCATGAAGTGGCTTCGACGTCGTGGCTCGGGCTCTCCAGAATCGTCCAGCAAGAGCAGCAAGTCCGCGGACCGGAAGTACCTCGAGGAGTTCCTCGTGACCCGCCGTGGTGTTGAGGCCTATGTGGAGCCGCAGACAGCCGTCAGTGCCACGACCGTCGTCTTGGTGGCGGCCGACGGCGAATGGACGCGGCGCCCGGTACCAGACTCAGCCACGGCCTTCACGTGGGCCCACAAGCAGGGTATTCCGTGCTACGACGTCAACTTGATGGGCTATCCCAAGCGCATGCGTGAGTGGAATGGCGGCACCTAGATCCTGAAGTACTGACTGCATCAAAGGTCCCGTCCGAGGACGGGACCTTTGATGCAGTGGTGAGGGAAGTACCACTGCTGTTGGTGCGGGTGCACCAGCCCGGCGCTTACAGGGGGGCGGGGAAATCGCTGCGCCGGGAGTGGGAAGGGGCGCCTCTCTTCTCGTGGTGGGCTGGCTACTTGTTGTGTCCGGGAGCGTTGCCGCTGTTACCAGGGGCTGATCCGGCGCTGTCGGAGGCTCCGACCGCGTCGTTCTTCTTGGCCTGACCGGGCGGGACGTGACTGGTTCCGGCCGTGGTGTCCTTCTTGGTGGTGTTCTTCTTGGCCTGACCAGGGGGAACGTGGCTGGCCTTGTCTTTACCGCTGCTCTTGTCCTCGGCTGGTTCATCGGCTCCGGACTTCTTGCCGCATGTGCTGTGGGCTGCGGCCGAGACTGCAGCGCCGTGCCCTGGTCCGGGGGGAGTGCTCTTGGCCACGCTTGAGACGTACTGGCCATGGTTCTTGGCGTCGGCGCAGGCCACCGGGGTGGGCGCAGGTGCCGGATCGGTGACTGGCTCGTCGGTGGGGTCGTCGGTGGGGTCGTCGGTCGGGTCGTCAGTCGGGTCGTCAGCTGGGTCGTCGCTCACCGGCGGGCACTCGGTGGGATCGGGTTCATCGCTGACCTGTGGGTCTGCGGTGACTGCTGGGTCTGCGGTGACTGCTGGGTCAACTGTCGTCTGGTCACTCGGTTCGTCGGCTGGCCCGTCCGTTGGGTCGATCGAGGGGTCGGGGACCGGCTCAACGGTCGGGCAGTCGACGGGAACGGTGACCGGCTCGGTGTTGGCGACTGGAGCCGGGTCGTCCCTGAAGTGCGGAACCCCCGTTGCCGCCTCGGCCGTTCCCGCGAGCAGGATAGTGACGGCGAGAATGAGTCCGCCGACCTTGGCCTTGCCGAGAGCGGTCGTGAGGAAGGGGTGGGCGCTGGGGGTCACGTCTCCTCCGAGATGATCGGGTGTGTTACCCGTTCGTCTCCGAAGGTAACCGCCGCGTTACCCAGTGTGAGAGATGATCACCCGGACGGACTAGTCCAGGCGGGCCATATCCACCCGCGCGGCTCAAGCGCCAGCGGATCTGAAACGCCTAGCCCTCTGCGGCGGCATCGGCGAGTGCCACCAGTGTGCGCATGGCCGCCCCCGTGCCGCCCTTGGGCGTGTACCCAAAGGCCTCGCCCTCGTTGAAGGCCGGGCCGGCGATGTCCAGGTGCGCCCAGGTGACGCCGTCCGGGACGAAGTCTTTGAGAAAGAGGCCGGCCACCTGCATGCCGCCCCACCTGTCGCCGATGTTGGCGATGTCGGCGACCTTTGAGTCCATCGAGGAGCGCAGCTCTGGCGGAAGCATCATCGGCCACATCTGCTCGCCGACTGACGTGGCGACCTCATGCACGTGGGAGCGGAAGTCGTCGTTGTTGGCCATGATGCCCGACGTCTTGTTGCCGAGCGCGACGACAGCGGCGCCGGTGAGCGTGGCCACGTCGACGATCGTGTCTGGCTTGTCTTCGCCGGCGCGGACGATGGCATCGGCGAGCACCAGCCGGCCCTCGGCGTCGGTGTTGAGCACCTCAACGGTCTGACCACCGCGAATCGTGATGACGTCGCTCGGCCGTTGGGCGGATCCGGATGGCATGTTCTCGGCCATGGCCATGTAGCCGGTGACGTTGACCTCGGGCCTGAGGCGTCCGATCGCCGTCATAGCGCCGAGAACGGCGGCCGCTCCGCTCATGTCGCTCTTCATCGCGTCCATGTTGGCCGCCGGCTTGATTGAGATCCCACCGGAATCGAAGGTGATTCCCTTGCCGACGAACGCGATGTGGCGCTTAGCCTTCGGCCGACGATAAGTGATACGCACCAGCCGGGGCGGGTTCACCGACCCCATGCCGACGCCAAGTAGGCCGCCGTATTTGCCCTTGGCCAGATCGGCTTCGTCGAGCACCTCGATCGTGAGCTTGAGACTGCGGCAGGCTGAAACTGCGGCGTCGGCGAACGCTGCTGGTGTGAGGTCTGACGGCGCGGTGTTGATCAGGTCGCGTACGAAGTGCAGGCTCTTCCCGATCGTCTTGACCTCAGTGACGACCGCAGCGGCCGCCGTGTCTTGCGCTAAGGGGGTCGCAACGGTGACCGCCTTCGCCGGTGCCTTGTGCGCCTTCGCCGAGTTCTTGCGGTACGTGGTGAAGGCGTAAGCGCCAAAGAGGGCACCTTCGGTGATGGCTCTGAGTTCAGATTCGGTGGTAGCCGGAAGGGCGAGCACGACGTTGTCCATTCCAGCGGCGGCGCGCACCGCGTTGCCTGCCGCGCGACGTAGCCCTTCGGACGCGGGAACGGCCTCGCCGAGACCCACCGCGATCACCACTGCCGACGCCACCGAGCCTGCCTTCGGGATGCGCGTGACCTGTCCGGCATCTCCGGTTGAACCCAGCGAGGTGAGTGCACGCGTCAACGTCCGGCCGTAGGCAGTGCCAACGGCCTTCGAGCCTTGCGCGAGGGTGATCCCGTCGCCCTTCTTCAGGACGCCGATCACGATGGCGCTGGCGCGGATGCGGGCGGGGTTGCTGTCGCTCAGCTCGATCGAGGTCACTGGGCCTCACTCCGGTTCTGTTGGCGGGTCGACCCACCCTAGTGCGATGACCTGGCGGGTAGCCTCCCGTCCATGACCTCTCCCCTCCTGCGCACGCCTCTTCACGACCGGCACGTGGCGCTTGGCGCCAAACTGGCTGACTTCGGCGGTTGGGAGATGCCGATCGACTACCCGGCCGGTGGCGTCCTGAAAGAGCACGTCTCGGTACGCGAGGTGGTTGGCCTTTTCGACGTCTCGCACCTCGGGAAGCTTCGCGTCAGCGGTGCCGGCGCTCGCAACTTTGTCAACGAGCAGTTCACCAACGACCTGGGGCGGATTGGCGATGGCCAGGCCCAGTACTCGATGCTGTGCAATGACACTGGCGGCGTCGTTGACGACCTCATCGTGTACCTCCGCGCCGACGACGAAGTCTTCGTGGTCCCGAATGCTGCGAACACCGCTGCAGTGGTCGACTATCTTGCCTCCGCTGCGCCGCAAGGGATCACCGTCGAGAACCAACACACCGACTTCGGCGTGCTCGCTGTCCAGGGTCCGCGCTCCGACGCAGTAATGGCTGCCCTGGCGTTGCCGCATGAGCTCGACTACATGGCGTTCGTTGACGCCCAGTTCGCGGGAACCCCCGTGACGGTTTGTCGCACTGGTTACACGGGCGAGCGGGGGTACGAGTTGCTGCCGACGTGGGGGGCGACACCCGCACTCTGGGACGCGCTCGCTGCTGTCGTGTCAGCAGAAGGTGGGCGACCGGTTGGTCTCGGCGCGCGCGACACGTTGCGCACTGAGATGGGCTATCCGCTGCACGGACAGGACCTGTCGCCGACGATCAGCCCCGTCCAGGCACGCGCAGGATGGGCCGTCGGTTGGGACAAGTCAGAGTTCGCCGGGCGCGCAGCGCTGTTGGCCGAGCGGGAAGCTGGTCCGTCCCGACGTCTCTGGGGACTGCTGGCCACCGACCGCGGCATTCCGCGTCCACACATGAAGGTCAAGGACGTGGCCGGTGCCGTGATTGGTGAGGCCACCAGCGGGACCTTCTCGCCGACGCTACGCACCGGGATCGGGCTCGCGCTGCTGGACGCGGCCGTTGTCGATGGCGCCGAGGTCACCGTCGACGTTCGTGGTCGGCCATCGGCCATGACGGTGGTCCGCCCGCCCTTTGTTGACGCTTCCCCGCGCTGAACAGCGCGCCGACGGGGGCCAGCGGCAAGTACCTACACATACTCTTCTGCTGTTCTCGAAGCATCCTTGTGGGGCGGTTTCGCCTCAGCGTTCCTACTGGTGGGCGCGGCCGTGGCCTACGCGTTCGCTCCAGGCAAGCAGCCGGTTGCGGTAGTGATGGCGCTCGGCACTGGCCTGCTCATCGGCTCAGTCTCCTTCGAGCTGGTGGACGAAGCTCTCAAGACGAGCGCCGTCGGATGGGTCGGGCTGCTTGTTCTCGTGGGGGCTGGCGTATACACGGCCGGTGACTGGTGGCTGACACGTTCCCGCCCCGGTAGATCGAGTGATACTGATGACGAGCCCCAGGCCATCGTCTTTGGGTCGGTGCTCGACGGCATTCCCGAGTCGTTCGTGCTGGGGCTCACGGTGTTGCAGGGCGGCGTGAGCGTGGCGCTGCTGGTTGGTATCTCGCTGTCGAACTTTCCCGAGGGAATGGCATCGTCTGCCGGGTTGCGCGAGCAAGGATGGTCGGGCCCCCGAGTCATGCGGATGTGGCTCATCGTGCTCGTCGCCTCGGCTGTGGCGTCAGCCGCCGGGTATGTGCTGCTCGACAACGCCAGCCCCACTGCGGGGGCACTCGCGCAGGCCTTCGCCGCCGGCGCTCTGCTCGCAATGGTCGCCGACTCCCTGTTGCCACAGGCGTACGAGGTTGAAGGCGTGTGGACCGGCCCGCTGGTGGTCAGCGGCTTCGCTGTCTCGCTCATCCTGTCGTCGATGTAAGGCTTTGAAGACTTCTCGGATCAGGGCAGGAGGAGGACGAGCGCGACCAAGTAGGCCGTGAACGTCACTTGCTCGACCGACCCGAGGACGTCGCCGGTTACCCCGCCGAGTCGGCGCGAACAGTGGCGGCGCCAAATCTCGGCAAGGCCTAGAGCAACAACGGCGCTGATCGCGGCAGGAGTGACCGCGTCCACTCCGGCTAGAGCGGTGACACCGGTCGCCAGAGCGATGGCTGCGGCCACCACCACAACGGCCGCAGCTGCGGACAGGCTCTCAGCGGCTGCCGCCCCCAGTCCGTCAGGAACCGCGGCGCGAACACCGCTGCGGCAGGTCATCGCAATGGCTGCCCGGCTGATGACGGCCGCACCGATGATGGCTGCCGCTGCGCGGCCGTTGGGCGACGCCGAGAGGATCCGTTCCAGCGACGCCACCTGGGTCAACACAACCAGCAGAACGGTGACGACCCCGAACGGGCCGATGTCTGAGCGTTTCATCACCTCGCGCGCCTGCTCGGGCGGACGCCGACTGCCTAGTCCATCGGCAACGTCGGCCAGGCCGTCCAGGTGCAGACCTCGTGTCAACGCGGCAAGGGCGGCGACACCGATCACGGCGGCGAGGGCGGGTGTATCGCCTCCCTCCAGTACACCGAATGCGGCCGCCCATGCGATCCCTCCAAGCACGACGCCAACGAGCGGCGCGAGTGCCATGGCCTGGCCCCAGACACGCACGGAGACCTGCGCGGGGTGACCAACCGGGAGCACGCTCAAAGTGCCGAACGCCAGCCGTACGGCGTCAAGCACCGCTACTCCGCGGCTTCGTCAAGCACGTCGTCGACAATGACCTCGTGAACAACGGCGTCGTCGACAATGTCTTGGGGGCGGTCGGAGACCCCCGCCTCGTCGAAGGTGGCCATCTCAGTGAGGGTCGCTTGAGCTGCGCGCATGATGGGGAGGGCCAGCAACGCGCCCGTTCCCTCGCCGAGGCGAAGTTGGTAGTCAAGGAGGGGCTCGAGCTGCAAGCGGGCGAGCACGTACTCGTGGGCCGGCTCGACCGATCGGTGACCGGCCTGCCACCACTTGGCGCAGCGGTAGGCGACTCGGTGCGCCACCATCGCGCACGCGCCAGAGACCAGACCATCGAGGATTACGGGTGTGCGGCGCACTGCAGCTTGAAGCAGGAAGCCGGTCATGGCCGCGAAGTCGGCACCACCGACCGTGGCCAGCAGGGCGATCTGGTCAGCGCGCACCGAACGCCCTCGACGCATCGCGTCGCGAACCGCAGCCGCCTTGCGCATCCAGACGTCGTCGTCGATGCCAGTGCCGCGACCAGTGACTGCGGCGGCATCCTGTGAGGAAAGCAATCCGATCAGGGCGGCAGCTGGGGTGGTGTTGCCGATTCCCATGTCGCCGGGGATGAGCAGGTCGGCGCCGGCGTCAACCTCCTCATCGGCGATAGCGATGCCCGCCGCGAAAGCCTGATCAGCCTCCTCGCGGGTGAGAGCGTCCTCGACGGCGATGTTCCCTGACCCCCGCCGCACCTTGTACCGGGTTACTTCGTCCGGGACGCCTGGGATGTCACTGGCCACCGACATGTCGACGACGCGCACCGTGGCTCCTGCGGTGCGAGCGAGCGCGTTAACGGCCGCCCCGCCCCCGAGGAAGTTCAGCACCATCTGCGCGGTGACCTCTGGGGGGTATGCCGATACACCCGATGTGGCTACGCCGTGGTCGCCGGCGAAGATGACGACGCGGGCACGGTTGAACGGGCGTGGGGGGCACTGTCCTTGGGTGGCAGCGACCCACGTGGACAGAGTCTCGAGGCGACCAAGTGCGCCGGTTGGTTTGGTCAGCGTCAGCTGACGGGCCTCGGCTGCCTTACGGAACTCGTCATCGGGTCGGGTGATCTCGTCCCGGAAGCGCTGTAGGTCGACGCTCACTGGAAGTGCCCTTCGTCGCGTGAGTCTTGCACCTCGGTCATAGGTGCACTGGTCGCCCTGCGACCAGAAGCACCACGTCATCGCTGTTCTGGGCGATGGCTGCGTTCAACCGGCCATGAGTATCCCGGAAGAGCCGACCTGATGCGGTAGCCGGGACGACGCCCTGCCCGACCTCGTTGCTGACGGCAACGACCTGGCCCAGCGTTGCCCTGCATGCGTCCAGCAGCTCGTTGATCCGCTTGTCGACGAGAGACATATCGCCATCCCACGCGCCTGCGTCGTCCATCACGCGGGTCAGCCATAGCGTGAGGCAGTCGATGAGCACCGCCTCTCCGCGACTTGCACTGTGGAGCACCGCAGCGATATCTCCGGTCTCGACGGTGGTCCAATGCGCTGGCCGGCGATTGCGATGCTCAGCGACTCGGGCGTCCCACTCGCTGTCGCCAGCTCGTGGTGGAGCCGTTGCAATGTAAGTAACGCGCTCGGCGGCAGCAAACAGGGATTCGGCGTAGCTCGATTTACCTGACCTGGCGCCGCCGATGACCAGCGTTCGATGCGGCGACAGGAGTTGCTCGCCCGTGTCGCCGGTGCGGATGACGCTGCCGTCCGGGACAATGCGTGCTCCCCAAGCTGCCAGCCGCTGGCTCAGGGACACCGGATTGTGGTGCGATAGATGCACTGCGACGACGTCGCTGGTGTCGTTGATCGCTCCGACTTCCCTGAGCCGGCGCAGTTGGTCGGGGAACGTCAAGAGGTCAAGGTGCTGGGTGCCGTGCTCGGTGAAGTCTCCAAAGGTCTCTTCGAGGAGCACCACGTTGAAGGCCGCGCCGGTGACAGCCGCAATCGTGCCGTCAGAGAGTGGGCCGGTGTCGGTTGCGTAGAGCAGTCGCGCGCCGTCTGCTGCCGCTACGTCGAAGAGGACCGCATCTCCGATGGTGTCGTCGCCGTGCGTGGCGGCCAGCACGCGAACGGCGTACCCATCGCATTGCAGGGCTTCGCCCGCGGCAACAGGGTGAAGCGAAACGGGGTCGGCTGGTCCGATCCAGTCGCTTAGCTGGTCGAGGACGCCCTGCGGTGCATAGACGTCGAGCCGTTCGCGTCGCCCCGCCCAATGGCGAAAGAGCAGGGCGGCAGGGCCCAGATGATCGGGGTGGGCGTGGGTGATGAGTAACGTTCGGACGCCGGACAACTCGGCCCCGTGCCGGGTTGCAGCAGTCGGCACCTCTGGGCCACAGTCAATCAGCAGCCGATCATCGACCAGTGCGGCGGTTTGACCTCGGAACACCCCAGCCGCCCGTGCCGAACCACAGGACGCGCAGGTGCAGAAGGGGTTCGGCCAACCGTCGGCCGACCCAGTTCCCAGCAGTTGGACCTTCACGCCGGCACCGCCGTCGCTGGGGGCGGGGTGAACGTGGGGACAGCGCCGAACGCAGCGACTCGATGGGCGCGCCGAAGCGTTCGTAACGCGGGCGCCCCGAGCGCTGCAATCAGTACTGCGTTGCCGATGGCACGCGGAATGTCGAAGCCCCATGAGGTGGCGAGCGTGAACGCGATCAGCCGGCCGAGGTTCTGGGTGATCGGGTCGCCCGCCACAAAGGCGATGGAGCCTTCGGTGGTGATGAACGGCCAGAACCAGAGGTTCATCAGCAGGCCGAACGCGAGGGCGCTCATCGCGCCGTAGCCGGCGAGCAGCGCAACCTCGCGGCGTCCACGGCATCGGGGTAGCAGCCCGGCTCCCAAGCCGACCCAAGCCGCAGCGATCATCTGGAAGGGCAGCCACGGACCGACGCCCCCGGTGATCAGCGCGGAGGCGAGCATCGACGTTGATCCAAGAAGAAATCCGAAGCCTGGTCCGAAGACCCGACCACCGATGATGAGGACAACGAACATCGGTTGGAAGCCGGTGACGCCTCCGGAGAGGGGGCGAAGTGCCGCCGCAACTGCCGTGAGCACGCCCAGCAGCGCAACGGTCTTGGCGTCGATGCCGCCTTCACTCATCTCAGCCACTACGACGGCAAGGAGAAGCGGCACGAGGAGAGCGAAGAACCACGGTCCGTCTGGGCTGTTGGCCAACCAGGTGCCGGAGTTGACGAACAGCGGCCAGGCGAACGCGAGCAGACCGACAAGGGACGAAAGTCCGATGGCTGCCGCCGAGCGTGGGGTGATCTGGTGGGCAGGCGTCACAAGGCCTCCGGCAGCGCGGCCAAGACGTCGGCGACGGTGAGCATCGGAACTGGGGCGAGCACTTTTGCCACCTGGGGCGCGAACTGCGGCGATGCCGTCACGACATCTCGGGTGGGTCCGTCGGTGACGATGTCGCCCTCGGCGATGACGATCGTTCGTGTGGCGAGGTCGGCGGCGAGCTCGACGTCGTGGGTTGCGACAACGATGGTTCCTCCGGCCGCTGCGCGACGTCGCAACAGCCTGACCAGTCGGTGCTTGGTGGGGTAGTCGAGCCCCCGGGTGGGTTCATCGAGCAGCAGCAGTGGTGCGCCTGCGGACAGAACTACCGCGAGTGCCAGAGCCAGCCGCTGTCCTTCGGAAAGGTCGCGTGGATGCATCGATGGGTCGACCCCAGGCGCGAGGTCATCGAAGAGTCGCTTGGCTTCGTCAGGGTCGACCGACTCTTCGCACTCCTGGCGCACCGATTCGTTCCAGAGCAGGTCACCCGGGTCTTGCGGCACCATGCCGACGGAACTGGTGAGATCTGGTCCGGCGAGCATGACTGGGTCGCGGCCGCGGACGCGGACCTGCCCTGCTGTGGCGTCAGTGAGCCCGACCAGTGAGCGCAACAGTGTCGACTTCCCTGCTCCGTTACGACCCATGACCGCGACGATCTCGCCGGTGCGCAGTTGAAGGTCGATCTCATTGAGCGCGACGTGCGATCCGTACTGGACGCGAACCTTCCTCAGTTCGGCGACCTTGGCGGCAACTGACGACGTGGATGTGATGGCCGGGGCAGGCGGCGCGGGCAGGGCGCTCAGCGTCGCCCGCAAAGGTCCGGCAAACCGCCGGGCGTCGCGAACTGTCAGCGGCAATGGCTCCCATCTTGCCCAGCGACCGAGCTCGACCACCGGAGGTGCAACCGGGGCGTCAGCCATCACCTGAACGGGCAGGCCGTCAGTGACGTGACCGTCACCGTGTACGTGCACGATGCGGTCGGCGAATTGCACGACGCGCTCAAGCCGGTGCTCGGCCATTAGGACCGTGAGACCAAGGTCATGGACCAGCCGCTGAAGCGCCGCCAGGACCTCCTCGGCTGCGGCCGGATCGAGAGCGGACGTCGGTTCGTCGAGCACGAGCACTCGGGGGTGCTGGGCCAGTACCGATGCGATGGCTGCGCGCTGCTGCTGACCGCCGGAGAGCGAGCGCAAGGGTCGTTGCCGCACGTCGTAGAGGCCCAGAAGATCGAGCGACTCTTCAACGCGACGACGCATGACCTCCGGGGGCAGTCCCAGAGACTCCATGCCGTATGCGATCTCGTCCTCGACGAGCTCAGTGACGAACCCGTTGCGCGGGTCCTGCATGACCACCCCCACCACGTCGGCCAACTCGCGCGGTGGATGGTCGCGGGTGTCGCGACCAGCGACGGTTACGCGGCCATTGAGGGTGCCACCCGTGAAGGTAGGTGCCAGGCCATTGACGGCCCGCAGCAACGAGGACTTCCCCGAACCTGTTCGGCCGACGACGAGGGCGAGCTCGCCCTCCGGGATGTGCAGCGAGACGTCACGCAGTGCCGGAGCGGACGCGTCTGGGTACGTGAGGGTGACGGCTTCGAAGCGGATCATGCCGCCACCGCTTTGGTGGGCCTTGGCAGGTGCTGGTCAGAAACCGACTGCCGAGCTGGATGAATGGCGCTCGTCCCCGGCGTGGAGAGGACCGGGGGAGCGGCCAAGGCCGGTACGGCAGCCAACAGGGTGGCGAGCAGGGGCACCAGTGGCAGGGCCGGCCACCCAAGGGGACTCGTGGCAGGCAGCATGATCGCCGGCATGGCGACTGCGGCCACGGTGTAGACCGCGACGGCGATGAAGCCCGAGGCGACAGTCACTGTCTCTGGCCAACGCCAAGGGTCCGGCCGGTAGACGGTGCGCACCGCGCGTCGGTTGGCACGATGAAGCCCGGTGAGGGCGAACGTGGCCCCAAGAGCGAGCAGACCGACGGCAGCCAGAGGCGACGTGCTGGCGTCAAGCAGGGCGTAACCGCCAACGAGCAGCGCCATGAGCCCCGACAAGGTCAGGGAAGCCGTGATCCGCCGCTCGCCAGCAGGCAATGGCCGAAGCCGGCCGAACCCCCGTGAGTCCATCGCAGCAGCCAGCGCCAAAGAGCGCTCCAGCGCACCGGCGAGCACTGCGGTAGATGTTCGCGCCACCGAGGTGATGCCGCGCGACGGTTGACCCCGGAGTCGGCGGGCTTCGCGGATCAGTTGCAGGTGGGTGAGTGCCGAGGGGATCAGCGTGAGCGCGACGACGACGGCGACCCCCACCTCGTAGAGGGCTCCCGGCACGCTCTTGAGTAGCCGTGTCGGGTTGGCCAACGCGTTCGCTGCGCCAACACACGCCAAGATCGCCACCAGCTGGAGGCCGGAGTAGAGCGCTGCCACCAGCGCCTCGACGGTGACGTCACCTCCCAGTCGAACGCCAGCCATCCACTGCGGCAATGTCAGCTCGGGCAGAGTGAAGAGGGTGGTTCCGGGGATCGGAGCGCCGAAGAGTGCTTCGAAGGCCAGGCGTACGCCGAGAACGACCGTGCCCAAGACAAGGAAGGCCCGGAAGCTGGCAGCCCATGGCGCTTCGGTGCGTCGGGCTGCGACCACGAGAGCAGCGACTCCGATGATGGCGCCGAGGAGCAGGGGATTGAGCGTCCGCGAAGCGGCGGCCGCGAGGGCCAGCGCCCAGAGCCACCACGCCATCGGGTGCAGCGCCCTGGCTAGACGCGGCGATGTCATGCGCGCCTCCGGCGCAGAACGAAGGCGGTGGCAAGGAGGGCGGCAACGATGCTCACGCCGACGGCTAGGCCAGCAGGTGACCCGGAGCCAGACGGGCTGACAGCAGCGGCGGCTTGGCTCAAGGCCACAGCCGTCGGTGCCGGGCTCGGGTCAGTTCCATCCGGCTGCCCTTGGCTTCCGGAGCGATCGTCCTTTTGCTGCGCGGTGGACTCTTGCTTGCGGTCGTTGGGCGGGCCGTCGCCCTCACCGGCGTTTCCACTGGCGCCGCCGGATCCCGATGGTTGATTGGTGCCCTTCTCCCCGGTACCGGTGGATCCACCGCCGGAGCTGGTCGGACCAGGCCCAGGCCCGCCGCCGCCGTCAGTACCTGATGGATCACCGGTAGGAGATGGCTCCGGGTCGGCGACGACAACGCCGCACTCGGTTGCCGGGTAGCCGTTCAACCCACAGATGAGTCCTGAGTCGGTCCGCATCTGAATGGCTGCGAGGTCGAGAACCTCGTAGCCGTTGGCATCCGCAGGTGCCACGACACAGGTGTTGATAAGGGCACCCGGCGCCTCACCGTCGGGAGCATCGGACGTGGTCCCGAAGTCGACGACCAGGCCGACCCGCTTGCTGCCTTCAACAGGATCGGTTGATCCGCAAATACGGCTGAACGACGATGAATGACGCGGTGGGATCGTCGATGATGACGCTTCGCTGATCGCGAAGCGCCAACCGTCGACCGTGCCGTCGGCAGGGCGTCGGCTCGCTCCCTGGCTGGAGAAGGACCAGTCGTTGTCGCCCCCGAGCCAGTAGGTCCAGAAGCGGTAGGACGTCGCTTCGGCCGGCGCCGCCCCCCACGTCCCGAGCGCCGCGATGGTCGCGAAGAGCGCCGCGAGAACGGCGGCTCCGCGGAGCGCGAGTGATCGGGACCTGAGTGCGCTCATGTCAGCCGGCGACCGTCCGCGAATGAAGAATGTTGCGCACCGGGTTGGTGGCGCCGACCGATCGTGGGTCGCCGTTCGTGGCGTGCGCCGCGAGAACGAGCGCAGCTGCCGAAGCAGGCAGAACGGCGTCAGTCCCGTCGCGGGTGAAGTCGACTGCGTTCGTCTCGAGCGTGAGCATTGCGGCGGCGATCTGGTCGCTTCCGTAGCCGGCGGCAACGAGCGAGAGTACGGCGTTCGCGGTGCTGCCGTAGTCGGCTCCTGGGCCGAAGCTGCTGGGGATCGCTCCGGCATTGGCGTCGATGACGCGTCCGAGGTACCCGGCTGCCGCGGCCGACGGTGAAACGTCCGGCCCACCCGGCGTGCATAAAAAGGCCGGAAGTGACGGATCGGTCGTGGCCGGATCGACGGGTAGGGACGCCCCGGCGAGGGCCTGAGCGGCCTGGGCCGTCGCGAAGTCGTTCGCGGCGAGTGGGGACTGCTTCTGGTAGTCCAGCGCCCCGCGGTCGTCGACGACGTCAGTGGAGCATCGAAGCTGCAGCGACCGGAGGAACTGCGGGCCGGTCGAACGGGTCTTGACCGTGGACGGCTTGATTCCCATGGCAATCATGGATTGGACGACCAGGCCCGTCGTGTTGGAATTCGGGCCGAACCCGGAGCTGAACTCCCAGCCACCGGAGCGCGTCTGCTGCGCCAGGAGCCAGTTCATGGCGTCGCGGGCGGCGCCCCGCTTCCCAACGGCCTTGAGGGCAATCGTCGCCAGTGCGGTCGAGTCACCGTCTCCGACGCCGCACTTGCCAGCGAGGTCGCTGTACGAGGGGAACCGGCCGTTGCCACACTGCTGCCGCAGCAGCCACTGCACCGAAGGGTCGGGGACTCTGGCACCCGCGGCGTCTAGCGCGATGAGGGACAGACTCTGCCGGTAGACGCCGTCGAAGGTTGGGTCTTGCTGGCCGAAGAGGCCGACGGTGGAGGGGTCGAACGGTATGCGCGCTGCGCCGGCGCTGGGCGCGCTGATCAGGAGGGTGCTCCCGATCGCGGCCGCGATGGTGGTGCCGACAATCCGGCGGGTGGTGCGGTGCATCAGATGCCTCTCGGGTGAGCGATCCCCGGAGCATTCCCGAACGCCACCGACGTAGACGCCCCTGTGTCACCTCACGGTGACGAACAGGGGCGCGGACGGGCGATGTGCCCGGGCTCCGCCCCGTAGGCCTCGACGGAAAAAAAGGGAGCCGCTCGCCTCTCGTCGGGTGTTCCGGCTTGCCGCGAACCGCTCCGGGGGTTCAAGCCCCTGGAGCGGACGGCCTACGGTTGCGGGTCAGCGCCGGAATTCGACCGGACTTCCCCCGCCGACAGGCGGTTTAAGTTGTGGGCGTGATCTGATCACACCTAGGTGGGCGGCGTCAAAGAACGCGCCGCCACGCGGCCGATTGGAACGGAGTGTTCACTCATGGCATGGCGGTTTCAGTACCAAAAGAGCGATGGGGCTGACGCCGTTGCGCCTGACGCCGGCGACCCGCCGTCCTTCGGCAGCCAGTCCGATGCCGAGAGTTGGATCGGTGAGGAGTGGCAGACGCTGCTCGAGGCCGGCGTCGACGCGGTGAGCCTATTTGAGGACGACCGCGAGGTCTACGGTCCGATGTCACTGCACCCGCCAGCCCAGTAGCAGCCGCTCGGTTCACTCGCCTGCTCCCAGACCTCGAGATGCGACTTGTCTGAGCCAGCCGGGCCTTTCTTGTACCTCCGGCTCACACAACTCTCACCTCGGTCTCCGATCGCTTGGTGCCCACGCCGCTGCTAGGCGCGAGGGTTCGGGCTCTCGGTCTTGGCGGGGTCACGCTCGACGACGTCGCCGAGCACAGCGTCGATCCGTGCCATCAGCTCTGGCTCGAGGCGGACGCCGGATGCGCCTGCGTTGTCCTTCACTTGCTCGGGGCGGGACGCTCCGACGAGAGCGGCTGCGACGTTGTCGTTCTGCAGCACCCAGGCGATCGCCAACTGCGCCATCGTGAGACCCGCCTCGTCGGCGATGGGCCGCAGCCCCTGGACGCGAGTGAGGATGTCGTCGCGGAGGTAGTCCGCCATCATGTCCTGACCGTCAGAAGTGGTGGCGCGGCTGCCGCCTGGCGGCTGCTGTCCCGGCAGGTATTTGCCGGTGAGCACGCCCTGCGCCATCGGTGACCAAACGATTTGCGACAGGCCGAGCTGCTGGCTCGTCGGGACGACCTGATCCTCGATCACCCGCCACAGCATCGAGTACTCCGGCTGGCTAGACACGAACCGGTCGTAGCCCAGCTCACGCTGCATGGTGACGGCGTCCTGGATCTGGCTCGCCTTCCACTCGCTGACGCCGGTGTAGAGAACTTTGCCCTGACGGATGAGGTCGTCGAAGGCGTGTAGCACCTCGTCGAGTGGGGTTTCGTAGTCAAAGCGGTGCGCCTGGTAGAGGTCGACGTAGTCGGTGCCGAGCCGCTTCAGCGACGCGTTGCACGACTCCATGATGTGTTTGCGAGAGAGCCCGCGGTCGTTCTGGCCGTGGCCGGTCGGCCAGTACACCTTGGTGAAGATCTCCAAGCCCTCGCGGCGTTGTCCTGCGAGGGCGACGCCGAGTGCGCTCTCGGCCTTGCCCCACGCGTAGACGTCGGCGGTATCGAACGTTGTGATGCCGACATCGAGAGCAGCGTGGACGCATGCGGTGGCCGCGTCCTGGTCGATCTGAGCGCCGTGGGTGAGCCAGTTGCCGTACGTGATTTCGCTGATCTTGAGGCCGCTGCGGCCGAGGCGTCGATGTTCCATGGCGCGACC
>JBBQAL010000025.1:0-33947 GCA_038316135.1 Candidatus Nanopelagicales bacterium | reverse complement strand
CGTCGCAGTCGACGGCGGGATCGCCGACAACATGGAGGCGTCCACGTACGTCGGAACCCGATTCGATGCCACACTCGCCGACCGACCGGGCGATGGTGAACCGGTGGAACTGGTTGGGCGCCAGTGTGAGTCGGGTGACCTATTCGCGTCCGACCTGCCGCTCGCCGATCCGCAGGTCGGTGACGTCGTCGCAGTGCCCGTCACAGGCGCGTACACGTACACGCTTCTTAGTAACTACAACGGCGCGCTGCGACCACCAGTGGTCTTTGTACGCGATGGCTCGACGAGGCTCGTTGTACGTCGGGAGACGTATGACGAGCTCACCGCACGTGACGTGGTCTAGCTCTGTTACCGCAGTACGAAGTAGGTGTAGGCGATCCGGAACTCTTTAACGTCGTACCAGTTGCCGTTGGTGGTCCCCACCGCCCACCTCAACTTGCCCTTCTTGAGGTACTTGTCTACATCTAAACCCTTGACTCCGTACCACCCCGCAGATGTGCCGAGCCTTTTTTTGGCCCCGATCCCATCGTTGGACTTGATGGTCAGCATGGCAGCAGGACCGGCGTGCCGAAATGCCCCAGCTCCGTACGCCTCTAGGGAGAAGCTCCCGTAACGCGTGGCGTTGTTGAGGCCAGCCACGTGCACCCCGAGGGCTACGGAATCACTCGCCCCGTTCGAGCAGTATGCATTTGAGTAGTAGCCCAGGCCCTTTGGCCAGTCGAAGCGGGCCTTTTTGTAGTTCAGCCGGAACACGTCGGAGCACTGACCGGAACCATTGGCGCCAATCGAGCCTAGGGCGGTCACTGTTTTGGTGACCTGGCGCCTCTCGAGCTTCTTGTCGGAGACATTGACGGCCTTGTCATTGCTCTTGCCGGTCACGCCGTTGACGTCAGTGCCGACGAAGCGAAAGAGGTACTTGCCGGCGGGGACGATGTTGCCATTACTCTTGCGGCCATTCCAGGTCGACGAGACCCGTCCCTGGTCAACTCGACCGAGCTTGAGGGTGCGAACTAGTGGACCGCCCGCCTTACGGATCTCGATCTTCGTCTCGAGAGACTCCTCGCTAACCCGTGCCGCCAGTTTGGTGGTGTCCTTGTAGTTGTCCTTGGCCGGGAAGACCGTTCGCTGCGACGTACTCAGGTCGTAGAACTTCGGCCCTTGGGTGTCCTTGATGACCGTTCGGGTGTCTGTCGCCCCTTGGCAGATGGTGCCGGCGAGGTCGCACTGCTTCACCTTGATGGTGTGGTCGCCCTGGCTCTTGCCATCGAGGGAGAGGGTCTTCTCGAATGGTGCGCTGAGATCGGTGTCGACGGCGTTCCCATCAAGCAAGAACTGCAAGCTTCCACCGGGGGCGGTTGCCTTCACCGTGACGCTGTTCCCCACGACCCTGTTTTTCGTCGGCGCGGTAATCATTGGAGCTGGCAGATCGATGGTTACCCCGATGGAGTCCTCAGTCAGGTTGCAAGCCCCGGTCAAACAGTCAGCGGCACTGAGGGTGGCGATTCCCGCTAGCCCATACACCTGGAGATCCGCAGTAGCAGTACCCGCGCTCACCGAAACCGTCTGCGCGACCAGAACACCGCCTGCGTCCAGAGTGAACCGCACCTGCGTCGCAGTGCTGGTCGCGGTCACCGTGAGAGGCGACGCCGTAATGGTGGACGCATTGGCTGGCGACGTAATGGTCGGCACCGTGCCCGGAGCCCCGCCCGCTAGAGCCGTCGCCGGGACAATAAGCGCGGCGGACAGTGCGACAGCCAGGACAACCGACCAGCGGCGCAGGCTTGACGTGAACTGATGAGACATTGATCCCCCGTCGGATCGGCAGTGACAGTGCGCGCCACCCTAGCGGGGTCCGAACAGGCAGGGAACGACCGTGACGCATTCTTGTCCTGAACGCCGGGTCAAGCGGGATTCGCCTCTCGGATCGAGTTGCCACCGTCCACGACCAACGTCTGGCCCGTCACATAGGACGCGGCCGGTGAGCAGAAGAACGCCACAGCTGCAGCAATCTCAGCTGGGTCACCCATTCGCTGCATCGGCGTTCGCTCGCCGTACTCCAACTCCTGGGAGAGGGACGACGGAGTTCGAATCCAACCAGGGGCAACCGCATTGCAGGTGACCCCGGAGGTCGCGGTCTCAACGGCAGTCGCGAGGGTAAGACCCCGCATTCCACCCTTGCCCGCCACGTAAGCGGCTTCGTTGGGCATCGCACAGGTGGTTCCGGACGTCGACGTCACGTTGACGATGCGACCAAACCCGCGCAACGTCATTCCTGGCATCACTGCGCGGCTGACCAAGAACGCCGTGTCGAGATTGCGCGCGATGCCGCTGCGCCACTGGTCTGGGGTCATCTCGATGATCGAGAGCCAGCTCTCCTCGTCAGTGACGCTGGTCATCCCGGCGTTGTTCACCAGCAGGTCGATCGGCCCAATGGCTGCTTTGACCTCAGCGACGAGGTGCTCAACCTGGACCGGGTCGGTGAGGTCGGCGATGAAGCCCCGCGAGTCACCGCCGAGTTCTTCAGCTCGTTGGTGGATGCGCTCGGACGTCGCTGCAACAGCTACCGTCGCACCCAACGAACGAAGTGCCCGAGCACAGGCGAACCCGATGCCATCTGGGCTGCCCGCCCCCGTGACGAGGGCAACCTTCCCGTCCAGGGCGAAAATCGACATCAGCGGCCTGAGGGTGCGGTTGTCGTGCGCCCGTCGTCACTTTCGGGGTCGAACCAGAGGGAGCGCTGCATGCCGGCTGCACGACCCTTGCCGCTGATCACCAGCGCCATCTTGTTCGACGCCTCATCGATCATCTCGCTGCCGATCATTACCGCACCCAACTTTCCGCCGGCCTCCGACGTATAGAAGGCATACGCGTCGAGGATGAGCTCGGCGTGGTCGAAGTCCTCCTGCTTGGGCGAGAAGACCTCATTGGCGGCATCCAACTGGCCGGGGTGCAGGACCCACTTGCCATCAAACCCGAGCGCTGCTGCGCGGTCGGCAACCCTTCGATAACCGTCGACGTCGCGGATCTGCAGATACGGCCCATCGATCGCTTGCTTGTCGTAGGCACGCGCGGCCATCAGGATCCGCATCAGGATGTAGTGGTAGGCATCGCCCTCGGTGTAGCCGGCTGGCTGCTCACCGACCACCAGGGTGCGCATGTTGATGCTGGCCATGAAGTCGGCCGGTCCGAAGATGATGGTCTCGACGCGCGGGCTAGCAGCAGCGATTGCGTCGACGTTGATCAGCCCAAGGGCGTTCTCGATCTGCGCCTCGATCCCCAGGCGCCCGACCTCAAGACCGTTGGCCTTTTCGATCTGCGTCAGCAAGGTGTCGAGGGTGACGATCTGCTCGGCCGTCTGCACCTTGGGAAGCATGATGCAGTCGAGGTTGGCCCCTGCTCCCTCTACTACCTCAATCACGTCGCGGTACGTCCACTCGGTGGTGAAGTCATTGACGCGGACCGTGCGCACCTTGTCGCCGTAGCCGCCCTCGTTCAGCGCGGCGACGATGTTCTTGCGTGCCTCCGGCTTGGCCAGCGGCGCAACGGCATCCTCGATATCGAGGAACACCTGGTCGGCGGGCAGTCCTTTGGCCTTCTCCAACATCTTCGGGCTGCTACCCGGGACGGCCAGGTTGGAACGACGGGGACGTAGGACACGTTCTGCCATCGACCTTCTCCGATCGAGCTGTGAGGTCGCCGCCGGCGCACCGGTCGGCGCGGTCCTGCGGAGCCTAGCGCCCGGGTCCCGTGCCACCCCGCCAGCACCCGGTCGGGGCAGACCGGTGTGGCAGGCTGCGGCCATGAGCTCCGCGACGAAGCCGGATCAGGTGCTGCTGGCCGAGCACCTCTCGACACTGATCGCCGACCTCGCCGGCAAGTCCGACCTGGTGTGGGTCGCCGTTTCCGGTCGACCCCCCCAAGCGCTTTGGAACATCTGGCACGACGGCTCCATCGCGGTCGTCACCGGGGGCATCGAGCAACGTGATCCCGGTCTCGTCGATGGCGCGTCCGTCGAGGTGATCCTGCGCAGCAAAGAGAACCGAGCCAGGCAGGTCTCGGTGGTGGCCAAAGTCGAGCATCTGACCCCAGATTCGGACGCATGGAAGAGCGCGGCGTCCGCCCTGCATCCCAAGAGGCTGAACCCGCCGGACGGCGAGGCGCAGCCCGAGCGCTGGGCAAAGGAGAGCGCGCTCTGGCTGCTGCGTCCGACCGCCCAGGTCACCGAACAACCCGGGGTGATGTCAGACAGCGCACACCGTGCCGAACCGGTCGCCACCGATGCCACCACCTCGGCGCGCAAACCTTTCCACGCGGGGAAGGCCACCAAGAAGCGACGCCGCCGCCGCTGACGTCGACAATGGCCCCGAGGTGGCGAAACTGGCACAAAGGTGGCGGCCGGCGGCCACCTTCGTGCATCACGACCACGTCACCTGGTCATCGTGCAGCCGGGTGGAGCGGGCAGCGGCGATTAGGCAGGTGGGATGAGGACGCTGCCATCGGCGATTTTGACGACGCTGCCGGCCACCTGCAGTCGCTCCAGTGCTCCTGATGCCACATCGCACGTCACGGTCAGCTTCGACGGACGCCCCATCTCGACACCCTGATCGATCGTGACCTCATGCCGCCCGTCGGCGAACTCACCTCTCGACACCAGCAACGCGCCGAAGGCCAAGGCAGCCGACCCGGTCGCCGCATCCTCGGCCTGACCGAGGTCTCCGGTGAACATTCGGGCGTTGGCGTGCCGTCGCTCGGGGTTCCAGGCCACCACATAGATGCCCGTCGCCGCCTGCGGATAGGTGAACTCCTCACGCAGCACGGTCATGTCGGGTCGGCAGCGAGCAAGGGCGTCGGGATGAACGAGCAGGACCGCGTACTCAAGACCGGTGCTCGCGATTCGCACCTCGGCGTCGGCGAGGTGACTGCTGTCGAGCCCCACCGCGACCAGAGCACGACCTGAATCGATCGGCTCCGTCACAGTGGCAAGGCCCGCGGTCAGGGCAGCCCCAGTCGCCGACACCTCGACCGGCAGCAGGCCCACTCCACACTGCTGACCCACCTTCCCCAAGGGAATCTGTCCCGTGTTGGCCAGCCACCAGGCCGTCCCGACCGAGGGGTGCCCAGCAAACGGAACCTCGGACCCGGGGGTGAAGATCCGCAGCACGTAGTCAGCGCCGGCCGCCCGCTCCGCCTCGTTCGGTCGCAGCGGAAAGGCAGTCTCGGAGAGGTTGAACTCGCGGGTAATCTGCAGCATCTGCTCACCGGTCAGCCCCTCGGCGTCCATCACCACAGCCAGCGGATTACCAGCGAACGGTCGCTCAGCAAACACGTCGAGGACGACGTACGGCAGGGCTGCAGGATCAGACACGACCACTCCTTGGTTTCGGCGCATCGGACGCTAGCAGTGGCCGCGCCGGTAGCCTCTGCGTGTGAGCGCCCCCACCCGAGTCTTCATCGCCCGCCTGACGGGGGCTTCAGTCTTCGACCCCAGCGGCGATCAACTCGGCAAGATCCGCGACGTCGTCGCCACCCTGCGGGCCGCGCCCCGGCCGCCACGCATCATTGGTCTCGTGCTTGAAGTCCAGCCACGCCGACGCATCTTCGTCCCGATGACTCGAGTCACCTCGATCGACGCAGGCGGGGTCGTGGCGAGCGGCCTGCTCAACCTGCGCCGCTTCGAGCAACGCCCTGGCGAGATGCTCGTTGTCGGCGAGCTTCTCGACTCCCACGTGACCCTCGTCGAGGACGAGTCAGCTGTGACCCTGTTGGACGTCGGAATGGAGCAGCTCCGCACCCGAGACTGGGAGGTCGGCAAGGTCTACGTCCAGCGGAAGGGCAAGACGCTTCGACGCCGCGGCGAGCAGTTCGTCGTCGACTGGAACGAAATCACCGGGCTCTCGCTCGGCGCAGAGGACCAAGGGACGACGCGCCTCTTGGAGTCATACGAGAAGTTGCGCCCCGCCGACCTCGCGCACGCCTTGTTGTCGCTCGGCGAGAAGCGTCGGGGTGATGTCGTTGCTGCACTCGGTGACGAGCGCCTCGCCGACGTCCTTGGCGAGATGGTCGAAGAAGAGTCCGTTGCCATCCTGACCGGACTTGATGACGAGCGGGCTGCGGATGTGCTCGAGGAGATGGACCCCGACGATGCAGCAGACATCCTGAACGAGATTCCCGAGGACACCCGGGCCCGACTGCTCGAACTCATGGAGCCCGAAGAGGCCGAAGACGTCCGCATGCTCCTGAAGTACGACGAGTACACCGCCGGCGGAATGATGACGCCAGAGCCGGTGATCTTGGCCCCCGACTCAACGATCGCGGAGGCACTGGCTCGCATCCGCAACTCCGACCTACCGCCGGCCCTCGCCGCCCAGGTGTACGTCTGCCGCCCACCGTTGGAAGTTCCGACCGGTCGCTATCTAGGCTCAGTGCACTTCCAGCGACTGCTTCGCGAGATGCCGAGTGCCCTGGTGACCGAGGCGCTCGATTCCGAGCTCGAGCCGGTGACCCCCGAGGCCACGCTGCATGAAGTCACGAACGTGCTGGCGTCCTACAACTTGGTCGCGATCCCAGTGGTCGACGAGAACGACCGACTGCTCGGCGCCGTCACCGTCGACGACGTCATCGACCACATGCTTCCGGACAACTGGCGCAACCAAGAGCCAGCGGTCGTTGCGGGGGCTAACGATGTCACGTGAACTGAGGCGCAGCCGCCTCGACCAGCCGCGTGGCCCGCGTCGTGGGGTGCGCTCTCCCTACGACCCCGAGGCGTTCGGCAAGCTCTCCGAGCGGATCAGCCGTTTCATAGGCTCATGGCGATTCATCTTCTGGATGACCGCATTCATCGTCGCGTGGATGTTGTGGAACGTGGTGGCCCCAGAGGACCTGCGATTCGACGAGTGGCCATTCATCGGCTTGACCCTGGTGCTTTCGATGCAAGCGTCGTATGCCGCCCCACTGATTCTGCTCTCACAGAACCGGCAGGCGGACCGAGACCGCGTGCAGTACTGGGAGGATCGCGCGCGAATCGACCGCATCATCGCCGACGACGACTTCATCACCCGCGAGGTGTCGTCGTTACGGTTGGCCGTCAACGAGGTGGCCACTCGAGACTTCGTCCGCGATCAGCTGCGCGACTTGCTCGACGAACTGGACGAGCGCGCCGGCCCCCAGGCCGACCAGAGCGACTCAGCTGACTGAGACGCCCTTGCGGCGCCTTGTGCGCTCAAGAGCTCCGAAGACGATGGTGGCCATGGCTGCCAGGACAAGGGAAGACCAGGACGCTGCTAGCCACGTCGGTGGCGTGAACCCCACCAGCTCCTGCACCCACAGCCAGAGGTCGGCCCAGCCCGCGACTGTCCCAGGATTGACCAGTTGGTAGGCGATGAAACCGACGAGCCAGGCACCCAACATGGCCGGACGCAACGGCGACGACTCCGACAGATCCCACCGGCCGCGCGAGACCACGAACCAGTCGGTGATCATCACGGCCGTGAGGGGAACAAAAACCGAACCGATGAGGAACAGGAAAGACTGGTAGCCGCTGAGGTCGATCACCAGAGCCAAGGACGTAGCGATCACACCAACAGCTACCGATACCCAACGACGGTCCAGGTTCGGCGCCAGGTTATGCACTGACATGGTCGTCGAGTAGATGTTCGCAAAGGCCTCATCGACCTCGTCAACAGTCAAGATGAGTAGCGCGAGCGCGCCTGCGGGAACGGCGAGCAAGCCGGCGATGACATCACCATCGAGCTCAACCACCGTCGAGAACGCCACAATGCCGAGGGCGATGTAGATCATCGCGGCCAGGCCGTAGCCGACCCAAGCCCCGTAGAAAGACGCCTTGGCGGTTCGAGAATGCCGGCTGTAATCGCCGATCAACAGTGCGTACGAGACGCAGACAGCGATCACGGTGTCAGTCGCGTACCCGAAGCCGGTCCAGCCACCATCGGTGACGTTGGGCATCGGCTCACTGAGCAGCTGCGAGAAAAGATAGACGGTGGCCGCGAGCACAAGCCAGATGACTACCTTCCGCAGCCAACGGACCGAGCCGAGTGGACGGACCGCCATGACGGTGGCCCCGACTCCGGCCAAAATCACCCATAGCGGCCGCCACTGGTCGCCCGTCAGCGCAGATGCAGCTGCCGCAATGACGATGATCTCGATCGTGCCCCACCCGACGTTCTGAGCGACGTTCAACACCGTCGGGACCACCGAGCCACGACGTCCGAAGAGGCCGCGGAGGAGCACCATGCTTGGTGCACCGGTCCGCTGTGCTGGCACCGAAGCCGCTCCGAGCAGCGCAGCGCCCAAGACCGCACCCAGCAAAGTTGCGACAAACGCTGCCAGCAGCGACATCGTGGTGCCGTCACCGAACGGTGACAGCACGAAGAGCGCCGTCACTGGGCCGGTGAGGCTGACCCCCAAGTTGAACCAGAGCACCGTCTGGTCCCACCAGCCAAGCGTCTTGGGTGGAGTGAAGCTCAGGGTGAGTGGCGCCTCAACGGGTCCCTGCGCCTTTGGTCGCACTCCAGTTGGCGTCGTCATCGCACTCTCCCTACGCCGGTGTTAACCGGACAGGTTCAGGCGGTCGGCGACCAGATCGAGCCGGTCTCCCTCTCAGCCCCCAGTGGGCTCCCGCGGTGTGGCAGACACGCTACGCCGCCGCCCAGGACTGCTCCAGCCGGGGCCGATCGGAGCCGACAACTACCAGGTGAAGTCCCCCTTGTCGGCGAACCGTAAAGCGGCCGCCGAGCCCACTGCATCCTCCGATGGGCCATCGCTACCCTCGCCGCGCCACGAACGCACCATGCGGCGGCGACTCGGTGAGGTGCTGGTCAGCCACGGCGTGATCGACGAGATTCAGCTCGACGAACTGCTGGCTGAGCAGGCGGCTCTGCGACATGCCGACGGCGCTGGCCGGTTCCGTCTCGGGCAAATCGTTGTCTCTCGCGGGCTCGGGAGCGAGGAGCAGGTGGCCGAAGCCCTCGCCGACCTGCTTGCCCTGGACGTCGTCGACCTCTCCACCGAGCCAGTGGATCCGACTGTCGCTCAGCTCATCCCCCGATCGATGGCCGAACGGTTCGGGCTGATCGTCTTGGCCCGCGAGGACACCGGACTGCGGCTGGCCGCGTCCGACCCCACCAACGTGCTCGCTCTTGACGACGTCCGGATCCATACCCGCGAGCGCTCACTGCACGTCGTCGTGGCTACGCCGACACAGATCGCGGCGCAGATCAAGCGCGTCTGGTCGATCGGGGACGACGCGGCAGATGCTGTTCAGCTTCTCTCGATCGAGCATGACGACAACGACGACGATGACGAGACCGCAGACCAGACACCGACGGTGCGGCTCCTTGACGCACTCCTCGGCGACGCTGTCCGCGCGGGAGCCAGCGACATCCACGTCGAGCCGCAGCGCGATGCGGTTCGCATTCGCTATCGCATCGACGGTCTCTTGCGCGACATGATGACGGTGCCCCGCAACGCTGGCCCCAGCATGATCAGCCGGATGAAGATCATCTCGGGGCTCGACATCTCCGAGCGACGGGTCCCGCAAGACGGACGCACCCGGATCAGCGTCGATGGAATAGCCATCGACGCCCGCGTCAGCACGCTGCCAGCCATCCACGGCGAAAAGGTCGTCATCCGACTCCTGACCGCGACCGACAAAGTCCCCGACCCTGAGTCGCTCGGTCTACTGCCCGAGCAGCTGACGATCTTGCAGCGCGCACTCATGGTGTCGCAGGGGCTCATCTTGATCACCGGCCCTACCGGCTCAGGCAAGACGAATACCCTTTACGCGGCCATCAACCAAGTCGTCACGCCGGAGCGCAATGTGGTCACGCTTGAGGACCCGGTCGAGATCCAGCTGCCCGGAATCACGCAGGTCAACGTCAACGTGCGGAGCGGAATGACTTTCGCCAGGGGGCTGCGGGCCATCCTGCGGCAAGACCCGGACGTGGTGCTGGTGGGAGAGATCCGCGACAAGGAGACCGCCGAGCTGGCGCTTCGAGCATCACTGACGGGTCACCTCGTACTCAGTACCGTGCACACCAACGGCGCAGCGCAAGCTCTGACCCGACTCGTCGACATGGACATCCCGCCCTTCCTTGTGGCGTCATCGCTCAACCTGGTCGTTGCCCAGCGGCTGGTTCGTCGCATCTGCACGGAGTGCAGCGAGCCGCAGGTGCCATCGGATGAGATTCTCGCCGCACTCGCGGTCGACCTCGACACGCTCACCCAGGCCAACCCCCGGCGAGGTGCCGGTTGCCTCAAGTGCGGCATGACCGGCTATCGCGGTCGACTCGGAGTCTTTGAGCTGCTCCCGGTGACGTCCAAGGTCCGCCGCGCCTTCGCGCACCAACCCACCGAAGAAACCCTCCTGACCGCTGGCAACGGCTTCATCAGTCTGCAGGAGGCAGCTCTGCAGCATGCTGTGGCGGGGCGCACGACCTTCGAAGAGGTCCTCCGAGTGACGCAGGTGGACGCCCTCGAGCCCGACTAGTGCTTCGCACGTAGCATCAGGACATGCCCGTCGACCTCGATGCCGTCCATGCCGCCCTCGCAACCGTGAAAGATCCCGAGATCCACCAACCGATCACCGACCTCGGAATGGTCAAGTCGGTCGACTCAGATGAGTCAGGGCGCGTGTCCGTCGAGGTATACCTCACGGTCGCCGGATGTCCCATGCGTGACCGCATCACCACAGACGTCACCAATGCCGTTGCCGCTGTTGCCGGCGTCACCGACGTGTCAGTTGTCCTCGACGTGATGAGCGACGAGCAGCGCCAGGCCATGGCCAGCAAGCTTCGAGGCGGTCAGACCGAACGCGAGATTCCCTTTGCCAAGTCTGACTCGCTCACCCGTGTCTTCGCCGTGGCCTCCGGCAAGGGTGGCGTCGGGAAGTCGTCAGTGACGGTCAATCTCGCGGCAGCGATGGCGGAGGACGGTCTTTCAGTTGGGGTCGTCGACGCCGACATCTACGGCCACTCGATCCCGCGCATGCTCGGCGTCGAAGGGCGTCCCACCCAGGTTGAGGGCTTGATCATGCCGCCGCAGTCGCACGGCGTGAAGGTGATCTCGATCGGCATGTTTACTGCGGGCAACACGCCGGTGGTGTGGCGCGGTCCCATGCTGCACCGGGCACTTCAACAGTTCCTGGCTGACGTCTGGTGGGGCGACCTGGACATCCTGTTGATGGACCTCCCTCCGGGAACAGGTGACATTGCCATTTCCGTCGCGCAGCTCGTGCCAAGCGCCGAGCTGCTCGTCGTCACGACTCCGCAGCAGGCAGCAGCCGAGGTTGCTGAGCGCGCCGGGACTATCGCCCTGCAGACGCATCAGCGCGTCGCCGGCGTCATCGAGAACATGGCTTGGCTGCCATGCCCCCACTGCAACGAGCGTGTCGAAGTCTTTGGGTCCGGCGGTGGCGAGCAGGTGGCTTCGGGGCTGAGCCGATCGCTGGGTGCAAACGTGCCCATGCTCGGCGCTGTCCCGATCGACGTGCGGTTGCGCGAGGGCGGCGACAACGGTCAACCGCTGGTACTCACAGCCCCAGAGGCGCCAGCCGCCGTCACGCTCAGGCAGATCGCCACCCAGCTAGGACGCCGCGAGCGCGGACTGCTGGGGAAGTCGTTGACGTTGACGCCTAACCGCGGCTAACGCTCAGGTGGTGTCGGAGTCGAAGGTCGGACGCGGTGTCGGCTTGCCATCTGCACTGTTGGCATCCTTGCCCTCTGCGGCCCGGCGCACGCCCTGCACCTCGTCGTCGATCGGATCGAAAAGGTTTCGCTTGACGAAGGACCGGGGGTCCAAGTCACTGATGTTGAGATCGTTGAGCTCTGGTCCTAGGGAGTCCTTGAGGTCCTGCCTGGCGCCGGTCGCCATCTTGCGCACCTCGCGCAGCAGGCGCGCCGCATCTGCGGCGAGGCCGGGCAACTTGTCCGGCCCAAAAACGAGCAGTGCGAGAACCGCGATCGTCATGATCTCCCACACATTGATGTCGAACACCGCTCCAGAGTAGGCCAGAACGCTGCTCAGCCCACCGCGCCTCCCAAAGTCACGTCGAGGGTGACCTGTTCGTTACCGCGTTTCACCGAGAGCGTGATCAAGTCCCCGGGCGCCTGGCTGCGGACCAAGACTACGAACTCCTCATACGTCTCAACCGGCTCACCATCGACGGCCACGATGACGTCCCCGGCCTGAATCCCTGCAGCGTCCGCGGCCCCGCCTGGCGTCACGGCCTCGCCCGGCGCCGATGCCGGCTGCACTTTGGCGCCGGGGCCGGGATAAGTGAGATCGAGGAGGACACCAACGACCGGGTACTCGGCCTGGCCGTCGGCGATCAACTGCTCGACAATCACCTTGGCCTGCGTTACCGGAATCGCGAAGCCAAGCCCGATGCTGCCGCTGGCACCACCGGTGCCAAGTGTGGCGATTGCACTGGTGATACCCACAACGCGACCGCGACTGTCGACGAGCGGGCCGCCGGAGTTTCCCGGATTGATGGCAGCGTCGGTCTGGATGGCACTGATGTAGGACGCCTCACCAGCGTCCCCCGTGGTGACCGGGCGGTCGAGAGCGCTCACAATGCCGGTTGTGACCGTGCCACTGAGCCCCAGCGGCGAGCCAACCGCAACGACCGGGTCACCGACCCTCAGCCGGTCGGAGTCACCGATCGGTGCAGTCGGAAGGTCGCGACGGTCGACCTTGACAACCGCAAGGTCGTAGGTGGACGACCGACCAACGATTCTGGCCGGCATCTGGACCCCGTCAGCGAACGTGACCGAGATTGAGCCCGCGTCAGCAGCACTGGAGACGACGTGGTTGTTGGTGACGATGTAGCCGTCCGATCGAACGACAAACCCCGAGCCGGTCGCGCCTCGTCCTCGGCCTCGCACGTCGAGCGAGACGACCGTCGGCAGAACTGCATCGGCGATCGCTGTGACTCCCGACGGAGGGTCGGCTCCGGCTGGCGCCACCGGCAGCACGACACCGGGGATGGTGTCGCTTCGCTGATCGGCCCAGAGCACGCCAGCCGCAGCGAGAGCTCCACCGACGAGTCCGACGAGTAACGCGGCCAGCACGAGCACCACCATATTCGGCCCTCGGGGAGGCGCGGCCCGGTACACGAACCGCTTGGGGGTTGGCATGCTCACGCCACCACGCTACGGGGTCTTAGCGCCAGCACCGGTCGGGGAGCGTGGTTTCTGCCAGCCACGCAGGGATAGGGTCGGGGCGCCGCGCCAGCCAGCAGCGCAGCCCGATGACGGAGGAGGCCGACTATCAGTACCGACGAAGCAGCCGCGAGCCGTCAGTTCGTCGACGATTACCGCCCCGAAGACGAGCTGCTCGACGCGGCCAGACAACGTGGCCAGGAGATCGGCGTCTCGTCGGTGGCACCGGCCACCGGAGCCACTTTGCAGTGGCTCGCCCAGTTGATCGGGGCACGTGCAGTGGCCGAGGTCGGCACGGGCGCCGGTGTTTCGGGTTTGTGGCTTCTTCGCGGCATGGCTGGCGATGGCATCCTCACCACGGTCGATGAGGAGACCGAGAACACCAGGTCAGCCCGACAGACCTTCAGTGAGGCTGGTGTGCCCACCCAGCGCGTGCGGCTCATTACCGGCCGACCTCTCGATGTGCTCAGCCGGCTGGCAGACGCCGCGTACGACCTGGTCTTCTTCGACGGGAATCCCCAAGAGTCGAGCCGCTACCTCGAGGAGGCTGTTCGACTACTGCGTCCCGGCGGACTCGCGGTCTTCGATGACGCTCTCGCCGGGGGGCGTATCCCAGACCCGGCGCAGCGCGACCCGGCGACGATCGCCCTTCGAACGCTGATCAACAACACTCGCGACGACGAGCGGATCCGGCCGTTGCTACTGCCTGTCGGCGAAGGATTGCTGGTGGCGCAGAAGTTGGTCGTCTGAGCGCCGACGTCAGGAGAGGCCCGGCCCAGCGCCAGAAACGAATCCTGCGCCGCCTTCAGCAATAGCGACAACCTCGAACGGTTCGTAGGCGATAGGCGCTGAGCCAATCATCAGGCTGCCCGGCGCAGTTGCCTCGCTCGGCATGAATCCAGCAAGGAAGTGATCGCGGTCCTCGCGGGTGGCAAAGACGTAGGTACCTTCGAACCAGTCGCCGTCCATCATGCGCCAGGTCTTCATGTGCAGCCCATCCATGCCGGAGAACCGATCCAACGACGTCTGCACGACGTAGTTACGCAGCTGCTGAGCTGCAGCGGGTGGTGCGTCCTTCAGGGACCACCGCACCGAGAGACCGAACACTGGCCTCAGCCCACAACCGCGACAAGCTGGGCTCCGAGGTCTTTGGCTTCCTCGGCGTTCAGCTCGACGACGAGCCGGCCGCCGCCCTCGAGGGGGACGCGCATGACAATGCCGCGACCTTCCTTGGTCACCTCGAGCGGACCGTCGCCGGTGCGCGGCTTCATGGCCGCCATGGGCATCCCCTTTCAGAAGGCCGCGTGGCCGATGAGTTCGGCAGGCGGAGCCCTTTTTCGATGCGCTTTTCGAAGAGCCTTCGAACGGCGCCTGATCATTATTCCGCACGGCCGGTGACGCTGTGCGCCCGCCCCGGCGCGGAGCGCTAGGAGGCCGCGTGTTCGCGTTCGACGTCCCTGGCCAGTTTCTGCAGACTCCGCCGCACCGCCCACGCAAACCCCGGACGCACGACTGGCCAGCCGATGCGGCCAACCGCCCCCAGGGGAAGGTCGAGCTCTTCGGCCCAGATGAAGCGTGAGCGGCCCCCTGGAAGTGCCACGACTTCGAAGATCCCAAGCCCCTTGACCACCTGCCCGGTGTGGCGCACGACGCACTTCCACGGCGGGTTCCACTCGATGACGACCATGGTGTCCAGGAAGCCGGCTCGTCCGAACCCCGTGAAGGCCTCGAGGCCGCCCCCGACTCCGACCCCACCCAGCTCGGTGGCTCGCACCGTCGTCCCGAGCATCCACTCGGACTGCCGAGGCCAGTCCGTGACGGCCTCCCACACCGCCTGTGGCGGCGCATCGACCACGACGTCGACGGCGATATATGCACTCACTTAGTCCTCCGAAATCGGGGCGTCTTGTCCCTGCAACTGTCGGATTTCAGCATCGCGCAGCGCAAGCTCGGCCGCGAGTCGGTCGAGGACCTCGTCGACGGCAGCCATCTGGTAGCCGCGAACCGCCAGCGGCAGACGCAGCGTCTCGACGTCTGAGGCCACCATGCTGCGATCCTGTGGGAGCCGCACCACGACGTCGTCCGGCTCCTCCTCGGCGAGACCATCGCCCCGCCCGAGAGCCAGCAAGACCACACTGAGCAAGATCGCGGTGATCACGATCAGCCACAGAATCCACATCATGCGACGCGCCTCCTTGGATGCGACACGATGGTCCCATGCCGGAGCAGATCCGGGGACAAGCCACGTGGGAGCGCCGTGTCATCACCCAACCTGTCACCACCCAACCTGTCACCAACCAACCTGCAACTGGGACGCAGTTCCTTCAGCGCCGAAGACCGGATCATCATGGCTATCGTCAACCGAACCCCCGATTCCTTCTACGACGCTGGTCGCACCTTCGCCGATGAGAGCGCACTAGCTGCCGTGGACGCGGCCGTTGCCGCCGGAGCCGAGATCGTTGACATCGGCGGGGTAAAGGCTGGTCCTGGCGATGAGGTCGACGTTAACGAAGAGTTGAACCGAACCGTCGACTTCGTCGCTGCGATTCGCGAGCGGCACCCAGACGTGGTGATCAGCGTTGACACCTGGCGCAACGAGGTGGGTGAAGCGGTCTGCAGGGCGGGGGCCGACCTGCTCAACGATGCGTGGGGGGGCTACGACCCTGAGCTGGTCCATGTGGCAGCGGCCAACGGCGTAGGCATCGTCTGCACGCACACGGGCGGGGCGACACCACGCACTCGCCCGCACAGGATCGAGTATGAAGATGTCGTTGGCGCGGTGGTCGGCTTCTTACAGCAGGAGGCGTCCCGAGCGGAGGCAGCAGGCGTCCCGCCGCAGAAGATCCTCATCGACCCCGGCCACGACTTCGGGAAGAACACGCGTCACTCGCTCGCCGTCACGCGTGGCCTCGGCCAACTCGTGGCAACCAGGCGACCAGTGCTCGTGTCGCTGTCGAACAAAGACTTCGTCGGGGAGTCGTTGGATGCACCCGTCGGCGAGCGACTCACGGGAACGCTGGCAGCGACAGCCATTAGTTCCTGGTTGGGAGCGCAGGTCTTTCGCGCGCACGAGGTGCGCGAGACCCGCGACGTGCTGGCGATGGTGCAGGTGATTGCTGGGGTTCGACCAGCTGCTGTGGCACGTCGAGGTTTGGCCTAGTCATTGCTGCCTTCTTGGTGCGAACGACAACTCGCACGAGATAGGCGACGAGGGCCGCAGCGAGTACCCATGCCGACAGCGCGATGGTCGGTAGCTGCCACACAGCGATAGAGATGCCAACTGATGTACGGTCAGCCAGGCTTCCTGCGAGCACGGCAACGGCTGCCTGACCCCCCATCAGAACGACTTGCACAAGTGCAAACACAGGCGCTCGAACGGCCGGCACCATCTCGCGTACGGCAACTACGTACGTCAGAGCGCCAGGTGCACTGATGATGCCGAGCCCGATGTAACCGACGACTCCTGGCACGAAGCTCACAGGCATGGCGAACGCGACAACGGCCAGGACCCCTCCGACCATCATCGTCACCGCCGAGACTCGCATCAGCTCAGCGCTGCTACCACGGCGTGGGAGCACAAGGCCGAGCGTCGCCGCGACGAACGCCATGAGAGCAGCAAACGGACCGGCGAAACCGGGCAGCTCCAGCACGGTGGCATAGACCACCACCAGCGCCTCCCCGGCCATGATCGTGCTCGCGCTGACCACCGACAGCAGCACAGCGCGCCGCAGGATCGGGCGACCGACGAGCGCGCGAACCCCCTTGCGAAGCAGCCCGCGGGCGGTGTCGGTGACGTCGGCCAGTGGCGCGAGCTTGGGGACGCCGAACAGCATCAGACCGGAGACGAGGAAGGAGAAGGCGTTGAGCCCGATAGCGGCTCCGAATCCAACCAGAGCAAGGGCAGCACCACCAACCAGGAAGCCGAGCATGCTCGCGATTTGCTGGGTCGATTGGAAGAGGACCAGGGCGTCCTCTCGAGTCTCCGCATCCTGGGCGTACTCCGGTACCGCAGCGGCACGCGTCGCTTCATACACCGACGTCGGAACGGAGGCGAGAAAGACCAGGGCCAGCAGCGCCATCGCCGGAAGGTCGGGAACCAGCAAGAGCAAGATCAGGGCAGCCCGCAGGAAGTCGGCTCCGATCAAGAGCCTCCGGGGCGGGATCTTCGAGGCCCATCCGACCAGGAGCGGCGCAAAGAGATACGGCAGGTAGAGGGCCGCCAGGCTCCCCGAAGCAGCGATCGCCAGGCCAGTGTTCTTGTACAAGAGAGCCGCAATTCCGAGCAGCCCGATCCAGTCGCCCATCTCGCTGACCATCTGCGAGACCCAGAACCGGCGCAGCACCCGATCGCGCGAGACGACGACCACCCGATGGAGGCGGCCAGAAATAGCCGACCGAACCCGCTCGTCCGGCGCATTTTCAGGGTCGCCGGACCGCCCGGGGATCTCGTTGCGGTCCACCTGGGGGGTATCGGCACCTTGCCCGGAGGGCTGGAGTCGGTCAGATCCCCATCATCGGAGGAGTCGCAGCCTGACGTTCGGCCTCCTCCTTGACCATCGAGGCATCGAGCTCCTCGCGGCGCAGCGTCGTGACGTCAGCCTCAGCTCGCCGGATCACAGCGACGGCCTCGTCGACGTCGTCGACGACCTGAAGAAGCTGGAGATCTTGTTCGGACGCCTTTCCGGTGCCCACCATCGTGTCGTGCATCCAGGCGAGCAGGCCAGCCCAGTACGAGCGGTCCACCAGCACGATGGGGAACGCGGTGACCTTTTGGGTCTGCACCAGCGTCATGGCCTCGAAGAGCTCATCCATCGTGCCGAATCCACCGGGGAGCACGATGAAGCCGCTGGCGTACTTGACGAACATCGTCTTTCGGGCGAAGAAGTAGCGAAAGTGCACGCCGATGTCGACGAAGGGGTTGAGACCTTGTTCGAACGGCAACTCGATGCCTAGGCCGACCGAGACTCCTCCAGCGTCGACCGCGCCGCGGTTCGCTGCCTCCATGATCCCAGGGCCTCCCCCGGTGATGACGGCATAGCCGGCCCTGGCGAGGCTCGCGCCCACTTGGCGGGCTCGCTCGTACTCCTCGGTATCGCGTCGGACGCGGGCAGAGCCGAAAACGCTGATCGCCGGCCCTAGCTCGGCGAGCGTGCCAAAGCCCTCGACGAACTCGGCCTGGATGCGGAGCACCCGCCATGGGTCGGCGTGCACCCAGTCGGTGGGCCCACGAGAGTCGAGGAGTCGTTGGTCGGTGGTGCTGCGCTGCACCTGGCCCCGGCGCAGCACGACAGGGCCACGGCGCTTCTCCCGTGGCCGGCCCGCGCCGTCCGGACCGGTCTCGCGGTCGCGTTCGCTCATGTCGCCACGCTAGCGGGCAATGTGCGGGCTCGGCGCATGTGCTACATTTTTGCTTGAGAGTTCAATAACTGCGTCAGCAAATACTGAAGGTTCAATCACCAGCCTCCTCGCGTTCCGAAAGGACCAACCCATGACTACCACCGCACCCACCACCCTGGAACAGACCACCGGCACCTGGACGATCGACCCGAGCCACACGCGCATCGGGTTCTCGGCCAAGCACGCCATGGTCGCCACCGTCCGCGGCCAGTTTGCCGAGTTCTCCGGCGCCCTCACCCTCGACGGCGGAGCTCCCGAGAAGTCCAGCGCCGAGGTGACCATCCTCACCAGCAGCATCTCGACGGGGAGCGAGGACAGGGACAACCACGTTCGTAACGAAGACTTCCTCGATGTCGAGGCCTACCCGGAGCTCACCTTCAGGTCGACTGGCGTTCGCTACGCCGGCGGTGACGACTTCGTGATGCTCGGCGACTTGGCGATTCGCGGCACCTCACGGTCGGTCGAGCTGAAGGTCGAGCTCGAGGGTCTGGCCACCGACCCCTTCGGCAACGAGCGGATCGGCTTCTCCGGCGAGACCGTCATCAGCCGCAAGGACTTCGGCCTCACCTGGAACGTGGCCCTGGAAGCCGGCGGCGTACTGGTCAGCGACAAGGTCAAGATCACCCTCGATGTCAGCGCCATCAAGCAGGCCTGACTCACCCACCCCATTTGGGGCCATGTCACACCGGATCGGTCATTCCGAACGGGTGTGGCATGGCCCCATCAGGGGAGTTGGTAGAGAAGGGCGGTCACGACCGTGCCGCTGAACACCGCGGCGAGGAAGGGCACGAACCACGTCCTGCGGGGGTCCCCTTCCGGTGTCTGGGCCTGCTTGGAATGGGGCAACGGCTCCGGAAGCGCCGATGCTGCCCGACTCCAGGGTGCCTCGGTCAGCAGGAGCCAGATCTCACCAACGCCCAACGGAAGCGTCGAAATCCAGAATGCCCCCCACTTGGTGAAGCGACGCGGTTGCGGCCCAAATACGATCGTGGCCACAACGACGATGAACCCGAAGATCCCACCAATGGCCACCCAGTTGGTCCCTGGGGTGGCCAACTGCATTCCGGCGGCGCGTCCCAGCCGGATGGCCTCGCGCTCGCTCAAGTCCGATGATGAGAACCGCTGCCATGGCCACGGCCCCGTCGTCCATGCGGTCACCACCGACGTTTCCTGAACAGCGCCAATGGTGCACGAAACGTGCCATCCCGGCTCAACCAGGTCTGGCGGGCCGGCCTGGTAAGACTGGACGTCCCCAGCGGCGAGGTCGCGCCGCAAGTCGCCAACGTCTGCGTGCCGGTAGGAACTCCAAATCGTGCCAACGCTGGTCGCCGCGACGATCACGATGGCAGCAAGGCGGACGACCTGAACGAACTTCTCAAACCGGCTCACCCGGTGAGCCAGGTGGCGAGGCGCTCCTCGCACTCGACCAGTTGTTCCACTGACACCCACTCGCCTGCGGTGTGCGCCACATGAGGATCGCCTGGGCCGTAGTTCACCGCAGGGACACCGAGCGCCGAGAACAGTGCGACGTCGGTCCAGCCGAACTTGGCGCGGGGCGTGCCACCGATCGCGACCGCAAACGCCTGCGCGGCCGGGTGCTGGAGACCGGGCCTGGCGCCTGGTGAACTGTCGGTGACCGTCACATCAAAGTCGACGAATAGCTCGCGCAGATGCTCTTCGGCGTCCTGCTCGCTGCGGTCGGGCGCAAATCGATAGTTGACCGTGACCACGCACTCTCCCGGCACCACGTTTCCGGCGACCCCGCCGCGAATGCCAACTGCGTTGAGCCCTTCGCGGAACTCCAACCCGTCGATGACCGGACGCCGCGGTTCATAAGCCCGCAGGCGGTCGATCACTTCGCCCGCCGCATGGATCGCGTTCACTCCCATCCACGCCCTGGCGCTGTGGGCCCGCACCCCAGGGACCAAGACCTCGACGCGCATGGTTCCCTGACAGCCACCTTCTACGATTGCGTCCGTCGGCTCGAGCAATACCGCGAAGTCAGCAGCGAGCCAGTCGGGGTTCTTGCGGCTCAGGCGCAGCAGTCCGTTGCGCTCAGCCTCGACCTCTTCACCGTCATAGAACACGTAGGTGATGTCTCGAGCGGACGCCGTAACGGACGCGGCCAGCCGCAGCATGACCGCGACACCACCCTTCATGTCAGCTGTCCCGAGGCCGCGGAGGGTGTCACCCTCCCTGCTCGACGGAAAGTTGTCAGCTGGCGGGACGGTGTCAAGGTGTCCGGCAAGAATTACCCGCTCGGCACGTCCCCACGAGGTCCGAGCCACCACGGCATCGCCGTCCCGGTCAACGCTCAAGTGCTCGACGGTGCGCAGGGCCGCCTCGACGGCATCGGTCAGCTCGGTCTCATGTCCGCTCTCCGAGTAGACGTCCACCAGCGAAGCGGTGAGCAAGGCTGTGTCCTGGCCGATCTCGAGAGTCGCCATCTGGGTACCGTAACCAGGTGACCACCCGCGACCACGCTCCCGCCCCAGAACGCGCCGCCTTCGGGATCGGCCTGGCCACCATCTCGGACGCCGATGGCCGTGTCCTCGACGTTCGCTACCCAAGACTCGGTCTCGGGTGGGACCCCACCATCATGCGACGTCTCGGCGTCGGCGGCCCTGGGCTCGTCGACGTCCCCTCCGACCAGTCGCACGAGCTGGTCGGAGCGGTCATCACCTCTCTCGTCGGGGCCGACCTTCGCCGTGGAGTCACGGTGCGCTTCATCGCCTTGCACATCGCTGATCTCGACGCCCCTCCCGCCGACACCTTCGATGCCTACCTTCGACTGCACCTGTTATCGGCTCGCGTTGTGCAGCCGCGGACGATCAACCTCGACGGCATCTTCGGGTTGCTCACCAACGTCGTCTGGACGAACTACGGCCCATGCGCCGTCGAGGGTTTCGAGACGACCCGGTTGCACCTCATGCAGGACGGCCCCGTCACCATCCATGGCGTCGACAAGTTCCCACGCATGGTCGACTACGTGACGCCAACCGGCGTCCGGATTGCTGACGCTGACCGCGTTCGCCTGGGGGCCCACCTCGCCGAAGGCACCACGGTGATGCACGAAGGTTTCGTCAACTTCAACGCTGGAACCCTCGGAGCATCCATGGTCGAAGGCCGAATCAGTGCCGGGGTCGTCGTCGGTGACGGCTCCGACATCGGTGGCGGAGCGTCCATCATGGGCACCCTTTCTGGGGGCGGACAAGAGCTGATCCGCATCGGCGAACGCTGCCTGATCGGCGCGAACGCCGGCGTCGGAATCTCACTGGGCGATGATTCAGTCGTCGAGGCCGGCCTCTACGTCACCGCCGGAACCAAGGTGACAACGCCGGACGGTGCCGTCGCCAAGGCCCGAGACCTGTCTGGGCAGTCTGGCCTGCTCTTCCGCCGGAACTCGATGACCGGTGCGGTCGAAGCCGTGGCGCGCAGCGGCTCCTGGGGCGGTCTCAACGAAGCCCTCCACACCAACGACTGACCTCGATCGGACGCCACGCCGCCGATTTCCAGGCACGGCGTCCGATGACGCACACTGGAACGACCATGGCTGACCGTCCCTCTCGATTTCGCGGCCCCCTCCTCGCCGGGGTGCTGGCGCTCGCGCTGCCGCTGGCGTTGGTGGCTGGAATCGTCGCGTGGTGGAACGGCGGGATCGGTTCCATCGTCGGCCGCGAGGTATGCACCGTCGACGGCCCAGGCGGCACGGTTCAGCTCGACCACGAGCAAGTTGCCAACGCGTCCACCATCGCGGCGGCTGCGCACCGTAGAGATCTGCCTTCGCGCGCAGTCACGGTCGGCCTCGCCACCGCGATGCAGGAGTCGAAGCTGCACAACCTCGACGGCGGTGACCACGACAGCGCAGGACTCTTCCAGCAACGCCCGTCGCAGGGCTGGGGCTCGTTCGATCAGGTTACCGACCCGGTCTACGCATCTGAGGCGTTCTTTTCAGCGCTGATTGCCGTCGGGGGCTGGCAGCAGCTACCCGTCACCGTGGCCGCCCAGACCGTCCAGCGGAGCGCTTATCCCGACGCGTACCAGCAGCACGCCGAGGAAGCCAAGACGATTGCCGCCGCCCTGACCGGCCGTCGCGGCGCCGCCCTGTCGTGCACTGTGCGGGCTGAGGAAGAGCGCGCCCAGCAGCTGGACCCGACGGGCTTGACTCCCCGCGGGACGACACTGCGCACTGCCATGGAGGGCGCCTGGGGCACGCAGAGCCTTGGCGGATTCGCACCAGGCGGAGTGCAACGAGCCAACCCATCGGCGCACAACGAGGGACGCGCGATCGACGTCTTCTTCGAGCCCTACGACAGCGCTCAGATGCGTCATCAGGGCTGGGCGATCGCGCACTGGCTGGTCGCCAATGCCGACCAGCTCGATGTCGGCATAATCATCTACCGCGACAAAATCTGGTCTGCGCGGCGCTCACCGGAAGGCTGGCGCGACTACACCTCGCCCTTCGGTGACCCGAAGGACCCAACCCAACGGCACCTCGACCACATCCACGTCGAAGTCCTTTAGGACGGCGAGCGAGGCGCACATCGCGGGAGGTGGACGGCCATGGCATCCGGTGGAGCCGATGACCCTTTTCTGATCGGGCCAATCTTGCAGTGGTGGGAAAAGCTCAGCGCCAAGCGAGACGCCAAACGGACAGCGAGAGCCGAAGCCAAGGCAGCCGCACGAAACCGGGATTAGGCCAACCGTACGTCTGCGCCTCGATTGGGGTGCAGGAAGTGCTGCCATCACGACACTTTGTGCACCCGGACCGTGCCGGGCGACGTGCGCCTGTGTCACCCTGTGACTGACGCCCACATTACGAGAGGCTGGCAGTCATGGCGATTGGTGGCGGCGGTCCTGATGACAGTTTTCTGATCGGGCCGTTCATGGACTGGTGGGACAAGCGCAGCGCCAAACGCGATGCTAAGCGGACGGCGAAGCTAGAGGCCAAGGCAGCCGCACCCCGTTCCCATGACGCGAAACCCGAAAAGGACGAGGACTGATCAAGCACGCTGATCGAAGGTTCGGTTACCCATCGGCCAGAACTGATTGTCGCGCCACCCGATGTTCTTCCTCGGTGATAACACCACGCGACCGCAGATCGTCCAGTTCCCGGAGCCGTTCCTCTGTCGACTTCTGGCCCGCGAGCAGTTGGCTGTTGGCGAGTTGACCGGCCAGCTGGCCCTGCGCAGCCATCGGATCGAGGCCCGCCTTCTTCAGTGCCCGCCAGTTGCGGATCGCGCTTACCACGCTGAATGCGACGATGCAGACGAAGATGACCAGGAAGATCCCGAAGAAGGCCACCATGAAGGTGGGCATACCGGAGAAGAACGCGGGATCGTCGACGTCATTCATGGTGGGCTCCCCGTCCATACGTCACCGACTGTGGCTCCATGGTGCCACGACTCACACACGCTGCGCGGCTATCCCGCGATTCGGGTCGCGGCTGCATCGATGCGTTCGTCGGAAGCCGTGAGCGCCACCCGCACGTGCCGGCCGCCGCGAACGCCGTAGAAGTCACCTGGCGCAACCACCACGCCGCGGTCGGCGAACCAGGCGACGGACTCCATGCATGGCTCGTCACGCGTGACCCACAGATAGAGCCCCGCCTCGGAGTGCTCGACGGCGAACCCCGCCTCGCGCAGTGCGGCCAACAACAAGTGTCGGCGCGCGGCGTACAACTGCCGTTGAGTAGCGACATGGGCGTCGTCATCCAATGCAGCCACCATCGCCGCCTGCACGGGGGTCGGCATCATCAAGCCCAAGTGCTTCCGAGCCTCGAGCAACGCCGAAACCAAAGCAGCATCACCCGCAACGAACCCAGCCCGGTACCCAGCGAGGTTCGAGCGCTTCGACAAGGAGTGCAACGCCAGGACTCCCTGGTGCGACTCGCCGCACACGTCGGCGTGCAGCACCGAGACTGGACGGGCCTCCCAGCCCAACTCGATGTAGCACTCATCAGACACGACGACGGCTCCACGCTCTCGCGCCCAGTCGACGACCTTGCGCAGGTGCTCAGCCGGCAGCACGCGTCCGGTGGGGTTAGCCGGGGAGTTGACCCACACCAGGTCGACCCGCCCAGGACCGATCGCCATCGTCGAGTCAGACGCCAACACCTGCGCCCCAACGACTCGTGCCCCGATGTCGTACGTCGGGTACGCGAGCCCAGGGACGACGACCCGGCTGTCTGGCCCCAGCCCGAGCAACAGTGGCAGCGAGGCAACCAGCTCTTTGGTACCGATCGCCGGCAAGACGGCATCAGTGCCGACCCCGGGCACTCCGAGCCGGCGCTCCATCCAGCTGGCGGCAGCTTGCCTCAGCCGCTCGGAGCCATGCGTCGTGGGGTACCCGGGAGCGTTCGCCGCCTCTGCCATCGCGCGCTGCACCACGCCAGGGACCGGATCGACCGGGGTGCCGACCGAGAGGTCGACCAGCCCGTCAGCGTGCGCTGAAGCGCGCGCCCGGGCGTGTTTAAGCCGGTCCCACGGAAAGTCTGGGAGCCGGTTGGCGAGCGGCGCGGGGCTCAGGTCTTGACTGCCTGCGGCGGAAGTGCGGCCACGATCGGGTGGTCCTTCTCGATCTTGCCGGTCTTGGCTGCGCCTCCGGGCGAGCCGAGATCGTCGAAGAACTCGACGTTGGCCTTGTAGAAGTCTTTCCACTGCTCGGGGGTGTCGTCTTCGTAGAAGATCGCCTCGACGGGACAGACCGGCTCACATGCACCGCAGTCGACGCACTCGTCGGGGTGGATGTAGAGCATCCGCTCGCCCTCGTAAATGCAGTCGACGGGACATTCGTCGACACACGCCTTGTCGAGCAAGTCGACACACGGCTGGGCGATGACGTAGGTCACGATCTCCTCCTCAGGATGGCCTCCCTAGTATTCACGACCACCACCTCCACGCGCGCCAAGGGGTCTGCCGTGTCAGCACCGGAGCCGTCCAGCGGCGATGCTCGATGGCCTGATGCGGCGTGGATCCGGACGGCACTGGGACGCCGGGTCACCGTGCGGTCCCTCGCTGGGGTACCGGGTCCAACGGGCGGTCCCGGCTTCCGTGACGTCGTTGGCTTCGTGGAAGCCATCGACGTCCAGCCGGATGGCTACTGGGCAATCCGCATCCGAACCGGCGAAACCGTCATGGTCAACCCGGCGGCCGTGGTCGCGGCCAAGATCGTTCCGGATACCCCCGCGCGGTTGCGCTTGGCGTCAGAAATCGATGTGGCCACCCTTGAGTCGATCGCAGCGAAGGCCTGGCAGCCACTGGAACAAGCCCAGCTGGGCGAGTGGGTACTTCGGGCTGCCGGTGGTTTCACCGGCAGGGCCAACAGCGTTCTCCCGCTCGGCGACCCCGGCGAACCCCTGGACTTCGCGCTCGCCGAGGTGGTCGCCTGGTACCGAGACAGATCGCTTCCGCCGATGATCCAGGTTCCACTCCCGCTGAGCACCGACCTCGACGACGCTCTGGCTCAGCGCGGTTGGGAGGCCCATAACGCAGTCAGCGTCATGGTCTGCGATCGTGACCAGCTCCTGATGGCCAGCGAGCAAGCCCCGGCCGAAGCGGTAAGCGTCGACGTCGCTCAGGCACCGGACGCTGCCTGGCTCACATCATTCCGATACGGCAATGAATCGGTCCCGGCCTCAGCCGTTCCGATCATGACCAAGGCCGAACACCCGATCTTCGTCTCAGCACGTGACCCGGCCGGAGACACGCTGGCCATTGCGCGGGGCGCCATCTGCGGTCGATGGCTCGGCGTCACCGCTGTCGAAGTGGCGGCGCCCTACCGCCGACGGGGCTTGGGTCGCTTGGTGATCAACTCATTGGCACGTTACGCAGGCGATTACGGCTGTCGCTACGTCTTCCTGCAGGTCGCTCACGACAACCTGGGGGCCCGTTCGCTGTACGACGGGCTCGGGTTCATCACCCACCACGACTACGTCTATCGCCGGCTGGTCGCAGTCCGCCGATAGAGTCAGCCCGTGGGCCACGATCGCTTTCAGATGCCGGCCGGAGCTGCCCTGCGTACCCATCAGGCGGCCGTCGCCGGGCTCCACCTCAGAGATCTGTTGGCGGATGTCGAACGACCTGCTTCGATGACGCTGACTGCGGGGCCCCTCACCGTCGACTTCTCCCGAATGCTGGGAGACCCAACCACGCTCCGGATGCTGGCCGATCTCGCAACCGAGCTCGACGTCCCAGGACAGTTGGCCGCGATGGCGTCCGGCGCCCCGGTGAACCGCACCGAAGACCGCGCGGCTTTGCACACAGCACTACGTGCGAACGCCGTGCCGCCGATCCTCGTTGGCGGCCGGGATGTGTTGCCCGACGTCATCAGCACGGCTGCTCGGGTGAGCGACTTCGTCGAGGCGGTCGCCACCGGGGCTCGCCCCGGGGCCAGCGGGACGCGCATCACCGACGTGATCCTGATCGGGATCGGTGGCTCAGACCTCGGCCCGCGCATGGTGGCTGCTGCGACCCGACAGCACCACACGGGGCAGGTACAAACCCACTTCGTCGCCAACGTGGACCCGGCTGAGTTAGACGCCGTCACCACTCGGCTTGACCCAGCGACAACGCTTGTCGTCGTCATCTCCAAGACCTTCACCACGGTTGAGACCCTCGCCAACGCCACCGTCGCCAGGCGCTGGCTCGTCGAGGCAGTCGGCGAGACTGCGCTGGGCCACCATCTGGCCGCAGTGACAACAGCCGTCGACCAGGCAGCCGCGTTCGGCGTCCCACCTGATGCGGTCTTTGGTTTCCGCGACTGGGTCGGGGGTCGCTTCTCACTCTCGTCAGCGGTGGGCATCGGCATCGAGTTCGCCGTTGGGCGTCAAGGCATGCAGGCACTGCGCGAAGGAATGCGAGCAGTCGATGCTGCACTTCTCGACGACCCAGCCCCCAAGAATGCGGCCCTACTACTCGGCATGCTCGACGTTTGGTACACGGAATACTTCGGTGCCGAGTCCAAGGTCGTCGTCCCCTATTCCCAAGATCTCGCGCTTCTGCCGAGTCACCTCCAACAACTGCAGATGGAGAGCAACGGGAAGTCGGTCACCGCCGAGGGCGAGCCCGTGTCGTGGCCCACCTCCCCCGTGGTGTGGGGGGCTCCAGGCACCAACGGACAGCACGCCTTCTTCCAGCTGCTACATCAAGGGACGCACTTGATTCCGGTCAATCTGATCGGTGTGCGCTCGACCATGGGCAGCGAACGTGCTGAGCTGCTTCAGGCCAACCTGCTCGCACAGGCAGCCGCTCTGGCGCTCGGTCAGCCGGCGTCCGCGCTGGAGGCCACTGGGGTTGACCCCGCACTGGTTCCGCACAAGGTGATGCCCGGCAATCGACCCAGCACTTTGATCTGGCTGCCCGACCTAAGCCCGCACAGCGTCGGCGCGCTCATCGCGCTGTACGAACACGCCACGGCAGCAGCCGGCTTTGCGTGGGGAATCGACCCCTTTGACCAGTGGGGCGTCGAGCGTGGCAAAGAACTGGCCAGCGCCTTGCTTCCAGCGGTGACGGGCGGACCAGCCCCACCCGGAACTGACGCCGCCACAGTGGCCTCGCTGGCCTATCTGCGCGGCCGCTGACTTCCACTTGGCTGCTGGCGCTAGTTGTTCGCGTTGGAGTTGCCGGGCTTGCCAGGCTTGTCGGTCGGCTTGTCCGACGGCTTGTCGCTGGGTTTGTCAGTCGGCTTGTCCGTCGCCTTCGGCTCCGGCTTGGGCGCGCAGATCACCGTCGGCGCCGCATCGTAGGAGGTGAAGAGTGGCTCGCGACGTTCGACCTCACCGTTGCGCGACCAGACTCTGGTCACGGTGATGTCAAAGCCGTCAACACCGTACTGAGCAACACATCCCTCGGCATCGTCGTAGACCGTCCCAGCAGGGGTCGGGTTCTCACGTGGCCCGAACTCAGCCTTGATGTCCCAGTACTTGGTGCTCCAGATGGTCGTCGTCACCGATGTGTCCGTCAACGACGACGTGATGTAGACGCCATAGGGGGTGTCATTGCGGAACTTCAAATCAAGGTTCCCCCACGAAACGGTGGCTTCGAGCCCAGGCAGGTAGCGCGAGATCCAGAAGCCATGAGCCCGCTGCTCGACCCTCGTCATACCGGCGAAGAACGCCGTGTGCCACATCCCGGTAGTGATGGTGGAAACCGCGCCACCATAGTCCTCGACGAGACGGTTGCCCACGATGATGTATCCCTCGACGAAACCGTTCTCGGGCGTGCGCTCCCCCACGACACCATTGAGGCTGAAGGTCTCGCCGGGTTCGAGGAGCGTTCCATTGATCTTGTCCGAAGCCACCCCAATGTTGGTGACGCGGTATGCCGCGTAGGGAAACTCCTGCGTGAAGGTCGAGGTCACCTCCGAGATCCCAAGGTCCTTGGCTTCGGCCGTCGTCAGATCGGGCTCGACCCGCTCAAGCTCAAGCGTCGCCGCCCGGTCGTCGGCGGCGAGCGCCTGAACCATGCCGTCAGCCAGTGACGCGTCGTCGATGCCGCGCCCGGTCTTGGCCGGAACCACCTTCGGGGTTCCTGACGACACATCGAAGGTGGCGTCCTGAGCAGGGTTGCCCACCTCATCCAGCGGACCGGCGATGAGCTCGCGCAGCAGCGCGGCATCCACGGTTGGCGAGATGCCACCCTCGCGCGCTCGGAACGAGAGCACCGAGGCGATCTGCTCGGAACTCACAGTGATGTCGGCTCCCCCGACTGTCATCGTCACCGGCCCTGAGATGGCGTACTTGGCCTCGGTTTCGGCGACAACGGTGACTTCAGCCTCGGATGCGTACGGCGCTACTGGCTCAACGGCAAGCTCGATCGGGTTATCGCTGAGCAGGTACTCCTCGGCAATGGCCGAGGCGGCTGCAGGGCGATCGAGCTCGTTGCCTGATCGAGGATCGATGACGACGACCGAAAGACCGTCGTACTCGATGCGCGGCTGCCGCACCGGGTCATCCACCCGTCGCGCTATGACACGCACCATGCGGTCGAGGCGCTGCTGGTCGACATCAACGACCGGTTGCAGGTCTTGGCCACCGAGTTGACTGACCAGCGACTGCGGTGCTGCTTCCCGGCGCGGAACGGCAGCGACCGTCGCCGCAGCATCGAAGCTCAGGCCCAAGCGCTCAGCTGGGTACTCGCGCTCCTTGCCTTTGAGGCCTTTGAGGTCGATTCGGACCGTCTGTGCACGGTTGGCCAGCTCTGTGTTCAGCGTCGCTACGGCTTCGCCGTCCGACATCCCGCCGATCTTGACCCCGGCAACACGCGTTCCCCTAGGGATGTCCCCGCCCACCCAGGTGAAGGCGCCCAGATAAGAAAGGGCCAGAACCGCGACCGTCAACGTAGCCACAACAGCCACCAGCCGTCGGCGGTCACCGCCACCAGCCGGCGGCGGCTGCTGCAGGTCGACGTCGCTCACCGGCCGTTCCCAGGCAAGAATGAGCGGTAGTTCCTTCGGAAGTAGAGCAGTGGTTCCATGAGCGAGCCGGGGGTGATCTCAAGCTCGACCACCTCGCCGATCAAGATGTCGTGGTCGCCAGCGCGTCGGCTCTCGGTCGTGCGGCACTCCAGAGAGGCCAATGCCCCGTCGAGCCAGGCCACCCCAGAATGTGGCGAGCGGTGGTGGCCGGATCGTTCCAACTGGCCAGCCAAGGGCCGGCCCTTCGTGGCGAACCATCGGGACGTTGCCTCAGCTTCAGCGGCCAGGATCGAGACTCCCCAGGTCTGGCTCGCGCCTATCGCGCTGTGGAATCGGGAATCGCGCTCGACGCAGACCATCACAAGCAGGGGGTCGATCGAGACTGAGGCAAAGGCATTTGCTGTCATCGCGTGATCGACGCCATCGACGAGGCAGGTGACAACGGTGATGCCAGTGGCAAAACGACTGACCGCCTCACGGAACTCGTCAGGGGTCGGGGACACCCGTCGACCCTAACCTGGAGGAGTTACTAGTGCGCCTGGGCTCCCGCGTAGCGTGCGTTCGCCACGACGATTCCGGCCGGTGAGCTCACTAGGCGCAGAGTGTTGAGCGACGTCTCGCCAAATGCGTTGGCCCTGGCGCTGGAGAGTGCAAGCACGCCGACCATCCGGCCGCCGGCCTTCAGCGGCATCGACAAAAAGGTCGCCATCTCGCCCTCGTCCTCGGCACCGAGGTGACCCTCCGGATCAGCCACCCTCGCCTGCAGAGCACCGATGGCTACGTCTGTCCCAGTACTGTCTGAAGCCGCGTCAGCAAGGCCCTCGAGGAACTCGCCGTATTGCTGCTGCGACGTTTCGCGCGCAACTCTGATGTAGGTGGAGTGGTCGTCGAGCATGAGGACTGAAGCGAGGTCGTAGTCGACGACCCGGCTGAGTACGTCGAGCACCTCGGCGATGGTCTCTTCGAAGCCGTGAACGCCCGATGCGATCTGCGTCACTTCGGCGGCGATTGACGACTCGAAGAGCTTGCGGTCGAGGAGGTCACTGACGCTGCCGAAGACGTCATCGTCTTGCATGTCAACGGGGTCAGGTCGCAGCGGTGGGCGCCCTCCGCGGGCGGCGTCCGACGCGCTCAGCACCTCGTGCACGGCCTCCACCAGCTGGGGCGCCTCGAAGTCTTTGGTGAGGAACCGGTCGGCTCCCGCCTGCGCCCCCCAGTAGCGGTCGCTGGCAGCGTCGAGGGAGGTCAGCAGCAAGATCGGGATATCAGCGGTACGCCAGTCGTCCTTCAGCAGCCGTGCGGCAACATACCCCGAGACGCGGGGCATCTGGACGTCGAGGACAACGGCATCTGGCATGTGCCGGAAGACCAGCTGGACCGCCTGAACACCATCCTCGCCCTGCACAACGGTGTAGCCCTCACGCTCCAGCACCGTCGAGACGATGCGGCGCAGGGTGGGGCTGTCGTCGGCAATGACCACCGTCGGCATGTGGCGTCCTCTCTCTTTCACTCTCCGGGGACTTCGGCGGAAAGCCCGGTCGACTTAACGTCCCGCGCCGCCTCGACCTGGGCTAGCGCCCCACCAGCCGACGGACGGTGTCCACGAGCTGGGCCTGGTCGAACTCGCTCTTGAGCAGGTAGGCGTTGGCCCCGGCATCGAGGCCAGCGCGCTTGTCGGCCTCGTCACCTCGAGAGGTCATGATCACGACGGGAACGCTCTCCCACCCGCGGGTGCGTCGGATGGCGCGGGTCAGGGTGAACCCGTCCATCCCGGGCATCTCGACATCAGAGAGAACCAAGTCGACCGGGTCGCCGTTTAGCCGGGCGGCGCCGTCGCTGCCGTCGACTGCCGTGACCACGTCGTAGCCGGCACCCTCGAGGATGACGCGCTGAAGCTCACGTACGCCGATCGAGTCCTCAACCACCAGGACGCGTGCCTTGCCAGTGGTGCTGCGGCCGGCGCGGCCGGGGGCAGCCGCAGCGGGAGCACTCTCGGCGGTTTGCGCGACTTGGGGGGCATCGAAAGCGATCCCACGGGTGAACTGCTCAACGGCCATCTCGCGGACATCGAGCAGCAGCATGACGCTTCCATCGTTGTCAATGGTCCCGCCGCCGATGAACGGGGGGCGGCCGAGGAAACCACCGAGATCCTTGACCACCACCTCGAGCTCGCCTTCGAGTGCGTCGACGGCCCACGCAAGTTGCTCGGTCGCGCTGCCGTACCGGACGACAACCCCGACCTTTGTCTCGCGTTCTCCGGGTACCCCCAGGGCACGTCCGAGGTCTGCAAGGGGAACAGTTGACCCATGGCGCACGAGGACAGGGGCCCCCGCCACCGTCGATGTCTCGACGTCGCTGAGGCTGATCGTCTCGACCACGTTGGTGACCGGGACCGCGTACCGCTCGGTTCCCAGCCGAGCGACGAGGCATCGCATCACGCCAAGGGTCACGGGCAACGTCATGACGAAGTTGGTACCGATCCCCAGCACACTCTCGATCTCGATCGTTCCCCCGAGATCCTCGACTGCCGTGCGCACGACGTCCAGGCCAACACCTCTGCCGGACGTCGATGTCACCTCGTCCCGAGTACTGAAGCCGGGCTGGAAGAGAACCGAGAAGAGCGCCTGGCCCGAGACTTGAGTGTCTGCCGTGAGCAGTCCGCCTTCGATGGCTGACAGGCGAAGCGCTTCTTCATCGATGCCGTACCCGTCATCGGAGACCTCGATCACGATGGTCGACCCCGCAGCCCTGGCGGAGACCGTCACGGTTGCCTGGGCCGGCTTGCCCGAGGTGAGGCGCTCGGACGGTGAGTCGCAACCGTGGTCGACGGCATTTGTGACGAGGTGACGAAGCGCGTCAGCGACACCGTCAAGAACCCGCGTGTCGAGCTCGATATCCTCACCGATCATACGAAGCTGGACGTCCTTGCCGGTGGCACTGGCCACCTCTCGTACGAGCTGCGGGAAGGCTGCAACCACTCGACGAACCGGCACCATCGCCAGACCCATCGCGCCGTCTCGCACCTGAGCGAGTCGGTTCTGAGCATCCTCCATCGATCCGCGCATCTCTCGGACTACGGCCTGAAACTGATCACCCAGTGCGACGAGCCCGTGAATGCTCTCCGCGACCTCAGGGGAAACGGATACATCGGTCGCCGTCAACTGCCGAATCGCCCGGACAATTCGAACGTGCTCAGTGGTGAGCCCGGTGAGTTCGAGAACGCCTCGCTCGACACGGCGGGCCTCAAGCTCAGCCTCACCGACGACGTCAAGCAGTCCGTGAACGCGGCGAACGGGCACGCGTACAGACTCCCCAGCCTTCGGACGGTTCGAGTCATCCAGGTCACCCTCCTCATCGCCCGCGGTGAGCCGTGGCACATCGACCGGGTTCTGGCCCTCCAGTGCTGCGTCGAGGGCTGCGTTCAGTTGGGTGAGGTCGTCTGCGGAGATAGGGCGGGAAGCGCCTGGAAGGCCGCGACGGATACCTTCAGCCGCGGCCAGAAGAAGGTCAACGAGATCCCGTCGTGGATCGAATCGGCCGTCCCTGATCGCCCCGAGCAAGTCTTCTGCTCGATGTGCTGCATCAACCACACCATCGAGACCCAGCATCCGCGCAGAACCCTTGACCGTGTGCGCATCGCGGAACAGCGCGGCGACGAGTTGGCGCGGCTGTGGGTGGTTCTCCAGCTTCAGCAAACCGTCGCACATGGAGGCCAGCCGGTCCTCCACCTCCTGTCGGAAGGTTGCTACCAGCTCGGGGTCATTGGCCCAGGTACTCATACGCCCACACGCTCCTGCTCGGTCCGCTCATTCGGCTGCTCTCTGTCGGTGGTTTTGAATTGGGCGATGGAGGCGCGGAGGTCTCCGGCGAGGACGTTCAGCTCGGTAGCAGCAGCCGCCGCCTGCTTAGACCCCACCGCATACTGCCGCGACACATCAGCAACCTGACCCATCGCCGACA
>JBBQAL010000197.1:0-1885 GCA_038316135.1 Candidatus Nanopelagicales bacterium | reverse complement strand
GGGCAGCTCTCGCTGCTCGGCAGGCGCCGAGAGACGCCCCCAGAGCACGACTTCGTTCCGCGGCTCGGCGATCTCAGGCTCGGTCTGCGACCAGGCATCCTCACCCCGCGTGCTCGCCCGCCGAGCGGTCTGGCCCACTGTCGCCATGGACTCCCCCTCCCTCCCGGCCCACCGTCTCGGGGCCTCCTGCGCTCACCGTGCCCGCCGCATCCGCCGTTCTCGTCGCGGTGGGGGAGCCCTGTGGACGAGCGGCCGCCGTGGCCGGGGGTGTGGACAAACACTTGGGCAGGCAGGAGCCACCCGCATCGTCACCGCAACTGGCCCCAACCCGACGGCGCCCCAGACCAAGCCGTGGTGGTCTAGTTGAACGGTATTGGGGCTAGCGCCGCCCGCGCCGCGAGAGCTCGGCGCCGACCACGTCGTTGATGTGTTGGGCCGTGGCGAGGCCGGCGACCCGGCGGGTCTGGGCGTCGACGACGATGGCGACGGATAGCGACCGCTCGCTCATCAGGCGGACGAGCTCGGTGAGCACCGCATCCGGCGGCAGGTCGAGCACCCAGGCCCGCGGCTGGGCCATGGCGACGGCCGACAGACGAGCGGTATGGCGGCTGGCCACCGGCACGGCGGAGGCTGCGGCCGGGTCGACGAGCCCGAACGGCCAGCCGCTGGCGTCGGTCACCGCGACCCACGAGCCCTTCGGCGCCGCTCCTGCCCCGCGGTTCGACTCTGTGGAGAGGGAGGCGGCGCCGACCAGCAGGTTCGCCGCGGCCGCCACCGTCATGTCACCGGCGACGAGCACGACCGGCTCGAGGACCGCCAGCGCGGGGCCGGCGGTCGCATCATGGATCTGCCCTGACCGGATCGAGGCCGAAGCCCCGCGCCAGAGGAAGAACGCGATCATCGCGACCCAGACCAAGGAGATGAGGCTCGGCTGCTGACCCAGCATGAGCGGACGCCCGACGAACCAGAGCACCGCCCCGACGGCGACGATCCGCCCGAGCCAGCCCGCGGCGCTTAGGCCCGTTCCCTTCCGGCCGGTCACCTGCCACACCAGGGAGCTGACGATCTGGCCGCCGTCGAGCGGCAGACCGGGCAGGAGGTTGAACAACCCGACGAAGAGGTTCACGTAGGCCATGGCGCCGAGCAGGTTGGCGGCGAGGTCATTGGTCTCGACGGGCTGGGCCAGCCACGCCGCGAGCGCCAGAACCAGGTTCGACAGGGGGCCGACGACGGCCACCAGCGCCGTCGTCAAGGGAGTGACGTCGGTGGAGTCGTAGACGGTGTGCCCACCCCACACGTCGGCCACGACCCGGTCGACCTGGTGGCCGCGCAGGCCGGCGACGACGGCGTGGGCGGCCTCGTGCACGAGCACCGAAACGAGCAGCAGCACACCGCTGCTGGCCGCCACGAACACCGCGAAGCCCATCGACCGGCCGCTGCTGCGCAGGGTCGGGGAGACGACGAGCAGCAGCAGCACGATGATCAGGGGCCACGATCGGGCGATGTAGACCGGGGTGCCACCCACGGTGCCGATGCGCCAGCCGTAACGGCCCTCGGCTCGCTCCGCCTGATCGGCACGATCGGCGTTCGCGCCTTCACTCATGACCCGAGCCTATGCCTCGAACCCGTGTGAGCCGGGCTCGCCGCTGTGCGTCAGCCCTGCCCGACCTGTGCGACTCATCGAGCGCTGCGGTGTGGATGGCCCCGTGGCCCTGTCGGCGGGGCGACATACAGTCTGACCATGGCCCCCGCACTGTCACCGAGTCGCGCATCCGACTTCATGACGTGTCCCCTGCTCTACCGCTTCCGGGTCATCGACCGACTGCCGTCGAAGCCCACGGTGGCCACGGCACGCGGCACCCTGGTCCACGCCGTGCTCGAGCGG
>JBBQAL010000093.1:0-11386 GCA_038316135.1 Candidatus Nanopelagicales bacterium | reverse complement strand
CTACCGGCAGGAGTACCCCGTGGTGCTCATGCAATGCCGTGGAACTGACTCCGGGGCCGTCCCGGCCAGTCAGCGGATTCGACCCGAGACCTGCTGGACCCAAACCCCCTACGAACGGTTCAGCAACTCTTACGGTGATCGCCTGCCCCCGTGGCGACTCGACCAGTTCGCGGCCAAAGCCGAACGCGAACGGTATGTGGGCGCTCCGAAGAACCGTCCGGCCGACTGCTTCGGCAAGGCCGATGCAGAGCGCTGGGTGCCCTTCGACGCTCAAGGCGGCAAGGTCTACCCCGGAGGCCCCAACGGCTGTGCTGGCACCGCACCGGAGGCCACTCAGATCGGCAGCCTCAACCTGCCCAGCAACACCACCTATGCCACCACCAGCTCGAACGGCCGCGGGTCGGCAGTGTTCAACGTACGTGCCGGAAGCAGCAACGCATCCTTGGGATGCTCTGACAAGATCGACTGCACATTGGTGGCCATCCCCATCATGGGGATCAGCTGTGATGTGGACGCATCAGGGCTACCGGGCAATGAGAATCCCGATCCAGCCGACGTCAAGGCTGCTGCCGACAAGTGCACAGCAAAGGGCAAGTACGACGCAGGACAGAACGCGCAGCCCGGTGTCGTTTCCGACGCTGCTGTAACGGGCTCGCTGTGGTGGAGCGGTTCCAACTGGCGTAACCGCATCACCTTTCCCCTCGAGTTTGCCCCCAGCGGTGCCGTCTGTGACATCACCTCCAGCGGCGGTCAGTCGATGTTCGGGTCAGAGCTGATGACCCAGGCGTTCGACCAGTGGTCGCCCATATTCTGTCTTGATCCAGCTCGCACTCCGGTCAAGCAGGTGCAGACCGGAGAACCACAAGCGCGCAACCTCTACTCGACCGGCGCGATCGACGCAGCGCTGGTGAGCCGGATACCTGCTGAGACTCCACTCAGTAGGCCGACGGTCAAGGCACCCGTAGGAGCGACCGGATTCGCGGTTACGTTCACCGTCGACGACGAAAACGGTCGTGCGGTTCAGCAGTTGAACCTGACGCCGCGGTTGCTCGCGAAGTTGATGACGCTTTCGTACCCCGCTATCTATGCTGTGAAGGGGAGCTACCAGGCGCTGTCCGACAACCCGATCAACATTGCTGCAGACCCGGAGTTCCAAGCGCTCAACCCATCGGTGCCCGACGACATCGGGACTCAGTCGGCGGCGACGTTGCTGAGCCTTTCGAGCGATTCGGACGTGATGTGGGCGCTGACGTCCTACATCAATGCCGACCCTGATGCGCGCGCGTGGCTCGATGGCAAGCCGGATCCGTGGGGAATGAAGGTCAACCCGAACTACAAGGGAATCAACCTCCCCACCGAGACCTGGAGCAGCCTGGACGACTTCAAGCCAGTGTCGATCTACCGGCCCGGCGTCAACGACTGCCTCTACCAGAACCCGGTGCCGTACTTGCCGTTGGTTGCTGCTCCGTTGACCCGACTCAGCTACATCGCGCTGGCCATGCAGTTCTCGATCGCGCAGTCACAGGTGGTCTGCTCGCTGCCTTCGTTCATCCCAGGAAGCACCGATGGCGCCAAGATGGTCGCTCTCGGTCGCCAGACTCCTGGTTTTCGATTCATGTTGGGGGTGACCAGCCTCGCCGATGCTGAGCGCTACGAGATCAGTGAGGCGTCGCTGCAGACCCACGTCGATGGATCTGCCAGGCAGGACCTGAGCTCGATCGATGGTCGGACCTTCGTCGCTCCCTCGCCGACCTCGCTTCGTGCGGCCGTCTCCGAACTGCGGCCCGACACCGATGCGGGTGTGTGGACATACAACTACGCCAAGGCTCTCTCGACCAAGAGTACGGCGGAGGCCTACCCAGGGATGCTGCTCGTCTACGCCGCCCTCCCAACGGACGGCTTGGACAAGCCGGTCGCGAAGGCTTATGCCGACTGGCTCCGCTACGTGGTGACGAAGGGACAGAACCCGGGTGAGGATCTGGGCGAACTGCCCCCGGGCTACGTGCCTATAACCGAGGCGAATGGCATGGCCGGTCTGTTGGACTACTCCCTGAGAGCGGCCGACGCCGTCGAAGCGCAGCAGGGCGAGGTCCCGCCGTTGAAACCGACGGACACACCCGATGGACCGACCCCCCCCAACGATCCGCCATCGCCACCACCGGGCCCGGGAACCCCCCCGGTCCCGGGCGCCGGCGGTGACCCTCCGGGCGGGCCCCCTGGCGGCCAGACACCTGCGGCCGACCCGGCTCCTGGGGATCTGGTGCCCCTGGGCCAGACCCTGGACTCCACCAGTGGGCTCGTCGGTCTTGCTGTTCCGCTCGTGCTCGGGTTGGCGTTGCTGGCTGGTGCTGGTGCAGGTGTCGTGATCGTTCGGGACCGAATCCAGACCCGGCGGTCGACGTGACCGCGATCGACGTGCGCGCGGAGGTGCCAACGGTTGATTTCGACGACGAGCCGCAACCGAAGGTCGAGCTCGCTCAGCCGGCCAGAGCGCCGAAGCCGGGACTCTCGACGAACACCCGGTCTGTTCTCTGGGTGCTGCTGACGATCGGGCTTCTCGCCCTTTGGTTGGTTACCTACGCGAGGGTTTTCAGCGGAATTGAGCAGCACGCAGCCCAGCGGCCCTTGTACGACCAGCTTCGGGAGGAGCTGGCCAAGGCCACGGCACCGCTCGGTGGGGTCATCGAACCGGGTGCACCGGTGGCGCTGATCGACGCGCCAGCCGCTGGACTCAACGGCGAGGTCATTGTTGAAGGCACTTCTTCCAACCTGACCCGAGTCGGACCGGGCCATCGTCGTGACACCCCCTTGCCTGGTCAGGCCGGAACATCGGTACTGATGGGGCGGTCGGTCACTTTTGGCGGACCTTTTGGATCGATCGCCTCGCTGCAGCCAGGCGACCCGATCACGATCACGACCGGTCAAGGAGAGTTCGCGTTCGCAGTGGAGCAGGTGCGCCGCCCTGGCGATCCGACTGCCCTTCCGCTGCAGGACGGGCAGAGCCGCGTGACCCTAGTGACGTCAGAGGGCTCGGGCTACCTTCAGGGCTGGGCTGCGCAAAGCCCCGTCTTCGTTGACGCTTTGTTCGAGGGCAAGACCGCTGACATGCCAACGGGCAGGCCAGCTGCCATCTCTCCTTCTGAGGCGAGCATGGCCGCCAGCACCTACACGTTGATGCAGCTAGTGCTCTGGTTGCAGCTCCTTCTCGCGGTTGTCGTCCTGTGGGTGTGGGCCGCGTTGCGCTGGGGCCGGTGGCAGACCTGGATGGTTGCCGTTCCTGCCTTCGTGGCAGCTCTGTTGGGTACCACCAGCGCAGTCTTCGCGATGTTGCCGAACGTCCTATAGCCCCTGGCACAGGCCGGGGGGCTTTTGCCGTTTCTAGGGGGAACGAATGAAACGAACCATCCTCGCAGCTGGGGCGCTCATCGCAGCGCCGCTGCTGCTGACAGCGTGTGGGAACGCCACCGCCGGGGATCAAGTCCCCAGCGACAAGATCCCCGCACCAGCACCAAAAGCGTTCGGCAGCCTTGACCTGATGGGCGAGAAGCTGCAGTGCTCAACAGGAGCCATCGCCCACGGCGTCGCCGAGGTCATCCCCGAGTCGGTCGGCTTCACCGACCCGCTGGACGCAGCGAATGCCCTCATCGAAACAAGCCTTGAGGAGCAGGCCGACACCTTCAAAGCCACCACCGAACTCACCGTCGCAGCCGCAGGCTCCACTGGTGAACAAGCCGAGAAGGACGGTGTCGTCAACACGATCGAGATCGACGCCACCAACAGGGACGGACACGTCGTCGGCGTGATCCTCGTCAACCCAGCAGGCAAGGGCGGCGCCTGGATCGCCGGCGGCATGACTGTCTGCGACGGAGGGAGCACCGAATGAAGCGCATCGCATTGGTACTACTTGCAGGGTTGGGGCTGGTCTTCGCTTCGCCGGTAGCGCCTACCGCGCAAGCACACGACCAGGCCAACTGGTACAACGCTCGCTGGATCCAGAGTGACCTCGGCAGCACGAAGATCCCCTGGTCGTTCTCGCCAGGGTTCTGGAATGGGCAGGCGTACCGTGACGCGGTCATCAACGGCGCGAAGGGGTGGAACGACATCGCCGGTAACCGCACCTTAGACAGGCAAGCTGACGTCAGCTCTGACCCGTCAAACGTCTACGACTGTGCGGCCGCACTGGGCAACAACAAAGTGTGGAAGGGAGCCGTGTCCGACCCTTACTACGCACTCACAGGGTGGTGTGTGAAGTCTGGCGAGACCTCTCACATGAAGTCCTTCCAGATGAAGTTCAGAGACGGGATCAACTGGTATGCAGGCACCGGAACCCCCGGGTCCAATGAACTTGACCTGTGGTCAGGGGCGACGCACGAGTTCGGTCACGGCGTAGGGCAGACTAGCGGCCCAAACGGTTACGGCCACTGGGATGAGGCTGGTGATCCGAACTCCAGTCTTTGCGACTACACGAGCTACCCGACGCACGTGATGTGTTACAAGCTTCTCCCAGGAGAGATCACCAACGCACCAAAGATCCACGACAGGCACACGTTCCAAAGCGCCTACTGAGCAAACGCTTCACAGCCCCCGTCTTCCACCAGGGGGGCGGGGGCTTTGGCGTGTCTATGACTGCCCATTCCGCCCAGACCTTCCCCGTTGGGCGGTTTGGGGAGCCCTGGAAACGCTCTGCATCACTTCCGATACGGCAGCGTCGCCGGTCAACGCGCCGAGGCGACCGAACAATCGCTCGGCGGCTGTCCCATTTCGCCCAGAGTGTCGGTCGCGATTCATCGCTCGTTCACCGGACAACCCTTGTCTGGCCGTTTGGCCTCGACAGACTCTCCGCTGCAGCGTCCGTCTGCACCTCTTCCGAAGGGACTCCTCAGCATGTTGAAACTGAGCAAGGCAAAGGCAGGGATCGCCGCGCTGGGCGCGGTCGGTCTCTGCGCTGCGGCCATCGGGCCGGCTATGGCCGACATCCAACCTGCAGCCAACGACATCGTCGGTGGCGGCTCTGACACCAACCAGTACACGATCGACTTCATCATGGACGGGACCATCGGCGGACTTCCTGGTTACAACTCCAACCAGCCGAAGAACCGGGTATTCGCGTTCGACGCCACGGCCGACGCCGATGGCCGTGGGGTGTACCCGCCCAACAGCGCGACCCTCCTCGCGGCTACGGCGGTGATGCGAGGCGGCACGAAGCCGGTTATCCGGCCCAACGGATCGTCTGCAGGAGTGAAGGCCCTCTACCAGGCTCCGTATGTCGGCGTGAGCGGCGCTCCGAACGTGCAGTTCGCTCGTATGTCGCGCATCCCCACCTGCGTGGAGAACGCCGCGGCACAAACTGCTGGGTACGGCGGTCTGCACGTGTACAAGTTCGCGAACGACGACCTCACGATGGGCACGACCCCCGGAACCAATGCACCAAACGGACTTACTCCGGTTGACGTGTTGAAGATCTACACGGGCCAGACGCTCACCTGGGACGCGATCGCCGGCAACGGCGGCGGTTCGTCAGCCACGATCATCCCCCTGCTCCCGCAGTCTGGGTCAGGAACGCGCGGCAGCTTCGACGCTGACATGAAGGCTGCTAACAACGGCGTGACCCCCACGTACTCCAACCCGAACATCATCACCACCCAGGAAAGTGACTGGGCAACGTACGACACTGCCAGTGGGGCCACCAACATCAACAACCGGATCGGACCGTTCTCGAGCGGCCGGGTCGGACTCAATGACTCTGGCTACTTCGGAGCCGACGCCAAGGACAAGGTCGTCCTGCGCCTCGGAGCAACCCCGAGTGGTGGCGCTGTCTACGACAACCAGCGTGCGATGGTCATCGCCGTTCGCGAGTCAGACGTCAACATTGCTCCAGTGTGGCAGCCGGGCAGCACCCGCAACTGGGTGAAGACCCTCTTCTCCGGTGCGACCAGCGTCCTGGCCAACCCTGCCTACGCCGGCAACATCCAGGCAGCAGGAATGACCGCGTCCTATCAGGACCTCGGAGTCGGAGTTCCAGGGCAGAGCTGCAGTAACTGATAAGTCCCTGCAGTTGATCGACACAAACCCTCGACCAAAGGATCCTTCATGAAGTTCAGCATCAGGTCGGCGGTGGCCGGGGCATCAGCCCTGGCCATCGCCGGCACCCTCCTCGCGGCGACCGGGGGTGTGGCTAACGCAGCCACGATCTCTCCGTTCGACCCTCCGAACGGTGCCAACGGCGCCACCCAAGGAACCATCACCTTCTACGACGCCGCCGGGGCGAAGATCACGTCCGGCCCGGTTGGCACCTCTCCGGCGTGGGCCAAGGCTGACACCGACACCGGACGCACCGGTGACACCCTGGCGACGCTGTTCGGCTACACGCCGGAAAAGGGCGTTAACCCGGGCCTCTGGAATGGCACCCAGCTGGGCGCCTCCAGTGGGTACCCGAAGACGTCTGCGGCCCCGTCGAACCTGCTCAACCAGGCACAGGCTCTGGGTAAGGGAGCATTCGGCGGTTGGATGGACAGCAACTCAGGTCTGCCGGCCTTCTTCCCCAACGTCAACACCGACACCGCTTGGCAGAACCTGTACCAGCTGCGGCTCTACACCTCTGGCCCCGGCCAAGGGCTGGACCCGGGCCGCTACTCGTCGGCGACGGTTCAGATCGTCGGCAACACGTGGCAGCAGGTCTACCCGGAGGTCGTGGCTGAGGCCACCACCACCGTGCTGACCTCGAACCCAGCGAGCCCCCAGGATGCCGGAACGCCGTTGACGCTCAGCGCCAACGTCACCTCGGCTGGTGGCACGCCCACCGGTTCGGTGGAGTTCTTCGACGGTGCGACGTCGCTCGGCTCGGCCAACCTCAGCGGTGGCTCGGCCTCGATCAACAACGTCACGCTCGGCGTCGGGGCCCGCGCGCTGAAGGCGGTCTACACCTCCAACGCACCGACGCAATTCGCCGGTTCGCAGGGGACGCTCACCTTCCAGAGCAACCAGGCGCCCGCGGCCAACACGGTCAGCACGTTGTCGGTGAACCCGACGAACGGCCCGGCCTACGCGAACGTCACCCTGCAGGCGACCGTCAACCGCTCGAGCAACAACAACGCGCTCGGTGCCGGCACCGGTTCGGTGAAGTTCTTCGACGGTGCTCTCCAGGTCGGCCAGGGGCAGATGACCGCCGCTGGGGTTTCGATTCAGGTCAGCACCTTGGCTCCGGGTGCGCACAGCTTGACCGCGCAGTTCATCCCAGCCGATGCGTCGCTCTACAACGGCTCGACATCGGCCGCGATCACGGCGAACTACGACGCGCCAGCTTGCACCGCCTGTGTTGACCCGCAGACGGTCAAGGTGACGGTTGCAGCCGGTGGTTTGAGCATCACAACGCCGTACACGCCGAACAACCCGTTCGACCTCGGAACTATGGCGCTCAACAACAACGGCACCCAGTTGAGGGCCAGCGCGAACTTCCCAGCCGCTGGTGACAAGCTGACTATCACCGACACTCGTGCCGGTGACCTGGCTTGGACGGCGTACGTGACGACCACCGACTTCACCGGTGCTGGCGCTGCCACCATCGACGGAGCTGGCCTGGCCTTCACGTCCGTGACACCGAGCTACATCAGTGGGAACGCGCTCAATGCCGCTACCAAGCCGGTAGTGACGACCGACGTTCCGTCGGTCAAGGGTGCTGCACCGAAGCAGTTCGCATCCGCTGCCCAAGGTAATGGTTCGGTCAACATCGATGGTGCCGTGACCCTGGTGGCACCGACGTCGACGCTGGCTGGCGACTACACCGCAACGGTGACCTTTACCGTCGGCTAACTGCACGAAGTACTGCCGATGCTGTGACACGACAGCTGGTGCATCTTGGCAAGAGAGTGGGGCTGGTGGCACAACCCACCTGCCCCACTTTGCCTCTCGGCACGAACCCTCGACCAAAAGGATTCAGATCTATTATCGCACCGATCAAGGCAGCCCCAGCAACTTCCTCTGAATCCGGCGGACGCTGACCTTCCGAATAGACGCGGCTGGTTCCCCGCTCGTTCACGCCCCAGCCACGTTCTGGACGCCCCGGAGGGCTTGGGTGTCGCCGTGACCCGCTACCGCATCGTCGCCGCCGTTTCGTTGCTTCTTGCGCTCTTCGCGCCCGCCGCTCAGGCGACCGGGGCGGTCAGGACCGTCCAGGCCGATCGAGCGTCGGACTCCTCGCAGGTGACATTCGGCGTTCAGCCAGCCAGCGCGCAAGGCCCTGACGGGCGTCCAAACTTTTCTTGGGGGCTGACCCCGGGGGCACGCCTGACCGACAGCGTGGCGTTCGTGAACTATTCCCGACAGCCCCTTCCGCTGACGGTCTACACCACGGATGCCTTCAATACCGACGACGGCGGCTACGGCCTTCTTGGCACTGATGAGAAGGCACAAGACCTCGGTTCCTGGATCACCTTGAAGGGGATCGGCCGGGACGTCGTGGTGCCACCGCGGACGGGTAACAGTCCCGGGACGGTCGAGGCGACGATGGTCGTGCGGGTGCCCCCGAACGCTTCCCCAGGCGACCACTCAGCCGGGGTGGTTGCGGTGTTGACATCAGCCGACGCCGATGGCGGCGCGCAGGTGCGGCTGGAACAGCGGGTAGTTTCGCGAGTCTTTGCTCGGGTCTCCGGCGATGTCAATCCTGCATTGGCTGTCCGCAACTTGTCGGCGTCGTATGAGCAGTCATGGAACCCCCTTGCCCCTGGCTCGGCAACAGTGACCTACGAAGTAGCGAACAACGGCAACATCAACCTCACGGCCTCGCAGATCGCCCGGGTGCTCGGGCTGGTGACAGATGCCGAGGTGACGCCTCCCAATCTGCAGGTGTTGCTTCCGGGCAACAGCGTTCCGGTGACCGCCACATTCGACCGGGTCTGGCCACAGGTGTGGATGAGTGGTCAGGTGGAACTGTCGCCCCAGGACGCCATAGGCGAGAACCCAATCGCGTATCCGAGCGTTATCGCGACGGTCTCCTTCTGGGCCATTCCGTGGGTATGGATCGCGATCGTGGTCCTCATCGCTTTGCTCGTAGCTCTTGCGTGGAGAAGGCGACGCAGCAAGCGCCTTGATCCCGGATCCGTGGACGGTAGCCAGCAACTGGTCGGCGTCTGAGATGTCTCGGATGGGTCGATTCTGGCTGCGTCATTAACGTCTTGTTCACGCCCCGTTCGTTGCTCGTGTGCCGCTGAGGTGTCTGGCCTTTGCCCGACCCGTGGAACGTGCAGCGCGACAACAGGAATCGCGTCGAGGGGACTCTGGTGAACGCAGTGACCGTAGTGAAGCAGCGCACACGAGTGACGTTGGGAGCCTTGGCCACCACGACCGTGCTCGCTGCCGTCAGCTTGGCCGCAGGGGCGACGGCCAGCGCCGCCACAGCGTCTCCGTTCGACCCAGCCGCCAACGGCGCCACCCAGGGCACCATCAGCTTCTACGACTCTTCCGGACAGCAGGTCACCGGCGGGCCGATCGACGAGGGTCCTGCGTATGCCGTGGCTGACACCGACGCCGGACGCATTGGCGACACGCTGGCATCGCTGTATGCGGCGACAGCGACCGAGGGCGTCGATCCCGGAAACTGGCCGTCGCAGTTGATCGCAGCTCCGGTCACGTTCGCGCCTGCCCAAATCCTGCCGGGCGACCTCACCGGCATCACGACGGCAGTTGTGTCAGGGTCCTTCGGAAAATGGATGGACCCCAACGACGGGCACCCGTCCACGTACCCCAACACCAACACCACAGCGGAGTGGCAGAACCTCTACCAGCTGCGGATTCTGACCAGCGGTCCGGGCCAGGCGATCGACAGCAGCCGCTTCTCATCGGCAACCATCGCCGTGGACACCGATGCAGGAACCTGGACTCAGGTCTACCCCCGACCTCTCGTCACCCCGGTCGTCACGTCGCCAGCCGCGATCAGCGGCACGCTGACGACGGGACAGACGCTCACCTGCGACGTCTCCTTCGACGGCGCTGACTCGGTGGTGTACGCCTGGGCTCGGAACGGCAGTCCGATCGCCACCGCTACGTCGGCGTCGTACAAGACCACCCCGGCCGACTACTTGCAAGAACTCACCTGCACGGCAACGGCGACCTCGATCGACGCTTTGACCGCCCAGTCATCCAGCTCCGGCGTGACGGTGCTGCTCGGGGACGCTCTCGTCAATGTGAAGCAGCCGAAGATCATCGGGGCAGTCGTCAAGGGTGCAGTCGTGAGTTGCGGCCCCGGTACGTGGACTCCGAAGGCGTCCAGCTACCGCTACCGCTGGCTGCGCAACGACCAGCCGGTCAACGGCGGCCGGTCACAGCTCCTCTTGATCCCGCGCACCTTCAAGGGTGACGAGCTCTCCTGCCGAGTGACGGCCCTGAAGACTGGCTTTGCCAACGGCGTGGCCACGAGCAACGCGGCGACTGTTGGCTGACTCTCGCTACTGCCCGACCGGAATCGCCGCGCTGGGTTTGCTGCCTGTTCACACCCAGGACACGGCTCCTTCGCTCGCGTCCGTTTGGGTACGCACGTGGTGGTAGCCGATGCACAAGTGAGGACGATCGAGAAGTGAGAAGAACACACACGCGTGCTGGATCCGTGGCGCTGACTGCTGTGATCGCGTCGGCCAGCGCCTTGATCGGTATGGGGTCGGCTTACGGCGCGGACGTTCCCTACCAGGACCCGGCCGCCATCGGCAGCATGACCCTGTGCGACAAAGATCTGCAGCCCATTACGGGGGGCTCACTCACCGACCGGCCGTTCGTTTGGCGCGCCGTTAGCGACACTCCCGCGCCGGCTCCCTACGACGACAAGAACCGCCGAGCTGTCCTGTACTACTACCAGCCCCTCGAGAATGTCGACCCCGGCGAGTGGAGCAGCGAGATCCTGACGGCGGCCTCGACGTACTCCGACCCGAAGCACCCCATCGCGCAAGCAACACCCATCGACTTCCCGCTGTTGTCGGCGGCAACGAACTACCCGCCCCAGTGGAACGGGTTCGTCCAGCTCCGCATGTACTTCACCACCGACGAGATTTCTCCGTCGCTCGACTACGTTGCCGCGGACCTTCGCATCCAAGGTGACAAATGGACGCTCGTCCGAGGCGGCGATGCGCCGTGTGATGCGGGTAGGGCGGTGTCGCCGGAGTTGGCTCTGCCCGACTACGAGAAGCGTCTGCGTCAGGTGCAGAACGGCACCGACGACCTCTCCAAGGAGTTCGGGATCACGCCCCCCGATGGGGGCGCTGGTGCGACACCCGACCCGTCGAGCTCTGCGAAGAACCCCGCAGGGGGCGACGGAGCCGACCAGAGCCCAGCAGCCGCTGATGCTCCGGCAACCTCGGTAGCGCCGTCCGGGAACAGCTCGGTGCTCTGGGGGGCGTTGATA
>JBBQAL010000161.1:0-4555 GCA_038316135.1 Candidatus Nanopelagicales bacterium | reverse complement strand
GAACTCGGGCACCGCGCGGGACCAGGCGTGAGATAGTTTCACTGAAAGTGCCTTCCAGAACCGGTTCGGATCGGACGTCAACAATCCAGATTCTCCCGGTACAGAAGGCACTTTCCTCGTTCCCACGCCGACACCCACCCTGCCCGTCCATGGATTCAGGCTAAGCCGCCCTTGCCGGCGAGGTGTTCCAATGGCCACTTACGCCACCACGCCGCCCAGGCCGGATCTGGTGCGTTCGACTGTCCGGCGACATCGGCTACCAGTCGCGGATCGCGCAGCACCAGGGCACGGGCCACGGTTGCGTTGCGCCGCACTGAGTGACCCTGAAGCAAGGGGTCGTCGAGCAGCCAGGCCCGTAGGGCGACCATCTTGTAGCTCTTGGTCATCGACGTCCTGGCAACCTCCTGCAGCAATGCGCCTTGATCGCGGACGAGTGCCGCTTCTTGGTCATCAAGGACGCCCAGCTCGAGCAGCAGAGCGAACCATCCCTGCTTGAGCGCCCCCGGGTTGCGGCCGGCGAGCATGGCCTGCGCCGCTGTCGGGCGCTGCCCGTGTTCGGCGGTCCACGTCCTCACGAAATCCGCAATCACGCGGCTGCGCATGGGTAGCAGCGACAACAGCTCGTGTCGCGCCTCGAGGCCGTAGTCGACGCTGCAGCCTGGTGGCAGGACCAGGCCGCCGTCGCTGAGGGCCCGTCGCAACCCCTCATCTGTTCCTGTCGTGACCAGACCAGCTAGCAACCTCAAAGGCAGCAAAAAGCTGCGGTGGTTGCCGACGAAGTCGATTACCTGCAATGCTTCCTTGTGTCGCTCTTCCGTAGCCCGCGGCCTAGCTGTTGGAGAAACAACACCGGCGAGGCCGTCGGGCGAAGCATCAACACGGTGTCCAGTTCGGGCACGTCGAGGCCCTCATTGAACAGATCGACGGCAAAGACGACGTCGAGTTCACCTTTGCGTAGCTGATCGGGAGTCTGTGCGCGCGGCGCCGAGGCCGCGCCGGTATGTATCGCAGCCGCCCTGTCACCAGCGGCTCGGAAGTGCTCGGCCATCAGGTCCGCGTGGCGCTGCGAGACGCAGAAGGCGATCGTGCGCTGACCTCGCCTCAGGCGCCACTCCCGATGAGCCGCCGCCATCCGCTTCGACGAGATGATTGCGTGTTCGAGTTCAGCGGGGTCGAAGCGGCCGTTGCGCCACGGCAGTGGCCGGAAGTCCACGGGGTCCGGTACTCCGTAGTAATGGAACGGCACAAGGAGGTTGCGCTCGATGCCCTCCGCGAGTCCACACTCATAGACCAGGTTGTCCTCGCACAACGACAAGAGATCGGCGCCGTCGGCACGGTCCGGGGTCGCGGTGATGCCAAGCAGGAAACGGGGGCGCAGACGAGCCAACAGTCTTCGGTAAGTGGGAGATGAGGCATGATGGAACTCGTCAATGACCACATAGTCAAACCGGGACGGCTCGAGCTCATCCAGGTGCAGCGCCAAAGTCCGCACGGTGGCGAACACGACGTTGCTGTTCCCTGGGCGCCGATGACCGATCATGAGACCCGCCGTCGCCTCGGGACGGACGCGTCGGAAGACCGCCCTAGCCTGCGTCAGAATCTCCTCTCGATGCGCCAGGAACAGCACTCGCCGAAACTGCGGTCGCGTGCTGTCGAACGCCGCCAGCCATGTCTTGCCCAAGCCAGTCGCCATGACGACGAGACCGGCTCCGTAGCCTTCGGCGCGACTAGCTTCAAGGGCCGCCATGGCCTCCTGCTGAACCTCGTGCGGAGCGACTGGCGCGGATATCGGCTCGAGGGGTTCGAGTGGCACGGCCGCCACCTGCCCGATCGAGCGAACCGCCTCCCTGTAGCCAGCCACGACGTCCGACGTTAGGACGACGCTCCGCGAGTCAGACCACAGCTGCTCGAACTCCGCCGCCGCCTGGTCGAGCGCCAGCTGGTCCTGCGTTCCAAGCGTCCATTCGACGCCCTCAACAAGAGCTGTAAAGCTGGCATTGGCGCTGCCGACGTAGGCCCATCGGTGCCGTCCACTGCCGGAGAAGAGGTATGACTTCGGGTGAAAGGACGTCCGGCCGGCACGAAACAAACGCGCTTGGAAGCGGGTTCCGTACTCTTGGCTTCGCAGCAGCAGCCGCTGGAGAGCGCGCCGTTCGGTGATCCCGAGGTAGTCGCCGGTCAGGACGCGCACTTCGCCGTCACGGTCCAGGATGCGCTCCAACACCGGCTCGAGCACCACCAGCCCGGACTCCATGACGAAGCTGACGAGGACATCGGCCCGGTCGAGCGCCTCGGTGCTTACGACGTCGATGAGGGCCGGCCCGAGCGGATGGCCGGGCCCGTGCCAGAGTTGACGCTGCGGCGGGGCTAGATGGTTGCCTCCAGGCAGCACGTGCCGGATGCCCCCACGCGGATCCGCCGTATCGCTTTCGTATCGTGGGATGACGTGCACGTGCAGATGGAAGACGGTCTGGCCTGCGGCGGCCCCGGCATTGAAGCCAACGTTGTAGCCATCGGGCGAGAGCTCGGCATCCAGCTGACCCTTGACGATGTCGACCAGCTCAAGTAGCGCGGTCTGCTCATCCGAAGTCGCGCCCCACCAGTCGGGAACAGGCCGACGTGGGACGACGAGGCTGTGCCCGGGGCTGACTGGGAAGGCGTCACGAAAGGCGAACGCCAGGTCGTTGGCCGCCATCCACCGGTCCGGCGGTACGTCGAGGAGGGGCGACCACTCGTTCACGGTCACCAACCTAGACTCGCGGACCATTGGTCCGTCCCCCCAACACCGTGTCGCCGCCGGACGCCGGCCACCACAGACATCGCGGCCCACGAACGATCTGGCGAGACGATCCGCCGATGCACGATGAAGAGGAATCGCCAGGGGTGATCGGTAGCCTAGTTGTCCACGGCATGAGCACCCGGCGTGTTTGTCGCTGGTACCAGGCCGGTGCGGGCAGATCCTCGAGGGCAGACATGGGCTGAGAATCGGAGATCCGATCGTGGCACCGCAGCCATCGAACTGAAGGAGTGACAAGACGGAGCCGAGCAGCACGAGGACGACTGCTGGGCGTGCACGTGGAATCTCAAGGGAACGAAAGCGAAGGAGGCGCACCCCCAGCACCGCTGTGGGACGAGGGACCCGGCGGGATTCAGCCGGTCGGGTGCGTCTCCACCGCCCCGGGCTCGAGTACGACTGCTCCGGTGAGATCCTCGGGCCACCCCGTCTGGCGAGACGGCTAGCTTCGGTCCATCCGGTCGGCCACCGTGACCCGACTTCCGTAGCCAAACGCGTGTGTCTGGCTGTGTCCGACGCCGACTTCGACCGGTCGATGCGCAACGTCTGCAGGTGCTTCCTACACGAGGCATGGTTGGCACCGCCTTCTACTCAACCGACGCGGAAACCCAGCAAGCACTGCGGTCGCTGGCTCCCGCGCCAACGCTGGCGAGGCATCGCTTCTGCGCAAACCCCTAAAATCAACTCGCGACGACACTGGCTTGCCGGAACGTCTCACCCGGCATGGGCCGCTGCAACTGCCAGGTGATCGCGATCGGTTTCTCCCCTCGGTGTTCGACGTAGGAGGCTTGGCCAAGGCAAAAGAATGGTGATGCCCCGAGCTCGCTCTCGGGGGTTTCGCGAACGAATAACACGACGCGCGAGCCGCGCTCGATGTGGTGGAGGTACCGTTCGCCGGCCGGCGAGTTCGTCGACGTGGCGTTCTGCGATTCCCAGTGGAACAGCTCGGGGCTGATCGCGTAGTCCCGGTACATCGTAGTCGGGGAGAAGTCCCTCTCACTCTTGCGCAGATTGATCATCAAGGCGTCCGTCTGCGTCAATTCGGCCCAGGCAACCCCTGTGATGTTGCCGCGAGCACTGCGCTCGAGCGAGGCCCAGTCCAGTGCCGCCAGAATCTCCTCCCGTCGATAGTGCGCATGACTCGCGAGCGGGACATGTTGCAAGCCCTCGCCAAGAGATTGTGGTAGATGTCGAGCGCTGTCGAGTCCGAGGACCAGCAACTCTTGCAGCTCAGCGCAGACCGCTGGGTGGGCCCGCAAGTGCTCCAGACCTTCACCGTAGGAGGAGAAGCCACCCTTGTTGGGCCACAGCGTGAAGAAAAGCATGCGGGCCAGGCGTTGCTCGCGCTCGGTTAGATGGTCGTAGCGCGGGCCGTCCAACGCAGCGAGCAGGGTGTAGGCCTGTGCGCGTTCCGGATCGTCGACATGGGACAGGGCGGCCATCCGGCGCAGGAGCGGAGACTCGTTAGCGCCGGCGCGCGGGGTAGTCCAGCCCGCTTCACGGCGTAGCGTGGTCCAGGAGCCGTTGCTCTTGTAGACGTCGGCGAGGTCCCGCCCAGCCTCCTCGAGGTATTGGGCCAGGGGCAGATCGCCGTGGGACCGTACGTCAACAACCAGGTCCTTTCGGGAGAGCTGCAGTTGGCGCCGTACGTTGTCGAGCACGATGCGCTGCGACACCCGGTCCAGGATCAGTTGGGACCCGGACGGAAGGTACGGAAACCCGTGCTCGATCTGATGCTCCAGGGCTTTGCGGCTCGAGCCG
>JBBQAL010000175.1:0-3685 GCA_038316135.1 Candidatus Nanopelagicales bacterium | reverse complement strand
AATCGCTTGCGGTGAAGGTACAGGAGATCGGAAGGAGGAATAGGGGAATTAGTGAGATCCGACGAACCTGTTCCGAGTGCGCGGACAACCTGTTGAAACATTGGATCCCGCAACTGCCTCGCGCTCGAACGCCTGCCGAGTTCTTTCCCCAACAGAAGAAAGCCCCAGGTTCGAGCGCATGATGCCTCGTGCCGCCGCACCCACAAGACGATCCTTGCCCACGGACCCGCACCGAGCTATTGAGAAGCATCAAGTAGCCGGATATCGAGCCGGCTGGGTGCCACCACTCGGGGGATGCACCTTGCAAGGACAATGCGGGGCGATTGGAATCAAGAGTGCCAACGTGGGCGGGTGTGTCGCTGTTTCGTCAGTCATGAGCTCACTCGGCGATAGAACACGATCTCAGGGTCGCCCTCATCCAGACCGTCCAGCGTTCCGCTGATCAACCAGTCCTCGCGACTGAGCAGAGCTCGCATCGGCAGATTGGACGCGTTGGTCGAAGTGAACACCACGTCGGTCGTTACTCGGCTGGTTGCAGCGTTGAGCAGTTGCGTTCCGACCCCTTGGCGGCGCCAGGCATCCGCGACAACGAGCAGGGCAATGAAGTCACGTTTGAAGAAATGACGCGGCGACACTGCGACGTAACCAATCACCGAACGAGCGCCATCCCGGAGGTCCTCGGCCAGCAGCCCCCAACCCCGCGTCAGCAAGTCATGGAGTTCGGACCATCGCTCCGATCCGTCGATCAACTTGTGGTCGGCGGCCCTAAGGGCCGGGAAGTCGGTCACCGCTGCTGGTCGTACTGCCGCCCCCAGCCTTGGCCCGTCGACGTTCAAGGGAAATTCCGGTCGGTCGCTAGTCGGCGATCGTGCAGATCGTGGCGCCCGCTGCGAGCGTCTGTCCGATCTCGGCCGCTAGCCCGGTGATCGTCCCGGCCTTGTGCGCGTTGAGCGGCTGCTCCATCTTCATTGCCTCCAGGACGACGATGAGCTCCCCTGCCTCGACTTGCTGGCCCTCCTCGACGGCGATCTTCACGATCGTTCCTTGCATCGGGCTGGCCAGGTCAGCGCCGGACGCCGCTGCCCCAGAACCGCGCTTTGCCGAACGTCGGGGTGCTGTCTTGCCTGACGCTGCGGAGGCATTACCACCCACACCGATCCCCGCTGGCAGCGTGACCTCAAGCCGTTTGCCACCGACCTCGACGGTGACCTTCTCGCGCTCCAACGACTGCGGTGCATCGCCACCGCCGGCGAAGGGCTCGATGGTGTTGGTGAACTCGGTCTCGATCCAGCGGGTGTGAACGGCGAACGGCTGCTCTGGGTCGTCAGGGGCGAACGCCCGGTCGTCCATCACGGCACGGTGAAAGGGCAAGGCCGTTGCCATGCCGTCCACCTCGAACTCGGCCAGTGCCCGCCGCGAGCGCTCGATGGCCTGTTGCCGCGTGGCGCCCGTCACGATGAGCTTGGCGAGCAGCGAGTCGAAGTTCTGCCCGATGACGGAGCCCTGCTCGACACCGGCATCGACCCGAACCCCTGGTCCCGCCGGCGGCTTCCACACGGTGACCGGACCGGGTGCCGGGAGAAAGCCGCGCCCGGGGTCTTCGCCGTTGATCCGGAACTCGAACGAGTGGCCGCGGATCGCCGGGTCGTCGTAGCCGAGTTCCTCGCCGTCGGCGATGCGGAACATCTCGCGGACGAGGTCGATGCCGGCGACCTCTTCGGTGACCGGGTGCTCGACCTGAAGCCGAGTGTTGACCTCGAGGAAGGAGATGGTGCCGTCCTGACCGACAAGGAACTCGCAGGTCCCTGCGCCGACGTAGCCTGCTTTGAGCAGGATCGCTTTCGACGCGCGGTAGATCTGAGCGTTCTGCTCGGGAGTGAGGAACGGTGCAGGAGCCTCTTCGACCAGCTTCTGATGGCGGCGCTGGAGCGAGCAGTCGCGGGTGGAAACGACAACGACGTTGCCGTGCTGGTCGGCCAGACACTGGGTCTCGACGTGTCTGGGCCGGTCGAGATAGCGCTCGACGAAGCACTCGCCTCGACCGAACGCAGTGACCGCTTCGCGAACGGCTGAGTCGAAGAGGTCGGGGATCTCTTCGATCGTTTGGGCGACCTTGAGGCCCCTGCCACCACCACCGAAGGCGGCCTTGATCGCTATGGGCAGGCCGTGCTCCTTGGCGAATACAACGACCTCGTCGGAACCGCTCACCGGATCGGCGGTGCCAGCCACCTGCGGGGCGCCGACTGCCTGAGCGATGTGCCGCGCCTGCACCTTGTCTCCGAGCGCCCTGATCGCTGCCGGCGGCGGTCCGATCCAGGTGAGGCCGGCGTCCATGACGGCTTGAGCGAAGTCGGCGTTCTCGGAGAGAAAGCCATACCCGGGGTGCACGGCGTCAGCGCCAGCGCGGGCGGCGATCCCGAGCACCTTGCCCATGTCGAGATAGCTGGCGGCCGGCGTGTCACCGTCGAGGGCGTACGCCTCATCAGCGGCCCGAACGTGGGGAGCGTCTCGGTCGGAGTCGGCGTAGACCGCAACCGAGGCGAGCCCGGCGTCGTGACAGGCACGCGCCACCCGAACAGCGATCTCGCCACGATTGGCGATCAAGACCTTGCGCACATCGACTCCACGTGAGGGCTCAGCAGCGGCGCACCGACGGGTGATCGGGCCCGGTTCCGGCGCAGTCTATTGACGATTGGCCTCAGGGGGACCAGAGGGAGGGAACCTCGATGCCGAGATCGGCCAGCAGACGTCGGAGCAACGGCAGAGAGAGCCCGAGGACGGTACCCGGATCGCCATCGATCCCGTCCACGAACCACCCGCCGAGCCGGTCAAGGGTGAAGCCGCCGGCGACGCGAAGGGGCTCACCGGTGGCCACGTATGCCTCGATCTCGGCGTCGCTGGGGGAGCCGAACCGAACCGTTGCCGACGCGAGGGCACTGATACTGCGGTGATCGGCGCCCCCCTGGCTGAGCGAGATCAGGCAGTGCCCGGTGTGCAGGATGCCTTCTTGCCCCCGCATGTCTCGCCAGCGGGCAACGGCGTCCGCCGCGTCCGCAGGCTTGCCGAAGGCGAGGCCCTGTCGCTCGAGGACTGAGTCGCAGCCGAGCACCAGGATGGGGCCAGAACTCGCGCCGTCGGTCGTGAGAGCCAGTCGATCAGCGACCGCGCGAGCCTTGTGCTCGGCCAGCACACGGGCGCGCTCGCCCGGGGGGCCGGAGACGGCGTCTTCGTCGACGCCACTCACGACCACCTCCGGCTCGACGCCGGCAGCCTGCAGCAGCCCCAGCCTGGCCGGTGAGGCCGAGGCGAGCACGAACCTCATCGGGGCAGCGTCGACGCCCGCCAGGCGCCTCTGCCGGGACCGAGCGATGGACGCACCTGCCGCGAGTGAGCAGCCCACAGCGATCGCTTCTTAGCCGCGCTGCTGGCGTCGCCGCCCGAGCCGCGGGCGGCCAGAACCGCCAGCAGGGCCGCTAGCTCGTCGGGCGTCGGGTCACCGGACACTATGCGCAGAAGCGGACCCGAACTTTCGCGCTCCTCTCGCGTCTCCGGCTCACTCACAGCGGGATGTTCCCGTGCTTCTTCGGTGGCCGGTTGGCTCGCTTGGTACGGAGCATCCGGAGTGCGCGCATCACCTGGACGCGGGTCGCCGACGGCTCGATGACAGCGTCGATGTAGCCACGCT
>JBBQAL010000150.1:0-5197 GCA_038316135.1 Candidatus Nanopelagicales bacterium | reverse complement strand
GTCGACGAAGCATGGGGTCCGCATTTCGGTTTTCACCCGCGGCTACCGGTCAACGCGTTGAGGCTCGGCGCCGACTTGGTGATCTCCTCCACACATAAGCTCGCCGGCTCTCTCACCCAGTCAGCAATGTTGCACTTGGGCCACGGCGACTTCGCCGAGCGTCTTGAGCCGCTGCTCGACCGCGCCTTCCGATCAATGCAGTCGACGTCGGCGTCAGCTCTGCTGATGGCCTCCCTCGACCACGCGCGCCACCAGCTCGCGGTCAACGGTCACATCACAATCGGGGCAAGCTTGGATGCCGTCGAGAAGATCCGCGGCCGCATCGAAGCCGAGGGCCGGTTCGGAATCCTCGACGCCCACATGCTCGAGTTCGACGACGTCGTGGCGATCGACCCGCTTCGCGTTGTCATCGACACCCGGTCGGGTGGCATCAGCGGGCACGAGGCCCGCCACTTGCTCTTCGAACAGCACCGCATTCACTTCGAGATGTCCACCGACTCGGTGATCGTCGCCGTCGTTGGGGCAGGGGCTATCCCCGACGTTGACCGTCTGCTGGACGCGCTGCACTCGCTTCCCCGCGTTGCGGTCAGCCAGTCACCTACGATCCAGCTGCCTGCCCCTGGGCCACGTGCCAGCAGCGTTCGGGACGCCTACTTCAGCTCCACCGAGGTCGTCTCCGCCGAGGACGCTATCGGCCGCGTGTCGGCTGACACAGTCGCTGCCTACCCACCCGGAATCCCCAACCTGCTCCCCGGCGAGGTCGTCACCCAGCAGGTCGTCCACTTCCTCCAGCAGACGGCGGCTGCCCCGTTCGGTCACGTTCGTGGCGCCCTGGTCAAGGACATGAGTATCTTCCGGGTCGTGGCGCACTAGCGCTGGGTCTCCAATCCTGGCGTGCCCACCACGCCGAACTGGCTTGACCCACTTCGCACCGCAGAGCATGCTCGTCCCATGAGCGACAAGAGCGAACAGAGCGATGAGTCAGGGTCCCCCGAGGACGTCAAGGCGAAGTTCCGGGAGGCACTGGAACGCAAGAACAAGCAGACCCATGACAACGTCGGGGTCGGCGGCCCCGACTCACCGCACGGCACGGAGGACACCCACGCTCAGGGCGCGAAGAGGGAGTTCCGCCGCAAGTCAGGTGGCTAATCACAGCCCTCGGCCGAAGTTCGTGACTTGGCCACATGTGCCGATGAGATCAAGTTGCAAGTCGCTGGCGTCGATCCACCACCGTGAGTATCACGGGGGCGCCACGACGGACAACGATTCAGATCCGCATCGCGCTGCTGGTGCTCGCTGTCGGCCTTCCCCTTGCCTACGGAGCGTTTCAGCACTTTGTTCCCTCAACTGATCGCCCCACCGCGACGGCAACGGGCGGACAGCGGCTGATCCTGCCGAGCATCACCGCGCCGACAGACCCCAACTTTGCGTTCGTGCGAACCCAGCCCAACTCCACTCAACCGGTCGCCTTTGACCCTTGCCGGCCGATTCATTACGTCGTCCGTCCTGACGGGGCGCCCCCTGGGGGGATGGATCTTCTGCCCACCGCGATCAACAACGTCTCAGCTGCAACTGGGCTCCAGTTCGTCGACGACGGAATCACCGATGAGGCACCGTCGTACTTTCGGTCCAACTACCAACCGGATCGCTACGGCGACCGCTGGGCGCCGGTCCTCATCTCATGGAGCACACCTGCGGAGATCGATGAGCTCACTGGGCAGGTGATCGGGCTGACCGGCAGCGAGCCAGTCACCACCGACGACGGGCAGCTCGCCCTGGTGTCGGGAACCGTCACGCTCGATGCTGACCAGACAAATGAGCTACTGACCAAAACTCTGCTCAATGGGCGCCCGGTGGTCATCGCCACGATCACACATGAACTCGGTCATCTCGTTGGCCTCGCCCACGTCAATGACCCCAACCAACTGATGTATCCCACGGCCCGGCCGACGACCTTCACCTTCGGCAACGGCGACCTCACCGGACTAGCCGCCCTCGGTTCTGGTCGCTGCTTCGACGGGCTCTGATCCGGTCACGCCAACCGCGGCTGGCCTAGGCGACGTGCGGCATGCGGTCGAGCATCGTGCCGACCTCTTGGGCGAACTGCTCGACGGCTCGGTAGTCGTTGCCGTCGCAATCCTGATATACGTCGGGGTGCCATCCGGTCACCTTGACAAGTTCGTCGACGTAGCGCTGGGCTTCGTCCACGCCGCCTTGGCCACCGACCGTCACCAGCGACACTTGGAAGAAGGCCGACGGTATACGTCCCAAGAACTCGGCATTCCCCTTGACCCACCGAGTCACTCCTCGGTGGTGGTGACCCTGATGGATCGACGACCCGACGATGACAAGGTCGTAACCGATCGGGCATGTTGGAGCGTCATCGACAGGGCAAACTCGGACTACATGCCCTGCCGCCTCCAGCGGAACGCGCAGGTGATCAGCAACCACGGCCGTGTGGCCCTCGGTGGTGCCGTAAATCATCAGCACGTCAGCCATGCCCTCAGCATCGCCTGGGCGCACTGGTACCGGTAGTGCCGAATGACCCGCGCCGCCCGTACCCTCGATGCATGTCCGAGGAGCGGTTCCACCCGAAGACCCGACCCGAATGGCGATCGTGGCTCAAGGCCAACCACACCCGACCCTCCGGCATTTGGGTGGTCAACTGGCGCAAAGGATCCGGGCACGAGCCGTTGTCCTACGAGGACATCGTGGGGCAGGCCCTTTGCTTTGGCTGGGTCGACAGCAAGACGCGCCGACTCGACGAAGCTCGCACGATGCTCTGGGTGGCACCCCGCAAGAAGGGAAGCGGCTGGTCCCGCCCGAACAAGGAGCGAGTGGCGCGGATGGAGGCGTCCAAGCAGATGGCTGCACCTGGACGCCGGGTGATCGACGCGGCCAAGGCCGACGCCTCCTGGACCATGCTCGACGATGTCGAGAACCTGATCGTTCCCGATGATCTGGCAAAGGCCTTCGCTGAGCATCCTCCCGCTGCCGCCCAGTGGGAGTCGTTCCCTCGTTCGGCCAAGCGGGGCATCCTCGAGTGGATCGTCCAGGCCAAGCGCCCGGAAACGCGCGCCAAGCGAATCGGCGAAACCGCCCGACTCTCCGCCAAGGGCGAACGCGCCAATCAATGGCAGCCGAGGAAGGAGAAGTAGTGGCAGTGCACACACGGCTTGCTCGGCTGACCTGGATCGGCGCGGCGTCAGCTGTGATCACATTGTCGTTGTTGACGATTCCTGCGACTGCGGCTAACACCTCCGGCGACACCATTGCCCCGGCAAGCTCACTTGCGAAGGGCTTGACCGACAAGCGCGTCGCCACCGTCGGGTCGCCGACAGACATCGCCTTCACCCCCGATGGACGCGGTCTGATTACTACGCACGCCGGGCAGCTGCGAGTCCTTCGCCCGGAAGGACTCGTACCGACCCCCGCTATCGACCTGAGCGCCCGCATCTGTGACGGCAACGAGCGAGGCCTGCTCGGAGTCGCTGTCGACCCCAACTTCACCGCCAACCAGTGGATCTATCTCTTCTGGACCTTCGACAAGTTCTCATCGTGTCGGGTGGCTCCCGACCCGACGCCAGTGAACCGGGTCACGCGCTTCCGGCTCGGGGCGGGCGACCAGGTGGTGAGCGGATCGGCCCGCATCATCGTCGACAACATTCCGTCACCTGCGACGAACCACAACGCCGGCGACCTCGCGTTCGGCGCTGACGGGATGCTGTACATCACGACCGGTGACGGCGGCTGCGAGATCGGCGCGCCGGCAGACTGCGGCGCTGCCAACGACAACTCTCGACGTCTCGATCTTCCGCTCGGCAAGATGCTGCGCGTCACTCCGACAGGTGATGTTCCACCCGACAACCCGTACGTGAATGCCGTCGATGCCAGGCGCTGCACCGCACCGGGTGGACCCGATCCCGGCACCGGTCCATGCACGGAGACCTACGCGTCCGGCTTTCGCAATCCCTTCCGGATGGATATCCGTCCTGGCACCAGCACCCCCTGGGTCAACGATGTCGGGCAGGAAACCTGGGAGGAGATCAACAAGGTCGATGCAGGCTCTGACTACGGCTGGAACGTCCGCGAAGGCTTCTGCCTGACCGGATCGACGCTCTCCTGCGATCCAGCCAGCCTCAACGATCCCGTCTTCGCGTATCGCCACTCCAACGGGTGCGGGTCGATCACCGGAGGCGCTTTCGTCCCTCCTGGCACGTGGAACGGCAGGTTCGCCGGTGACTACATGTTCGCCGACTTCCTCTGCGGATCCATCTGGCGGCTCCACCGCCGGGCTGACGCGTCCTTTAGCGCAAAGCCGTTGGCTCCAGCAGCTGGTCCGGTCGCCCTGACCTTCGGCCCCAGCCGTCAAGGGCGTGCCCTGTACTACGCCAACTACTTCACCGACCAGATCCGCCGCATTACGCCGTCGTGAGTCTTCCCGCTGCTCGACTCAACCTGCCCGAGGCCGTGCGTTGGTCGGTTTTGGTCGAGCACTCGGCGAGCGGGACACCCCTGGTCGAGGTGGAAGCCAAGCAAGTCTGCGCCACAGCCAGCATCGGGAAGATCCTGCTACTGATCCGCATCTCCGAGGGCATCGAGTCAGGCGAGCTGCACCCGGACACGCTGCTGGATCGCCGCAACGTCGACCGCGTGGCCGACTCCGGGCTATGGCAGCACCTCGATGTCAGCCGGCTGTCGGTTGCCGATCTCTGCTCGCTCGTCGGTGCGACCAGTGACAACCTCGCAACCAATGCCCTCATCACGTCGGTTGGCCTCGGCTCGGTGGATGCCACCGGGCGCCGGCTTGGGATGACGACGACCGCATTGCACGACATCGTTCGTGACCAGAGACTCCCTGAACATCCCCCTGTGCTGTCATCGGGCTCCGCCGGAGACCTCGTTCACCTTTGTCAGCTACTCGATGACGCAGACGAGCTATTACCTGCCGTCGCCAACCGGGTGACGTCCTGGCTGTCGATCAACACCGATCTCTCGATGGTGGCCTCGGCCTTCGGGCTCGACCCACTCGCCCATTGCGACACCGACCGGGGCATCCGGCTCTGGAACAAGACCGGGACGAACGACGGCGTGCGCTGCGACGTTGGAGTTGTCCATCTTGGCACCGAAAGCGTGACCTACGCGGTACTGGCCAACTGGACACCCCTTGAGCCGAACGACGCCACGCGCGACGACG
>JBBQAL010000082.1:0-13281 GCA_038316135.1 Candidatus Nanopelagicales bacterium | reverse complement strand
TGTCGTTGCCGTTGCCACCGCCGTTGTTATCGCCGCCGCCGGTCGGCGGATCACCCACACCGGTGAAACCGCCGTCAACGCAGGGGCCGTTGCCCACCTTGTCGCACTCGGGCGGCTTCGGCGCAATCTCGGCCAGGTAGTTGCGGTTCGGCTGCCCGGCGATAAATGTCGGGTTGTCGCAGGTCGAGACGTTGCGGTTGTCGAGGTTTACGGCCTTGTCTGCCTTCTTCAACTGGCCGATCTGGTCGAAGGACGCCTCCACCAAGTTGATCGGCAGCGGCGAATAGCCGATCGGGCCTACCTCACGCTGCCCTTGGCAGACCGAGTAGTACAGGAAGTCAGCCAACGTCTGTCGCTTGGCAGTTGTCATGGTGTCGTCGTCGCTCGCGGTCGGGATGATCGCGTACGAGTACGACGAAAGGGGATACGTGCGCGTGTCGCCGTAGGTGTAGACGTTCTTGAGATCCTGCAGGAGGTAGTTCGGCGACTTCGGATTCCCGTTGATGTCAGCCCTGGTGAGCGCGACGGCGACGTTGTACTGAGTCGGAAGCGTGAAGTATCCGGACTTGTTCAGGATCTTGGCCACCGGGTAGTTCTTGCCGAGTGCATACGAGTACTCGTCATATCCGATCGCGCCGTTGGCTGAGCTAGACGCGACATAGTTCATGACGCCGTCCGAACCGTTCTGGGCGATCATGCTGCCCTTGCGGGGGTAGTACTCGGTGTCACCGGCTTTGCCAAGATACGGCCGCCAGACGTCGGGGTGCTCGGCGTCGAAGTATCGGGTCAGTTGCGCTGTCGACCCAGATCCCTCAGAGTGAACGACCGGGATGATCGGGATCGACGGGAGCTTCCTTCCGTTGTTGTCCTTGGTGATCTGCGCGTCGCTCCAGTTGGTGATCTGGCCGGTGAAGATCTTGGCCAAACTGTCACCCGACAGCCGGAGGTTCTTGAGCAGCTCGCCCCCAACTTCGATGTGGTAGGGGAACGCCGTTCCGCCGGCCACGATCGGAAGATACGCGTAGTCACGTCCCTGAGACGTGTCGGTGTCGCCCGTTACTGCGTCCACGCCTTGGAACCCGATGTCACTGACCGCAAAGTCGTTGGTGCGGTAGCCGAAGTCCTTTCGCCCCTGCGCAGAACCAGCAGCCGTGTACACCACCTGCAACCCGTTCGACTGGACGTCGGCGACCCATTGGTTGACGGCGTTGGCGCTCCACCCTGAGCCAGAGCCTTGGATCAAGGCCCTGCTGTCAGCTGCACTCGCCGGAAGGGCCCCGGCAAGTGCCAGCAATCCGACAGCCACGAGTGCAATGCAACGGCGGATCGAACGTTCGGGGTTCATAGCAGTCCTCCTGCGTCGAGACGCGAGGTTGAGGGCGAGTCGTGGGCGGGGCATCAGCGGGACATCCGATTCTTGGCGAGCATCCGAGCCATGACGAACAGGGCAAGCACGATTCCCAGCAAGACGACCGCGGCGCCGAACCCCCGCTCGATGTACACCGGCTGCCCGCTGCGAAGGGCAAACAGGATGAAGAGCGGAAGCGAGTTCATCGGCTCGCTGAGCGGGTTGAAGTTCAAGAAGGTGCTCGCACCCGAGGTGATCAAGACTGGCGCAGTTTCTCCAACGGCTCGGGCGATGCCGAGGATGAGCGCAGTGGCCAAGCCGGCCTTGGCCGTTGGAACGACGATGCCCTTCACCGTTCGCCACCGGGTGGCACCCAGCGCGAGTCCGGCCTCGCGCAGGCCGCCAGGCACTACGCGCAGCTGTACCTCGGCCGAGCGCGCAATGATCGGCGTCATCATGATGGCCAGCGCCATGCCTGCGGCAAACCCCGAACGCTGGGTGCCAAGGGCAAGAATCAGCGTGACGTAGACGAACAAGCCCGCCAGAATGTCGGGAAGGCCGATCATCGCCTCGACGACGGTTCGCACCCATTTGCCGCCTCGTGAGCCGACCTCAGTGATGTAGATCGCCGTGCCGACACCGAGCGGCAAGGACACAACAGTCGCGATCCCCACCATGATGAACGATCCGACAATGGCATGCAGGATCCCGCCTTGGGTGAGTGGGTCGCGCGGCGCTACGCCTGCCATGTCGTCGGTGTAGAAGTTGATATGGGTCAGTGCGTCAATGCCGTTCACCACGGTGAAGATCACCGTGCTCGCGAGCGCAATGCCCACGGTTGCAGCCCCAGCCGTGACGAGAGCAGAAGCCAGGCGATCGACAACGGCGATCCGGGGGTTGGTCCAAGAAGTCACGGCTGCGTACAAGGCGGCGAAGACGATGAACCACACGATGACGAACCCGAGACGCCCGGTCCAGCCGAGGATGATGGTGAAGACCAGCCACGTCAGCGCCAAGCTTCCGGCGGCCGATCCGGCCAGGCTGAAGACGTCGTCGCGTGTTCTGCCGCCAACGGTGCGTGGCGTATCGACGGGATCAGGACCATCCGCGGGCGGGTCCTGTCGAACAGAGCGTTCGAGGGTCACTGTCATCGCCTAAGCCTCCGTAATGCTTCCGCTGCGGCTTCGACCAACGAAGACGGCGGCGATCATGTTGACGACCAGGGTGATGATGAAGAGCACGAACCCAGCGGTCAGCAGTGCCGAGAGTTGGAACGAGGTTGCCTCACCGAAGAGCCCGGCGATCAGGGAGGAGGTGGTCTGAGTGCCGACCTCGACGACGCTCCACTTGATGTCGTAGGCCGGCGAGATAATCAGAAGCACAGCGATGGTTTCACCCAGCGCACGCCCCAGGCCGAGCATCGAGCCACCAATGATTCCGCCACGGCCGAACGGCAGCACTACGGACCTGATCACCCCCCATCGAGTGGCACCCAGCGCAACCGCGGCTTCACGCTCGCCTACCGGCGCCTGCGCGAACACACCGCGCATTACAGCGCAGGCCATCGGAATGGTCATCATTGCAACGGCCAGGCCGGCGATGAACGCCGACGCGGTGAACTGCGTCTGCGCCCAGAGCGCAGCGTTCGGGTCGGTATCGACGGAGAAGAACGGGATCCATCCCAGGTATTGGCTCAGCCAGCGCGCTACATACTTGGCGTGCTCTTGCAAGAAGGCGAAACCCCACGCTCCGTAAACGATGCTCGGAATAGCAGCCATCAGGTCGACGAGCGAAACCAGACTGGACTTCAGGCGTTGTGGCGCGTACTCGCTGATGTAGAGCGCCGTCAGCAGCGCCAGCGGCAACGACACCACGATCGCCACCAGGGCAACCTGGAAAGTGCCGACGATGACCGCCGCGATCCCGACTTGGTCGAGCTCTGGATTCCACTGGGTTTCAGTCAGGAAGGAGAACCCGTAGTGCGAGAAGGTGGGGATTGACTGGTAGCCGAGGAAGACACCGATCGAGCCGAAGACAATCAGGACGAAGAAGCCGATGGATCGCACCGAGCCGTGAAAGATCTTGTCTTCGCGGCTCAGGCCGGGGTCGATGGCCCTCGGCTCATCGTCGACCGGTTCGGCCATCCGACTCTCGATGTCGATCACGGTCATGGTCAGCCGAACTTTCCGTTGACGTAGTCGGAAGTGCGCTGGTCCTTGGGGTCTCCGAAGATCTGCTCGGTGTCCCCCGACTCCACGATCACGCCCGGCGTACCGTCGGTGGCCAGGAAGAAGGCGGCTTGCTGCGAGACACGTGCGGCCTGCTGCATGTTGTGCGTAACGATGACGATGGTGACCTCGTCTTTCAGCTCACCGATGGTTCGCTCGATCACGTTGGTCGAGCCGGGATCAAGTGCAGAGCATGGCTCGTCCATCAGCAGGATGTCGGGGTCGACGGCCAATGATCGAGCAATGCAGAGCCGCTGCTGCTGCCCACCGGACAAGGCGCCGCCCGGCTTGAACAACCGGTCCTTCACCTCGTTCCAGAGGCCAGCTCGGGTGAGGGAACGTTCCACCAATGCATCGCGATCGGAGCGCGCCACGCGAGTTCCGTTGAGCTTCGGTCCGGCGAGCACGTTCTCGCCGATCGACATCGCGGGGAACGGGTTGGGCTTCTGAAAGACCATTCCGATCGAACGACGCGTCTCGGTGATCCGTCGACCGGCGTCGTAGATGTCCTCACCGTTGAGCCGCACCTCGCCGCCGAACTTGGCGGCCGGGATTGTCTCGTGCATCCGGTTCAGAGTGCGGAGAAAGGTTGACTTACCACAGCCGGATGGCCCGATCAGAGCGGTGACGATGCCAGGCCGCATCTCCAGCGACACTCGCTCGAGGACCTTGTGGGACGCGAACCACGCTGAGACCCCGATGGCCTCGAGGTGGGCCCCTGCCGGTGGCCGCTCGATCTCGACGGGGCGGTCCTCCATCGTCTGTGCGCTCATCGCACGACTCCTCTGGCGTTGACTCTCACGGTCTTGCCACGGGGGTGGCCGTTTCCTGTTGGTCGTGATGCAGCGACTGCCGGCCCGCCGCGCCGAGCCGGCACGGAGTTGGTAACGGCAGCAACGAGCGCGTTTGCCTTGAACTGGTCAAAGTTGGTCAAGCAGTCACGTTGTCGACTGAAGGTCCGGGCCGCTGTGATGAAGTTGACACCCGCCCGTTCGACCATCCACCACCACGAGTAGCCAGCTCCCTCGTCCGTCGTGAAGTAGATCCGCGGTTGAGCGATCTCGCGCACGTGGACTCTGGCGTCCTCGACAGCTCGCAGACAGGCTTCGACGGTGTCGAACTGGTCTGCGCTGCGACCGAGCTCTCGGTTGTTGGTTCCGAGTAGGCGCCACACCATGGCGTCGTCCCACCCCGTCGGCCGCACCTCTGGAACGGGCCCCGCAACCCGTAGAGCGGGCACGGGCACGGTTCGCCGACGCACCGAGCGCACCTGGAAGCGCGGTTCAGCCACGATGATCCGGCTCCTTTTGCAGACGTTGTTGCGGGTGCGTGCTCAGCGTCGGGGCTGCGAAAGGAGGGGGAGAAACCGTCGCGTGAACGACGAACGTGCGGTAGGTGAACAGCAGACGGCGTGGCCAGCTTTCGAGGCGCTCAATAGAGTGGTGCCATGGCCGAGCACCCCTTTCACGTCGAGGTACTGGCCAAGCTCGACCCGGACGAGACCGATGCTGTCGCCCTCCTGGCCGAGCGCGCCACTGAGCACGACGGCGTTCGCCCACTCTCCGAGCACGTCAGCCTGCACCTTCGCCATGGTGGCGATGAGGGCGTGCGGCACCTCCTGGCCTACGGGGACGGCCGCGGTGACATGCCGCACCTTGCTGGGTACGCGCACCTCGATGTCACCGATGCGGTCGCCGGGTCCAGTGCGGAGGTCGTCGTCGACCCGGCTTGGCGCCGTCAGGGTGTTGGCCGCCTCCTGGTCGACGCCGTTCGCTCCGAGACGCCGGATGGGCGCCTTCGACTCTGGGCGCACGGCGAAAGCCCCGCAGCGTCGGGACTGGCTGCCTCACTCGGCTTCGCGAAGACACGCGAACTGATGCAGTTGCGCCGCTCACTGTCGTCGCCCTTGCCCCCGGCCAAGGTGCCAGCCGGTGTCGCCGTGCGCACCTTCGTTGCGAGTGCGGACGACGAAGCCTGGGTCGCTCTCAACTCGGTGATCTTTGCGCAGCATCCCGAACAGGGTGCGCTCACCCAGGACGACCTGAGCCGGCGGCTGGGCGAGCCGTGGTTCGACGCAGCCGGGTTCTTCCTCGCCGAACGCGAGGGCACATTGGTGGGCTACCACTGGACCAAGGTGCACGGCGGCCAACCGATCGTGCACGAACACGACGACCACGGCCCGCACACCCACGACGCTCACGGCCACGAACCGATCGGCGAGGTCTACGTGGTCGGGGTCCAGCCCAGCGAACGAGGTACCGGGCTGGGGACAGCCTTGATCCTGCTGGGCCTGCACCATCTGCGGAGTGCCGGACTTCTCGAAGCCATGCTCTACGTTGACGCCGACAACACCCCAGCCATTGCGGCTTACCGAAGACTGGGGTTCACCCACTGGGACAGTGACGTGCAGTTCCGCTCGCCGGCGTAGCCCTTCCGGCGGTTCGGATTTGCCGGGCGCTGCTAGGCCACGGCGGGGAGCATGACTCGCCGCCTTCCATATTCGCGGTAGGTCAGCCAGATCATGAAGACATCGAAGACCGTCAGCAACGCGATCCCGATGGTCGGGTTCACCACCATCAAGTAGCACTGATAGACGATGAACGCGGCCAGGAAGGCGATCATCCAGGGGTAGGCCCAGAGCTTGTCCTTCATGACAGCAGCCACGAGGACCACCTTGACCACACCGTGCGCCAGCAGATAGAACGCCGCAAAGGTCTGGCCGCCAGCGGAGAGGTGTCCCGCGGCCGTCAGCAGATGATTGGCGATGAAGTCATTCGGGTCTTCCGACAGCTCATGCTGCGTGAGCGCTACCACCCACGAGTCGAACTGAGCTTGGGAGACGAAGAGCAGCAGTGCGCCGCCAACGATCTCCAAAATTCCGTCAAGGCCCTTGAAGATCAGCGCGATCTCAAACGTCCAGTCGAGCAGACCGGACGGCCGAAACCGCGTCAAGGGGTCATACCGAGGCGCATAGCCGCACCCTACGCGCACCCTACTTACCGGCCTGGCAATTTCCGGCCTGGCAATGGACGGTTCACCGTCGGATTCTGAGGGCCAAGAGATCGAGCCGCACGAATCCTCAAGGCCGGCTTCGTGCGGCTCGATGACCAGGAGGTAGCCCGAAAGGTTCCGGTGGACACACTCGACTCGCTGGTGGTTGCCGCGCGGGCAGGCGGTGGCTGGGCGTTCGCACGCCTATGGGAGGAACTTTCCGGCTCGGTAGCCGGCTACCTCCGCGCGCGAGGCGTTGACGACGTCGAGGACGTGACCAGCGAAATCTTCCTCGCCGCCTTTACCGGGATAAAGCGCTTCGAGGGAGATGGGGCGCAGTTCCGCTCCTGGCTCTTCACCATTGCCCACCACCGAGGGGTGGACGGTCTTCGCGGGCAGATCAAGGCGGTCGGTCGCGAGTCTTACCTCGAGGAACTCGACCGTCGCACGGTCCCGAGCGCCGAGGACACTTCACTGGAACACCTCCAGTCCGACGAGGTACGCACAGCTCTGGCAGCTCTCACCCCCGAACAGCGCGACGTCGTGCTGCTGCGCTTCGTCGCTGATCTCACTTTGGAGGAAGTCGCCGCCATCACCGGTCGCAGCGCCGGCGCCGTCAAACAGCTACAGCGGCGGGGCATCCAGGGGCTACAGCGTCACCTGAATGGAGCAATTCCGACCGACCCCATAACTTCGGTACCCGCTCTTCCGATTGCGGAGTTGTGATGAACGAGAACGAGTTCCCAGAGGAAGTCATCCGGCACCTGCGCCAGATGGCTGCCGAGCCGCCGCCCGAACCAAGCGCAGCCCTCAGCGAGTTTCTCGCTGACCCCAGCAGCGCGCAAGCTCCGGTCGGCCTTGCGGTCGCCATGGCCGGGTCTGAAGTCGCGGGGACGACCATTCACTCAACGAAGGAGAACCGGATGAAGACTTTGTTTGCACGTTTGGGACTGGCTGGTCGGGTCGCGCTGATCACCGCCGTCATCGCCGCAGCCGGCATCGGGACTGCCGCGGCAGCCACTGCCGTCAACCTGGTCACCGACGACCAGCCGACATCGACGGTCGATGTACCCACCGTCCCCGACGATGACCAGGGTGACAGCGCCGACGACCAAGGCGACGACAACCAGGGCGATGCGACTGACGACCAAGGCGACGACGCCAACGACCAAGGCGACGGCAACCAGGGCAACGGCAACCAGGGCGATGACGCTGCCGACAACCAAGGCAACGCCGCCCCAGTCGTGAGTCAGAGCGATGACGCCGCCACCGATGATCAGGGCGACGACTCCGGTGACGACCAGGGTGACGACAGCCAGGGCGGTGACAACCAGGGTGACGACAGCCAGGGTGACGACAACCAAGGTGACAACGCTGACGACCAAGGCGACGACAGCCAGGGCGACGACTCCGGGAACGACTCAGCCGACGACGACCAAGGTGACGACTCCGGCGATGACTCTGGTGATGACTCCGATGACGACTCCGATGGTGGGAGCAGCCAGAACGACTGACCGAGCGCTATCTGAAAAGGGAGGGCGTCGCCACAGGCGACGCCCTCCCTTTCATGTCTCGCCGTTCCCCCCCAGTGGCTAAGCCACGGAGGCAATCGGCCCACACCCTGCGTCTGAGCGGCCCGCAACGGTCCCGATCGGGTGACAGGGACCTCCGCCGGGTGACGGGGGCGGACAGCACTGTCACAATGGTCAACAGACCACAATGGTCAACAAACCTGAGAGGCGACCTTGTGAGTTCCACGTCCGACACTGCTCTTGAGCCGCTGCCCGTTGACCGCTTCTCCGACCGCGAACTGTCGTGGTTGGCGTTCAATCAGCGCGTGCTCGAGCTTGCCGAGGACACCGCGGTCCCCCCCTTGGAGCGCGCCAAGTTCTTGGCCATCTTCGCCAACAACCTCGACGAGTTCTACATGGTCAGGGTTGCGGGGCTGCAGCGGCGCATGGCTGCCGGTATCGCGGTCCAGGCCGCCAGCGGCCTGACCCCCCGCGAACTCATGAAGCGGGTCCACGACCGCACCCGCTCGCTCATGTCGCAGCAAGCCCAGGCCCTTCGCGACCTCATGCCGTCGCTGAGCGAGGCTGGGATCGACATCCTGCGCTGGCGCGACCTCGACGTCGACGAGCAGAAAGCGATGAGCCAGCTCTTCGACGACCAGATCTTCGCCGTCTTGACTCCGCTCGCCGTCGATCCAGCGCACCCGTTCCCCTACATCTCCGGACTCTCGCTGAACCTTGCGGTCGTCGTGCGTAACCCGAACACCGGGCAGGAGCACTTCGCTCGCGTCAAGGTGCCGCCGACTCTGCCCCGGTTCGTCCCGCTCGACGGCGGCGATCACTTCGTCCCGCTCGAAGATGTCATCGCCGCCCACCTCGACTCGCTCTTCCCCGGCATGGAGGTGTTGCAGCGCCATACCTTCCGGGTCACGCGCAACGAGGACGTCGAGGTCGAGGAGGACGAGGCGGAGAATCTCCTCAAGGCCCTCGAGCGTGAGTTGTCACGTCGTCGGTTCGGCCCGCCCGTGCGCCTGGAGGTCGAGGAGACGATCGACCCACACGTCCTCGAGCTGCTCATCGAAGAGCTCGACATCGAGCGCAATGAGGTTGTCACGCTTCCTTGGCCACTCGACCTCACTGGTCTGTTCGCCATCGCCGGCCTTGACCGACCCGACCTGCTCTACCCGGCGTTTGTCCCCATGACGTCGATCGAACTCAACGAGGTCGAGACCAGCGACGCGCCCGAGATCCTCGAGGTGATGCGCAACCGCGACGTCCTGCTGCACCACCCGTACGACTCGTTCAGCACCAGCGTCCAGGCCTTCCTCGAGGAGGCAGCCGACGACAAGAACGTCCTTGCCATCAAGCAGACCCTGTACCGAACCAGTGGTGACTCGCCGATCGTGCACGCGCTGATCAGCGCGGCCGAAGCCGGCAAGCAGGTGCTAGTACTGGTCGAGATCAAGGCTCGCTTCGACGAGCAGGCCAACATCCGCTGGGCGCGCAAGCTCGAGCAGGCCGGCTGTCACGTCGTCTATGGGGTTGTCGGCCTCAAGACGCACAGCAAGCTGAGCATGGTGGTGCGTCAGGACGAGGACGGCGTCCTTCGTCGGTACACCCACATCGGCACCGGTAACTACCACCCGAAGACTGCTCGGCTCTACGAAGACATTGGGCTCCTCACCTCAAGCCCAGCCGTCGGAGACGACGTCAGCAAGCTCTTCAACGTCCTCACCGGCTACTCGCTCACCACTGACTACCAACGACTTATGGTGGCTCCGCACTCGGTACGCACCGGGCTCATCGAGCGGATCGATCGCGAGGTCGACAACCACCGACAGGGCCGACGGGCAACAATCCGCTTCAAGGTGAACTCGATCGTCGACGAGCGGATCATCGACGCCCTCTACCGCGCATCCCAGGCAGGTGTGCCGGTCGACGTCCTCGTCCGCGGCATCTGCGCCATCAAAGCCGGGGTGCCTGGGCTGTCGGAAAACATCAGGGTGCGCAGCATCCTCGGACGCTTTCTCGAGCACTCGCGGATCTACTGGTTCGAGAACAACGGCGAGCCTGATGTGTGGATCGGCAGCGCCGATCTCATGCACCGCAACCTTGACCGCCGCGTCGAGGCTCTCGTCAGCATCACCGGTGAGGCGCACGTCGCCACACTGGGCGAGATGCTCGACCTCTCCTTCGACCTCGGCACCGCGTCGTGGCACCTGATGCCCGACGGCGAGTGGCTGAAAGCCAGCCAGGACAGCGACGGCGAGCCGCTCGCCGACCTGCAGGCTGAGCTGATCGCCCTCAAGCGCCAGGCCCGTCGAACCCCCCTTCGATGACGACACCTACCTCCACGACCGAGGTGGAGCGCAAGCTGCACGTTCCCGCTTCGTTCGATCTCGAATCGCTCAGGGGGTCGCTCGCCGAGCTTGGCGATGTGACGCGTGAAAAACGTCGCACACTGAACGCGGTGTATTACGACACCGACGACTTTCGGCTGGCACGCTCGCGTGTCACGCTGCGCCGCCGCACCGGGGGGAACGACTCCGGCTGGCACCTCAAGCTGCCCCCGGTCGACCTCGAATCCGACGCCAGGCAAGAGGTCGTCCTACCGTTGTCCGCAGGGCGTCCTGGCCGGGTGCCGGTCGCCCTTTCCGCACTCGTCGTCGCCCTCACAGGTGGCCAGCCGCTCCTGCCACTGGCCACCCAACAGACCCGGCGGACTCCGTACGTCGTTTTCACATCCCGCGGTGAGCCAGGGGTCGAGATCGTCGACGACCACGTGATCATCGTCGAAGGCGCGCAGGTAGGAACCGAGTACCGAGAAGTCGAGGTCGAGGTGCTCGGCGACGCTGAGCTGCTCGAACCAGTGGTCGCTGTGCTGACGGCAGCCGGAGCCGAGCCATCGCTGTCTCAGAGCAAGGGAATCCGGGCGCTCGTCGGAGACGCGAAACTGCCCGCCCTCATCGAGATCGGCGAGCGGCCCAGGCCCAAGGATCCGGCGGCCGATGCTGTCCGCTATCACGTCCGCACGCAGGTCGCCGCGATCGTCAGGCAGGACCAACGCATCCGCCGACACCTTCCTGACTCAGTGCACCAGTACCGCGTCGCGGCCCGACGGCTGCGCAGCGTCCTCCAAGCCTTCGGGCCGCTCGTCGATGACGAGTGGGCCCGCGGCTTGCGCACCGAGCTCGGCTGGATCGCCTCCGTCCTCAGCCAGTCTCGCGACCGCGAGGTTCTCGAAGCCCGGCTGGTCGCCGCGGTGCGAGCACTTCCACCTGAGATCGACGGCGCCGCCGCACTGGTCGCGATCCAGCAGCACCTCGATGCCGAGCTCGCCGAGGCCAAGGCGTCGATTGAGACCGCGATGGCGTCGACCCGCTACAGCGAGTTCATGGCACGGCTGCACGCAGCCGCCGCCGATCCTCCGACCACTGAACTGGCGGGTGGCAAGGCGTCAGCTGTCCTACCGCCGCTGGCCCAGGCCAGCTGGCGGAAGCTGGCCAAACAGGGTCGCCGGCTGCACGACGAGCTCGAAGGCCACGACGACCACTGGCACCGCACCCGCATCACCGCCAAGCGCGCGCGATACACCGTCGAAGCGTGTGTCCCCGTCTTCGGGGGGCCGGCCAAGAAGTTCGCCAAACAACTCGAATACGTCACCGAACTACTCGGTGAGCACCAGGACGCAGCGATCGCCGCCGATCTCGTACAACGGCTGGCTGGTAAGACGCGTGGGGCCCGCACCCCGTTCGCACTCGGCGTCCTGTATGCGCAGCAGCGCAGCCGGGTTGACCAGACCCGGCACGAGTTCGTCGATGCCTGGCCTCGCGTCGCCCACCCCGGCTGGAGGACCTGGATGGAGCGGGAGGCATGAGCCGGACGCCTATCGTCGCCGCCGGGTGCCTCGTCACGCGGGTGGGATCTGACGGCACGGAGGTGTTGCTGGTTCATCGCCCTCGGTACGACGACTGGTCCCTTCCTAAGGGGAAAGCCGATGCTGGCGAGCACCTGACGGCAACAGCTGTGCGCGAGGTCTGGGAGGAGACCGGCCAGGTGGTGGCGCTACGGCGTCCCCTGCCCATGCACACATACAAGGTCGATGGCGTGCCCAAGGAGGTTCACTACTGGCGGGCGGTCGTCGTGGAGGAAGCGGCGTTCGTTCCGAATGACGAGGTCGACAGGATTCGATGGCTCTCGATCGACAAGGCTGCAGCCAAGATCACCCGGCCTGACGACGCGCTGCTCATCAAGCTCGCTGATGACCCGGCCGGCACCCCTTTCCTGGTGCTCCGGCACGGCAACGCCGTCAAGCGGGTGGACTGGGACGGCGACGACGTCGACCGGCCGCTCGACACATCGGGGGTTGCCCAGGCCGACGCGCTGGTCGCCCGCCTCGCTGCGTATGGCATCGCACGGGTGCACTCCTCAGCCGCTCGTCGCTGTTCGGACAGTGTGCGCCCCTACTCACTCGCTGCAGGAGTGCCGCTCGCCTCCGAACCGGCCCTGACTGAGGACGGCTTTGCATCGGCCCCGGCTGCGGCGTTGGAGCGAGTCGGAGGCCTCCTGGCCGATGTCTGGCGCACCCAAGAACCAGCCGTCCTCTGCGGGCACCGGCCGTACCTGCCGATCCTCGTCGACCACCTGGTCGAACTCTGCCCAGGCGCTCCTTCGGCCGACCCTTGGGACCACCCGCTGCCAGACACGATGCCGACGGCGTCAATGACCGTCCTTCATGTCCACCAGGATGAGCGCACCGGCCAACCGGTCACGGTGGCTCTGGAGCATCATCCAGCGTGACCCCGTTCACCGTTGGCCACGTTGTTCATGCTCCGTTCATCTTCTAGACGATGGTTGGTCACCTGCGTTTCCCACACTCGACAAGTTCAGGTCGCCGTCCGTTCACCTTCTGGACCCAACCCCGTCACTACGCCTGCCTAGCGTCGCCCGCGACAGATGTCCGTAGTTCCCTCGAACGGAAGGTCCACGCACGTGAAGCGCACCTCTTTGCGCCGGGTTATCGCACCGGCAGCAACGGTCGCGGCCTTGGCCCTGACCCTGGCCGCCTGCGGCGGCAGCAGCAACGACGGCGGAGACACCGGCGGCGGTTCTGGCCTCACCGGTTCGGTGGCTATCGACGGTTCCAGCACCGTTGGCCCGATGGCCAAGGTCGCCGCCGACCAGACGTTCTTCGGTACTGACA
>JBBQAL010000124.1:0-7342 GCA_038316135.1 Candidatus Nanopelagicales bacterium | reverse complement strand
TGTCTTCACGACCGTTCCGACGAGGACACCGAGCGCGAGGTAGATGATTGCAATCAATACTGTTGCCGAAATGGCACGGAATGGGTCATTGATCCCAGTACGAGCTGCGAGTGCCACGAGGCCGCCTGCGGCCGCCACCATGGCCAAGCCGAATGACGCACCCCCACGGCCGGCGACGACCGCGGCACACCGTCCACCAGCGGCAGCAAGTCGCCGATCGGCGGTGCGAGAACCGGAGACTTGAAAGAAGCCGGCAAGCCCGGCCAATGCCGCTGCTGCCCAACCGGCGGTGGCCGCGTCGATCTCGGCGCGATCACCCGCTCCACCGAAGAGCTTCGAGAAGTCAGCGAGGGACGGGCCCCAGACGAAGACGAGCACGACGGGAACGACGACCAGCAGGACGAGGTTCAACGGGCGGCGGGAGTAGGAGCCAACCGCACGTCTGGCGACCAGAACCGTCATCGCGGTCGTCACTGCACAGTCCGCCCGTCGCGTAGTTGCACGATGCGGTCGAAGCGCTCCTCGTCTGCGACGAAGTGGCTGATCACCACGACACTGCGTCCTGCAGCGCGCCGTTCTGCGGTCAGGTCCCAGAACCGGAGGTAGGTGTCCCAGTCGAACCCCGCGTACGGCTCATCGAGCAGCAATATCTCGGGGTCGGGCAGGAGCGCCAGGCCGAGGTTGAGCTTGGCTCGGGTCCCTCCCGAAAGCTCTTCGACCCCAGCACCGCGCCAGTCGACGAAGCCCAGCGTGTCGTAGAGGTCGTCGCGTGAGGCGTCGATCTGCTGCTCGGTCATTCCGTAGGCACGGCCGAACAGCTCGAAGTGCTCGTCGCAGGTCAGCCGTTCGTAGAGGACTGGTTCCTGGGGACAGAATCCGATGACTCCAACCTGGCCAATCGAACCGGCGTCGCGGCGCAGTGCGCCGACCAGGATCTTCATCAGCGTGGACTTGCCGGAGCCGTTCTCACCGACCAGGCCGACGACTTCTCCGGGCCACAGGTCCACGTCGGCTCCACGAAGAACGCGCCTACTGTGCCGCCTCGGCCACCAGCCAGTGCGGTAAGCCTTGGTGACGCCCCGTGCGGTCAGCACCGCTTCGCCGTCGGTGTCACCCTTGGCGGACGACGAAGATGCCGGTAGCTCCGAACCTCGGATTGCAGGAAGGGGGATCGTGGGTTCCGTTGCCATCAGAGGTTCCTTTCAATCGATCGAAACGGATAGGTCACCTGTCGCTTGAGAACACGCTGCCCGCGACCCAAGCGACCAGCCCGGAACCACCATCGCCAAGGTCTGGCCGTCGAGCGAGGGCCGCCTTGGCGCGACTTCCATCCGGATTCCATCACCGTGCGGCTCCATTCCGAGGTTAGATTTCTCGAGCGGTCTCCACGTTCGCTTGCGGGTATCCGCACCTCGTTCTGTTCGTCCTCACGGTTCAGTGAAGTCCGCAGTGCCAGTGGATGCAACGGGTAGGCAATCCGCTGCATCGAATCGACTATGAGCACCCATCGCGGTTCTGGTGGCGACGCATCCAGCGCTACCGGCGTCGGCCACCCGACGCGCCTTGGCGACGGGCGCGCTCGACGGACATCAAGACGCGCGCCGCGAGGCCGCCGGCAGCGATCAGGATCAGTCCGCTGGCGGCCACGCGAAGTCCGGTGAGGGCACCGGCAGGCGCGCCGAGCGCGGTGCTCAGTGAGCCGGCGGCGGCGACGGCCACGAGGGTGAGGATCCAGAACGCACGTCGTGCGCGTGGCAACCCGTGGGTGTGTGACGCTGGGGTCATGGCTACATTCCCAGGTGCGTTTTGGCCTTGGTAAACGCCATGAGCACCGTCAGGGCGGCAAGGACGACCAGCACGAGTAGCGCGATGCTCATGGCGACGGGGCGTCGCCTCCAGAACCGGTTCGGGTTGCGGTCGACGAAGGGGAGGATGATCAGCAGCAGGAAAAGTATTCCGCCGCCGTAAAGGATCCCGGACAGGCCGACCCAGTTCTCCAGGGTGAACATCCACCAGAAGTTCCACGGGGGCTTGGTGATCTCCAGTCCTTCAACCGGGGCCGGTCCGACCGGCGGCGGCCACAAGACCGCGAGTATGCCCAAAAAGCCGGTCAACACCAGACCGAAGGCGCCGATCCGACGCAAATGGTGGGTAAACGGTTCAGTGGGCTCGTCCACGGGCGCCTGCTCACCCGACTCGTCTGTCGGCAGACTGGGGTGGGGGGAGATGTGGTGTCGTTTGACGAGGAGCGCATGCAGGGTGAAGAGCACAAGAATCAGACCGGGGATGAGCACGACGTGGGCGCCGTAGAGCCTGACCAGGATCGACACGCGGCTGGAGAAGTCGGGAGAGAACCAGACTCCGGCGCCTCCGAGTAAGTTCGCGATCTCGGTGTTGTGCCCGAGGGCTTCGAACCCTTCCTGGTCCCACTTGAGCACCGTTCCGGTGAACAGGGCGAAGATCACCAGTCCAAACATCGCCACACCGATGAGCCAGTTGCCCTCGCGGGGCCTCTTGTAGGAGCCGGTGAAGAACACCCTGATCAGGTGCAGAGCGGCGGTGACGTACATGGCCTGCGCAGCCCAGAAGTGCAGTCCGCGCACGAATCGCATGCCCCAGACCTGGGTGACCATGTCACGCACGGAGTTGTTGGCCGCCTCCGGAGTCGGTGCATAGAACTGGACAAGCAGGATTCCGGACGCGATGAGGAGACCGAAGGCGAAGGCGGTGATCCCGCCGAGGCTCCAAGCCAGGTTGTTCGCGTGCTCGGGGACGGGATATTCCAGCGCCCTGATGCCGAGGCGTTCGTCGACCGCGTCGATCCCCCGGCGCAACCGCGACGGGCGGTGATGTGTGGCGTCTTGATCGATGGCTGCCATGGTCAATGACCTTCCTTGCCGGGTGCAGGCTCGTCGGCACCTTCGGCTGCTGCCAATCGGGATCGCAGGATTCGGACGGACTCGTGAGGCCGGAAGCGGAACGCGAGCCAAATCCCGAGCAGCAGCACAAGCAGCGACGCGATGAGAAGACTCCAGTCCTGGGCACCTAGCCCGGACCGGCCGGGAAGCTCGGGCGTGACCGTGGTGGTCCCGGTTTGGATCCCCGTCGCCGGTGGGAGGCCCTGCACGGCCTCGGCGATCGAGTCCTGCAGCAGGCTCCGCGCCTGGTTGACGTTGCCATCTACGAGGGCAGCCTTGGCTTCCTGGAGTTCGGGCACGGCGACGCCTTCTTGGTCCTCGGTGTTGAGCGCGTCGTCAACCTTCTCCATGGCCAGGTCGATCCCGTCGGCGCTCGTGTCGTGGGCGAGGTGACCGAGGGCCTGCTGAACGAGCAGGTAACCCTCCTCCGTCTCATCACCGCCATGGGCCAAGGCTGGCGACGCAACGGCAAGCGACCCGGACAAGACGACCGCGAGGATGGCGACGAGACGGGCTAGTGACCGTGTCATGCCGACGATCTTGCCGGGTATCAACTAAGCGCGCTAGTAGATGCGCGAAGCTGTCTCCCAGACCGGGCGTCTTCTCGGTTCGCATCGGTTGACCGTCTGCTGCTGGTGCCACATTTCCGCGGGTGTCGCACGACGAATGTCGCGCCCTTGTCAGGGCTGGGGCTGGTGACCGAGAGCTGGCCGTGCAGGGCTTCGACGGGCGTCCGGTTGATCGTGAAGCCCGATCCCGCCGGTTCTCTCATCGTGCACGCCCCATCGTCCGCCGTCTTCAGAGGGGGTCTTCACCCAAGCACCATCACGCTCACCGGGTTCACGCGACATGGTCGAGGAACAGCGGTGACTGGACATCGGAGAACGCGCCACAGTCTCCAGTCCACGGTGCTGAAACGGCATCACGACGCAGAGAACGCACTACTGTAGAACCGGAGTCGAACCGACGATGACCACCATCCTGACGACGACCTACACGGTCGACGGACTGACCTGCGCAGCCAGTCTTGCCGAGGTGGAACGCGTCTGGACAATCCCGCACGTCAGCGGGGTAGCGGTCGACCTGGTCCGAAACGGCCACTCCTCGCTCTTCATCGGCAGCGATGTGACGTTGGGAATCGAGGTCGTCCGCGCCAGCGTCGAGGACGCCGGGTTCCAGGTCTCAGAATCCAGTCAGCACGAGGCCGGGCACCTTCAGCGAATCTTCACAGGAAGGAGCACCGCCCGTCATGAACACGGGGCAAAGTGCAGATGTGGGTAACAAGACGACCCACTGAACCGGGAGTCAGTCCGGCGAGCACATAGGAGGAATGATGAGCACCAGGTGGAACATCAACATCACCCCCGCCGAGCGGTGGGCGCGCATCGTCGTGGGTCTTCTCGGTGCCCTTGGCGGAGCCGTACTGCTGGCAGGCGCGGGCTCCACCGTGGCCGTGGTGCTGGAGTTGCTGCTGATCCTGGCCGGCCTGGACCTGATCTTTACCGGCGCGACCGGGCACTGTCCGTTGTACAAGAAGTTGGGCCACGTCACCGCTTCGCTGAAGGGACACACGTCATGAGCGACCAGTTCCCCCAGATCGGCCGGGACCAGCAACCTGGGACACCCGCCCATCCTTCTTCTGATCCGGGCAGGGACCGGACCCACGTTGACGGACATCAGACTCACCGGCCGTCGGACGACTCGCAGACCGGCCACAGCGGGCACCGTTGGATGATGGTCGCCTGCTGCATCCCGATGCTAGTTATCGTCGGGATCCTGATCGCGACCGGGATCGCGGGCACCGGAGCGGTCATCTTTGCCGCAGTATGCCTCGGCGCGATGGCCTTGATGATGTATGCAATGCCAGGTGGCCACGGCCGTTGATACGGCAACTCGGGCAGTTGCGGTTGGCCGTACTGTCCGCACCAACAATGCCCGCGAGACACGTCGAGAGAACAATGCCCGTGAGGGACATCTAGAGAAGGTGTGTAGCACATGAGCGGCAGCGCGGTCATTGTCATCACAAGTGCCATCGTGCTGACCGGGTTGATGGCCTGGTTCTTCTTCGGACCCAAGCGGTCGCATCGGGCGGGTCTGCAGGACGGCGTCCAGGTGGTCACGGTGACGGTGAAGGGTGGCTACAGTCCCGAGCTCATCGAGGTCGCTCCCGGTGTGCCGGTACGGTTGCTGTTCGACCGGCAGGAGAGCGGGGACTGCTCCTCTCGGGTGGTCGTGCCGCAGTTCCGCGTCAACCAGTCGCTACCGGCCTTCCGGACCACCGCGGTCGAGTTCACCCCCGCAGAGGTAGGGGAATACGAGTTCGCCTGTGGGATGAACATGCTGCACGGGCGGATCCGAGTCTCCGGCGAGGTGTCCGCGGCCGCCACGGACGGCAACGCGTCCGCGCGCCTACTCGCGCCGGCGGATCCAGAGCCGCCGACACCTAGGTTGGGTGACGACGAGACGATCGATGTCGAAGCGCATGAGCGCGACGCCCAGATAGCCGACCTCAAACGACGTGTCATCTGGGGCGCGGCGCTGTCGACACCGGTCGTTTTCGCGGTCATGGCGGTGGAGCTCTTCAATGCCACCTGGGTTCCGTCGCTGTTGATGAACCACTGGTTCCAGTTGGCCTTGATCGCTCCGGTGATGTTCTATGCCGGCTGGCCGATCCACCGCGCCGGGTGGCTGGCGTTAAGCCACCGCACTGCGGAGATGAACTCGCTGATCACGCTCGGCACGATCGCCGCGTTCGGCTACAGCCTGGTGGTCACCGTCGTCCCCCAAGTGCTGCCCGTGGATACCCGACAGGTGTACTACGAAGCCGTCGGGGTCATCATTACCCTGATCCTGCTGGGCCGGCTGCTCGAGACCAAGGCCAAGGCCGGCACGGGAGAGGCCATCCGCGCCCTGATCGGGCTGCAGCCTCGTATCGCGAGTGTGATCCGCGACGGCTCCGAGGTCGAGATCCCGATCGACGCCGTGGTGGTCGGCGACCTGGTCCTTGTCCGCCCCGGCGAGAAACTGCCGGTGGACGGTGAGGTCCGCGAGGGTAGCTCGTCGGTGGATGAGTCGATGGTGACCGGTGAGTCGATCCCGGTGACCAAGAACGCCGGTGACCCGGTGATCGGTGCGACCATCAACCAGACCGGAGCGTTCCGCTACGTGGCGACCAGGGTCGGCGCGGACACCATGCTCGCGCAGATCATCAGTCTGGTCCGACAGGCTCAGGGCTCCAGGGCACCCATCCAGCGCCTAGCCGACCGGGTCTCGGGCTACTTCGTACCCGCGGTGATCGGTATCGCGATCTGGACCTTCGTGGCCTGGAGCCTGCTTGGTCCACCGCCGGCGTTGATCTTCGCGCTCGTCGCGGGAGTCTCGGTGCTGATCATTGCCTGCCCCTGCGCGCTGGGCCTGGCCACCCCCCTGTCGATCACGGTGGGCACCGGCAAGGGAGCCACCTCGGGGATCCTGATCCGTTCCGCCGAAGCACTGGAGACCGCGCACAAGCTCGACACCGTGGTGCTGGACAAGACCGGCACCATCACCGAGGGCAAGCCGAAGCTCACCGATGTGATCCCTGCGGCTGGCTTCGCAGAGCTCGAGGTGCTCGCGCTGGTCGCATCGGTCGAAAGCTCCTCCGAACACCCGCTGGGCACGGCCATCGTGGCCGGCGCACATGATCGAGGTCTCCACCTCGACGAGGTCACCGGGTTCGACTCGATCACCGGCCAAGGGGTCACCGCCACCGTCGGCGGGCGAGAGGTCCTGATCGGCAACCGACGGCTCCTGGCCGCCTTCGGCGTCGACCCCGGGCCGCTGGTCCTCGCCGAGGAGCATCTGGCCGGGCAAGGCAAGACCGCGATGCTCGTCGCCGTCGACCACCGGCCGGCCGCCGTGGTCGGCGTCGCGGACACCCTCAAGGAGGGTTCACGAGCCGCGGTCGCGGGCTTGCGGGAGCGTGGCATCGCCGTGGTGATGATGACCGGTGACCACCGGGCCACCGCAGCCGAGATCGCCCGACAAGTCGGCATCGACAAAGTCCTGGCCGAGGTCATGCCCGAGCACAAGGCCAGTGAGGTGCGCCGGCTCCAGGGCGAGGGGCGCATCGTCGGCATGGTCGGTGATGGCATCAACGACGCACCCGCCCTGGCCCAAGCAGACGTCGGCGCCGCGATTGGCACCGGAACCGACGTGGCCATCCAGGCCTCCGACATCACCTTGATCTCTGGCGCCCTGTCCGGACTGGTCACCGCCATCGACTTGTCCCGGGCCACCATGCGCAACATCCGCCAGAACCTGGTGTTCGCGTTCGTCTACAACGGTGTGGGCATCCCGATCGCCGCCGGCGTCCTCTACCCGGCGTTCGGAATCCGGTTGAGCCCGATGATCGCCGCCGCCGCCATGGCGCTCTCCTCGTTGTC
>JBBQAL010000139.1:0-6419 GCA_038316135.1 Candidatus Nanopelagicales bacterium | reverse complement strand
GTGCGCAGCGAGCGGCAGAAGCTGGCTTCGTCACCCGAACCGGTAGAGGCATTTGCCGTTTAGTCGGGCCAAAGGGCTCCTGGCGGGCAATCTTCCGGTCAGATAGACTCATGACCGTAGAATTACCTCTCAGTCGGGCTGAGTGAGACTGAATCGCCACCGCGCCCGCTGCATTCTCGAGGGAGTGACCATGTCCGTCGTCCGCCCAGCCTCCGTCCGCGTCCTCGTCGACGAGGCCCACCAGCAGGCATGGTCGATCCGCCCCGATGTCGCTGCCCAGATGCAGCCAGCCCACCCAGGGGACAGTTCGTACGCGAAGGCCGCTGAGTTGCTCCGCGGCCGAGACTTCGTCGTCGACGCACTCACCGAAGGTCTCCTCACGTCGGACGCCCTCGCTGACATTTCGGTTCTGGTCATGCCGCACGCCAGCTCACCAAAGTTCGAGGCGACCACCGGTGTTGGCTCGGCCCGCTACAACGACGCTGAGGTCGCCGCGATTCACGCGTTCGTTTCAGCCGGCGGCGGGCTCGTGATTTTGGCTGAGTCCGAGCAAGACAAGTACGACTCCAACCTCGCCGACATCGCCGCGAGCTTCGGCATCGGTGTCGAGCACACCACCGTTCAGGACTACCAGCGTCACCACCAAGCACCCAGCTGGGTCGAGTCCAAGATTGCCACCACCCACCCGCTCCTCACTGATGTCGAAAGGCTGGTCTTCTACCGCGCAGGCGCGCTCAGCGCCACCGACGAAGTCACCGTGCTGGCACGCTCCGGCAAGACGGCTGCCCCGGCGTCGGCCCCGCTTCTGGCAGCCACGACGGCCGGCCAGGGCAGAGTGGTCGTCGCCGCTGATTCCGATCTCTTCGGCGATGACTGCATCGACGCGTTCGACCACGCGCAGCTCTGGGTCAACATGGCTTACTGGGCCGCGTTGCCGACCTTTGCCGCACAGGTCGACCACCACGCATCAACCGCCGCCAGCGATCCGCACTGGGCGGCGCTCAAGGCTGCCACCGAGGAACTGCGGACCCTGCAGGCGGCCGACGCCACCGTCGACCTCGCCACGACGCCAGTAGAGCAGGTGCGCGCGATCGCCGAGCGCATCGGCAGCGCGGTCAGCGGGCTCACCCCGTACTTCCCCCACCAGACTGCGTTCCTCGCCCAGGTCGTGGTCGACCTCGGCGGCTGGATCGACAGCGGATGCGGAAAACCCAACTTCGGCCCCGCCCTGTCGCTGTTCCGCCCTGAGCTTGCGCGCACCGATGGCATCGAACACCTTGCGTTCTTTCCGATGTACACGCCAAACGGCTCACTCAACGTTCGCTTCGAGGCCCTGATCGTTCGCGTTCCCTGGCCGGCCTGGATCGCTGAACTGGAGAGCACCGAGTTCGCCAACGACAAGTTCGTGCCGGTTCACCTCGTCGACAACACCGCTGGCTACGACAGCGAGTGTGCGGTGTTCTTCCCCGAGACAGTCAGCGTCGTCGGTGAAGCAGCCAACACCTTCGGCGGCATCTTCTGTGACCGGGAAGCAGCGCGCTACCAGCGCGTTGTCGGCGAAGCCGTACAGATCACCGGCCTTGAGCTGCCGCCTGCCCTCTCGGCGCTGCTCGCCAGCGAACCGATGACCCGCGACATGTTCGAGCTGTGGGACCTCATCCACGATCGGGCCCACAGCCACGGCGAACTGCCCTTTGACCCGTTCATGATTCGCCAGCGCCTCCCCTTCTGGATGTACTCCCTTGAAGAGCTGCGTTGCGACCTCACGGCCTTCCATCAAGCTGGCGAGATCGCTGGCGACTTTCCGTTCGCCGAGTACGTGCAGTACGGCGTCCTGTTCGACCGGCTTTTCCGATTCCCGCTCACCGGCGGGCGAGTGCGCAACTACGACGGGTTGGCTGGTCAGATCCTCTTTGGGTATCTGCACAGCAACGGCATCCTCACCTGGCGCAACAACACGTTGAGCATCGACTGGGCCAGGTTGCCCGAGGGTGTCAACGAGCTGCGCCTGGAGATCGAGGCTCTATACCGCACCGGCATCAGCAGCTCAAAGGTGCGCTACTGGATCGCCGCTCACGATCTCGTGAGCAAATACGTCCAGCCGAACCTCGGGTCGAAGTGGACACCGGAGGCACGCGTTGGACGCGACGAGGCCGACCACAAGAACTGGGTCAACCTGGTCAACCCCGACGAGTTCCCGCTGAGCATGTTCTACCAATCGCTGGGAGCCAAGCTGCTCCCGACCATCGAGTCGACGCGCAGGGCTGCCGCGTGACGCCGCTGGCCGGTCGCCGAGTCCTCATCACTGGTGCGGCTGGTGGGCTGGGTCCGTCCGTGGTGGCCGCGGCCGGGGCTGCAGGAGCACGTCTCGTCCTGGTCGATGTTGTGCAGGACCGTCTCGACGCGCTCGCCGCTGACTTCGGCGACGCGATCGAGAGCACGCATGTGGTCGACCTGCTTGACGACGGCGCGGTGGGTGAATTCGCCGCAAAGGTCACGGAATCGGCGCTGCTCGACGCCGTCTGGCACCTCGTCGGTGGGTGGCGAGGGGGCACACCGCTGCAGGATCAGCCGCTGGAGGACTGGGACTGGCTGCACAACCTGCTGGTGCGCACCACCGTTCACGTGGCCCGTGCGTTCGCTGAGCCACTTGCCGCATCCGAACATGGGCGCTTTGCGATCATCTCCGCGAAGGAAGCGCAGGCTCCCACCAGCAAGAACGCCGCCTACGCCACTGCCAAAGCAGCATCAGAGGCGGTCGTCCTGGCGCTGGCGAACGGCTTCAAGGGCACTGCGGCGACCGCTAACGTCGTAATCGTCCCCGCAATCTTGACTCCTGCCATGCGCGAGAAGGACCCAGACAAGGATTGGGGGGTCTTCGTACCGGCCGAAGAGATCGCTGACGCTCTGGTCTACCTCTCCTCCGATGCAGGGGCGAAGATGAACGGGCAACGCATTCGTCTCTACTCAGGAGGCCCTTCGTGAGTCACCGCGGATTCGCCAGCGACAACTACGCCGGCGTCCACCCTGACGTCCTTGCAAAGATGGCCGAGGTCAACGTCGGACACGTGGTCTCGTATGGCGACGACCCGTACACCGGAGAGGCCGTTGAGCGTTTCCGCTCAATGCTCGGCGAGCAGGTCGAGGTGTTCTTCGTCTTCAACGGCACCGGCGCTAACGTCACCGCCCTCCAGTCGTTGCTGCGGCCGTGGGAGAACGTCATCTGCACCCAGAATGCCCACATCAACTGGGACGAGTGCGGAGCCCCCGAGCGCTTCCTCGGCAGCAAGCTCTGGGACATCCCCACCCCCGACGGCAAACTCACCCCCGAGATGATCCGCGCTGCGTACATCGGACGCGGCGATGTTCACCACGTGCAGCCGAAGGTCGTGGCCATCACGCAGTCCACAGAGGTGGGCACGCTCTACTCTGTGGACGAAGTCACGGCGATTGCCGATACCGCGCACGAGCTCGACATGTATCTGCATATGGACGGTGCGCGTATCTCCAACGCCGCTGTCTCGCTCGGCGTCGAGATCCGCGAGATAACAGCAGACGCCGGTGTGGATGTCCTCTCCTTCGGTGGCACCAAGAATGGCCTGATGGGGGGCGAGGCTGTCGTCTTCTTCCGCCCCGAGCTGGCTGAGAACACCCCGTTCATCCGCAAGCAGGGGATGCAGTTGTCGAGCAAGATGCGCTATACATCGGCACAGTTCCTGGCGCTCTTTGAGAACGACCTGTGGCGGCACAACGCCACACACGCCAACGCCATGGCCCAGCGCCTGCACGACGCCGTCGTTGACGTCCCCGGAGTGACGATCACCCAGAAGGTACAGGCCAACGGGGTCTTCGCAATCTTGCCCGAACAGGCCATCCCCAAGCTCCAGGAGTCCTACCCGTTCTACGCGTGGGACGAGGCCCGTAACGAAGTGCGCTGGATGTGCTCATGGGACACCACCGAGGACGACATCGACTCGTTTGCCCGCCTGGTTGCCGAGGTTGTGCCGGCGTCGCTGTGACGGCCGACGACCAACCACCCGGGGCAGCGGCCGCTGAACAGTTGGGTCTGGCGCATCGGGTCATCCGCCACGGGTCGGTGCGCAGTCTCGCCGAGGCTGCTGTTGCGCGTGGCGTCGAGCCCACCGACGTCGTCAAGACCATGGTCGTGCGGCGCGCTGAGAACGACTACCTCTTCGTGCTGGTGCCCGGTGACCGGGTGATCAGCTGGCCCAAGCTGCGAGCTCTGCTTGGCGTCAACCGGCTCTCAATGCCAGACGCAGACGAGGCTTTGGCCGTCACCGGATACCCCAGAGGCACCATCACGCCATTCGGCGCGACGGCCGCGCTGCCGGTGATCGCCGACGAACTCCTGGTGGGTCGGGAGATCACCCTTGGCGCCGGCGTCAACAACACCGCCATCGCCGTGGACGCCGCTGAGGCGGTCGCGGCGCTCCACGCGCAGGTGGCGGACATCACCGACCCGGAGCCGCCACCACCGGGATAAAGGTTCGGCACACCGACTGGCGGTTTGAGAGCACTCAAATGTGCGCAGCCTTCATCTTGGTGCCGGCAAGCATGCTTTAGCGCCGCGGCCGCACGACCCCGTCTTCGCGAGCCGCCTTGCTGACCGCCTCAGCAACCGACGGCGCCACCCGCTGGTCGAAGACACTCGGGATGACGTGGTCGAAAGCGACGTCGTCACCCACCACCTTCGCCAGCGCGTTGGCCGCAGCCAGCTTCATCCCCTTGGTGATCTGGGTGGCGCCGACCTCTAGCGCACCCTTGAAGATGCCGGGGAAGGCCAGCACGTTGTTGATCTGGTTCGGGAAGTCACTGCGCCCGGTCGCGACAACCCTCGCGTACCTCGTCGCCGTCTGCGGATCAACCTCGGGGTCAGGGTTCGCGAGAGCGAACACCATCGCGTCCGACGACATCGATGCGACAGCCGCTTCGGCAACCTTGCCAGCCGAGACGCCGATGAAGACGTCAGCGCCACGCATTGCCTCTTCGATCGAGCCCGTGAGCCCCGCGGAGTTGGTAGTGCCGGCAATCCACTCCTTCATGCCCTCAAGATTGCTGCGTCCTGAGTGGATGATCCCCTTGCTGTCGCCGACGGCGATGTCGCCCAGCCCGGCCTCGAGCAAGATCTTGGTGACGGCAACACCGGCTGCGCCAGCACCTGAGACGACGACGCGAAGATCTGACAGCGGCCGGTCGATCAGCCGGACAGCGTTCTGCAGGGCGGCCAGCACCACGATCGCGGTGCCGTGCTGATCGTCATGGAAGACCGGAATGTCGAGCCGCTCTTGCAGCAGCCTTTCCACCTCGAAGCAGCGTGGGGCGCTGATGTCCTCGAGGTTGATACCGCCGAAGCTCGGCGCGAGATGCGCCACTGTCTCGACGATCTCCCCGACGTCGGTCGTGTCTAGAACGATCGGCACGGCGTCGATGCCTCCGAAGTCCTTGAAGAGCAGCGCCTTGCCCTCCATAACCGGAAGGGCTGCCAGTGGACCGATGTCACCGAGTCCGAGGACGGCCGTCCCGTCCGACACAACAGCAACGACGTGGGAGCGCCAGGTGTACGTGTCGGCAAGGCCAGGGTCGGCAACGATCGCCTCGCAGACCTTCGCGACCCCAGGGGTATAGGCCAGTGCCAATCCCTCAGCATCACGGACCCGGGCGGTCGACCGCATCTCGATCTTGCCGCCACGGTGCAACGCGAAGACGGGGTCGGTGGGCAGGTCAGAGGTTGTCACGGAGCACGCTTCCGACGATGTGGACGGAGGCACATCGTGTCACAGCCGAGGTGTCCGCCCGATGCGCCGGAGCGGCCACACGCGTTGCACGACGTTCGCCACGACGTCGGTGGGTGGAATCGCGCCAACGACCCACGAGTCGACGCCTCCCCTGGGGTTGTCACGCTCGACCCACCAGCCTTCCGGCTCCAGGCGTACCGCCCGCTTCACGGCCAACCCATCCCGCCCAGGCAGCTTCAGCACCGCCAGGCTGCCAGGCACCAGTGGCTGACCCACCCGCACCAGCAGCAGGTCGCCGTCTTGCAGGGTCGGCTCCATCGAGGCTCCCCGCACCCGGACGATCGCCAGCCCGGCCACTACCGCCCCAAGGCTGTGCTCCGAGGGGGATCTGCGTGCGTGCGGCATGAGGGGTAGTGTCGCTGACATCCCAGACCTGCGTCGAAAGGACCCACCCATGGCTCTCCGGCTCATTGCCGAGGTCAGTGCCCACTGCGACCTGCCGTGCGGCGTCTACGACCCCGCTCAAGCCAAGATCGAGGCCCAGTCGGTGAAAGCGTGCATGGAGAAGTACCACGGCAGCGACGACGCCGACTTCAAAGCGCGCGCCGTCTCCATCAAGGAGCAGCGTTCGACCATGGTCAAAGAGCACCTGTGGGTGCTCTG
>JBBQAL010000019.1:0-36651 GCA_038316135.1 Candidatus Nanopelagicales bacterium | reverse complement strand
CCGCTGTAGACCACCGCTCGGTCGTCCACCTCAAAGCGGACGGCGTAGGTCTCGACCGGATGCGCCACGCGCTCGGCGCGGACGCTGAACGGGCCAATCGACGCCGTGACCGCCAACTCGCGGAAGTCGAAGGATCCCTTCATTCCCTTTGGCGCTTTCATGCCGTAGGCGGACGCCAACCGCTCGGCGGTGTCCGACGGGCCGTAGACCGGGAGCCGCCCGGAGAAGTCGTACGGCCCGTAGCGATGCGCGACGTACAGGGCGGTGAGGTCGATGCTGTGGTCGGCGTGCAGGTGGCTCAACACGATGGCGTCGATGTCAGTGAGCGCGATATGCCGTTGCAGGACGCCGAGCGAACCATGGCCGAGGTCAACAACGACCCGGTAACCGTCGTGCTCGAGCAGGTAGCAGGACGACAGGCTGTTCGCGCCGGGAATGCTTCCTGAGCACCCAACCACCGTAAGCCTCACGCAAAGGCTCCGGCTGCCTCGACGGTTGCCACCTCTGGCCCCAGAAACCGCGAAGCCAGCGCGGCGAACGGCGCCGGGTCGCCGGTGGCGATGAACCGATGCTTGGGCAGCGGAAGTGACTCGTCCCGAAGCAGACCACGCTCGGAAAGCAGCCGATACACATCGCGTGCCGTCTCATCAGCGCTGGAGACCAGGGTGACCTCGTACCCCATCACATACGAGATGACGCCGGCGAGCAGCGGGTAGTGGGTGCAGCCCAGAACGAGTGTGTCGACGCCGGCCTCACGCAGTGGGTCAAGGTACCGATGAGCGGTGACCAACACCTCGGGGCCACCGGTAAGCCCCTGTTCGACGTACTCGACGAACTGTGGGCAGGCCTGTTGGGTTACCTCGATGCGAGGTGCGGCGGCGAAGGCGTCCAGGTAGGCGCCGGATGTGACGGTTGCCTCGGTCCCGATGACTCCGACGTGCCCGTTCCGTGTCGCGTGCACGGCGCGGCGCACGGCTGGCTGGACAACCTCGACGACCGGGACGCGATAACGCTCCCTGGCATCGCGGAGCACCGCAGCGCTGGCGCTGTTGCACGCGATGACGAGCATCTTGACGCCTTGGTCCACGAGGTGGTCCATCACGTCAAGAGCGAATGCGCGTACCTCAGCAATCGGGCGGGGGCCATAGGGGCTGCGGGCGGTGTCGCCGACGTAGAGGATCGGTTCGTGGGGCAACAGGTCGAGCACCGACCGCGCCACCGTCAGTCCGCCGACTCCACTGTCGAAGATGCCGATCGGTGCGTCTGCCATCAGGCCAGCGTAATGGCGCGCTGCCCGGCACCACCTGAGGTGGCGCTAAGAGGGCAAAGGTGGCGTTCGGCGGCCACTTCTGTGCGCGATGACCAGGTCACCTGATCATCGTGCAATGGGTTGAGCGGGGCGGGGGAAGGGTCAGGCCCAGAGCTGGCCCTCGATAGACGACTCGGCTGCCTCGAGATCGATGGCGTCGTAGACGCCGGTGGAGAGGTACTTCCAGCCGCCGTCGCAGACGATGAAGGCGATGTCCGCCGCGACGCCGGCTTTCACAGCCTTGGCCGCCATTCCGAGCGCGGCGTGCAGGATCGCCCCGGTCGAGATGCCGGCGAAGATGCCCTCCTGGTCGAGCAACTCACGCGTCCGTCGAACGGCGTCACGAGGCCCGACCGAGAAGCGCGTCGTGAGCACCGAGGGGTCGTACAGCTCGGGGACGAAGCCCTCTTCGAGGTTGCGGAGCCCGTAGACGAGCTCGCCGTAGCGCGGCTCGGCGGCAACGATGGAGATGTCGGCCTTCTGTTCCCGCAGGTAGCGACCTGCCCCCATCAACGTTCCAGTGGTGCCGAGACCGGCGACGAAGTGAGTGATAGTGGGCAAGTCACGCAGAATCTCCGGACCCGTTCCGCGGTAGTGCGCGTCAACATTCGCCGGGTTTCCGTACTGGTAGAGCATCACCCAGTCCGGGTGCTCGGACGCCATCTGTTTGGCCACCCGCACTGCTTCGTTCGACCCTCCGGCCGCAGGTGAGTAGACAACCTCGGCCCCCCACATGCGCAGCAGCTGAGTGCGCTCGGCCGAAGTGTTCTCCGGCATCACGCAGACCAGGTGGTAGCCCTTCAGGCGAGCTGCCATGGCCAGTGAGATACCCGTGTTGCCCGACGTCGGCTCCAAGATCGTGCAGCCGGGGCTGAGCGTCCCATCGGTCTCGGCAGCTTCAACCATGGCCAGGGCTGGCCGATCCTTCACCGATCCGGTGGGATTGCGGTCCTCGAGCTTCGCCCACAACCGAACATCAGCTGACGGGGAAAGCCGGGGCAGCCCCACCAGCGGCGTGTTCCCGACCGAGTCGAGCAGCGAGGCGTAGCGAGTCATCAGGTGATGGCTGCGTCAGCGCGAACCGCCGGCGACGGCCGGCAAAATGGTCACCGTGTCGCCGTCGGAGACCACGGTGTCCAGTCCAGAGAGGAACCGCACGTCTTCGTCGTTGAGGTAGACGTTGACGAAGCGGCGCAGCCCAGCTTCGTCGACGAGTCGGTCTGCGATCCCAGAGTGGTTGGCCTCCAGGTCATCAATGACCGCTTTGAGGGTGGACCCGGACGCCGGAATGGTCTTGGCTCCACCGGTGTAGGTGCGCAGGATCGTCGGGATACTGACCTCGACGGCCACAGTGATCTCCTTCGGTGCTGGTTCTTAGGCTGGCTTGTCGTTCAACGTCGAGACGACGCTCACTTCTTCCTCGGTCACGACACCGTCCACGATGCGAAACGAACGGATCTCCTCGGAGTCGGGCTCTCGGGTCGACACCAGAACGTAGTGCGCATGCGGCTCGGACGCGTAACTGATGTCGGTGCGGGACGGGTAGGCCTCGGTCGCGGTGTGGGAGTGGTAGACCACCACCGGCTCTTCGTCGCTGGCGTCCATCTCGCGGTAGAGCCGCAGCAGATCCATGGAGTCGAACTCGTAAAACGTCGGAGACCTGGCCGCATTGACCATGGCGACGAACCGTTCTGGGCGGTCCTGGCCCGCTGGTCCCGCGATGACGCCGCATGCCTCATCCGGGTGGTCAGCCCGGGCATGGGCCACCATCGCATCGATGAGGGCTTGGCCGATGACGAGCACGGGCTCAAGGCTATGGGGCCGAGTCGCCAGCGCCTGGGCCGCCCCAGTCGCCGGCCAGGACGTCGACCAGGAGCCCTTGCAGGTGGGTGAAGAGGCCATACGACTGGTATGCCTGAAGGTCTTCACCGCCTGCCAGCACGCCGCCTTCGGTCACCCCCAACCTGGTGCCCAGCATCAGCCGAAGGTCGTTCAGCGCCCCCAGCAGCTGCCGTGCGCGGGCAGGGTCGACAACGCCCGGCGAAGCCGCCGCCTCGCGAAGTGCCTCGGCGTCAGCGCGCTTGCGTTCGAGCAATGTGGTCTGGGCGAACCGGCGGAACTCAGCGGCAGCCTCCGGATCGTCGAGGACGCCGTCGGGCAGCAACCTGGCTCGCACGGGGTCGGAGGGTAGCTCGGGGGCTTCCTTGATGGTGGCGGCGAGCGCGTCTAGGGGATCGGACGGGATCTGCGCGACCGGCCCTAGAAGGTCCTCAAGATCACCGACATAGAGGTTGATCACCCATGCCCACTCACCGAGATCGACGTGGACGCCTGTCTCGTCGGGCCCTCCCGGAGCGAACTCGGCCGTCATCGGTCCTGCTGCATCGTTGCCCACAGCCCGTAGCCGTGCAGCGCGGCGACGTCGCGCTCCATCTCCTCGCGCGACCCATTCGACACCGCCGAACGGCCCTCCTCGTGAACCTGGAGCATGAGTTTCTCGGCCTTCTTCCGGTTGTAGCCGAAGTACTCCTGGAACACGAAGGCGACGTACGTCATCAAGTTGACCGGGTCGTTCCACACCACCGTCACCCAGGGGACATCCGGAGCCGTCAGCCCCTCAGTCTGGGGGCGCTCGACCTCGGTAGGCGCAATGGACACGCCACCCATGGTGCCACTGCGAGGTGACACCGCATCCACCCTGCCATCCCCGGATGGCACCCCATCCACCCTGCCATCCCCGGATGGCACCATGGGGAGTCAAGAACCAAGGAGGCGCCCATGCAGATCCCCGCTCGCACCTCGGGGCTGCCCGAGCCTGCGCTGCTCGCCCAGATCCGCGATGGCGTGATCGGCGATGACACCGTCATGCCTGGCCCCTACGGCCCGCGCCGCGTCACCTACGCCGACTACACCGCCAGCGGCCGGGCGCTCGGCTTCATCGAAGACTTCATTCGTGACCAGGTACTGCCCCGCTACGCCAACACCCACACCGAGTCGAGCGGAACCGGACGCCAGACCACCAGGCTCCGGGAGGATGCGCGCCACATCATTGCCGAAGCCATCAGCGGCGACGACGACACCTGCGTCATCTTTTGCGGGGCCGGTGCTACCGGAGCCATCGACCGCCTGATTGCTGTTCTCGGGCTTCGCCTCCCCTCAGCCCTGGAGGACGCCTACGGTCTGGACGCACACATTCCCGCCGCGGCGCGCCCCGTGGTATTCACCGGCCCCTTCGAGCACCACTCCAACGAACTGCCATGGCGTGAGTCGATTGCCGATGTCATCCGGATCCCCGAGGACGCCGATGGTCACATCGATCAACGAGCGCTGGCAGACGAACTCGAGCGCTACCGCGATCGACCACTGCGGATCGGCGCGTTCTCGGCTGCCAGCAACGTCACCGGGATCGTCAGTGACACCTACGGAGTCTCAACGTTGCTCCACCAACACGGAGCACTCGCGGTGTGGGACTTCGCGGCCGCCGGTCCATACGTCGACATCGACATGGTGGCGCCTGATGGCGAAGACCCGCTCGCCTACAAAGACGCGATTGTGCTCTCGCCCCACAAATTCGTCGGAGGCCCTGGTACGCCCGGCATCCTTGCGGTCCGCCGGCAACTGCTGCAGAACCGCGTCCCTGCGGTTGTGGGCGGAGGGACCGTTGCCTACGTCAACCCCGAAGAGCATGTCTACCTCTCTGACCCGGTCCACCGCGAGGAGGCGGGAACTCCCGCCATCGTCGAGTCCATTCGCGCTGGGTTGGTCTTTCAGCTCAAGGATGCCGTTGGGGTCGACGTGATTCGGGCCCATGAGAGCGACTATGTCCACCGTGCCATCTCGGCATGGGCCACCGCGCCCGAGATCGAAGTGCTCGGCAACCTCGACGCTGAGCGGCTCTCGATCCTGTCGTTCGTGGTACGCCGTCCGGGTGGTCGATACCTGCACCACAACGCCGTGGTCGCGCTCCTTAATGACCTCTTCGGGATTCAGGCACGCGGTGGATGTTCGTGTGCCGGCCCTTACGGTCACCGACTACTCGGCATCGACGTGGAGCGGTCTCACGAGTACGAACGCGCCATCACCGCCGGCTGCGAGGGCATCAAGCCCGGATGGGTTCGGGTCAACTTCAACTACTTCATCGACGAGGACGTCTTCCAGTACGTCGTGGAGGCGATCGCGTTCGTGGCCCGCCACGGAAACGCATTCCTGGCCGACTACGCGTTCAACCCCGACACGGGGCTTTGGCGTCATCGTGCCGAGCCGAACAAGGCCCCCCTCAGCCTCGCCGATCTCACCTATGACGCCGACGGCCGCCTTACCCAGCCAACTGCTCCCCGGACCGCAGATGCCTCGGCATTTGCTGACTACCTGGCGGAGGCTGAACGCCTGCTGGCGGAGCGGAGTTCGAGCGTCTCAGACGGGGACAACGCACACGTCACCGCCGACTTCGACGCGCTTCGGTGGTTCGAGCTTCCTGCGGACTGTCTGGTGACGCGCTAGGACTGCCTCAACGACCGGCCGTACTGCTTCAGCAGCGGCCACGACCCGGGGCCTTCATTTCCGAGCGCCCAGATCGCGATCCCCCGGAGGGCGTACTTGTCCACGAGTTGGGATTTGGTTTCCAGCGACTTCCCATCGTCGAACCAGGCGACCCGCTTGGCACGGCACGTGAGACCACCCGACGAGTACTTGCGCACATAGGTGAAGCGACGGCTGGTGCCGTGCTGCTGCCACTTGGGGGCTTTGCCCACCGTCTCGGCGAATGCCCACATCTGGCGCGTGCTCCGCGAGACCGTTGTGCGTGCGATGGAGGGGCAGCGGCCCGAGACGGTCTTGACGAACCAGTCCCGGCCGTAGGCGGGCATCCCCATCGAGATCTTCCGGGGAGCAATCGCTCGCGATGCATACGAGGCAACATCGTTCACCCACCACTTGGGGGCGATGGGCCCGGGCGACCCGCCGCTCCAGTGGAAGTCGTACGTCATGATCCGCACCCGGTCAGCCTGCCGACCCAGTGCGGGGTAGTTGTACACCGACCAGTTCGGGTCGGTTCTCGATGTGCGGGCGGCAACGGTCACCGAGGTGACTGCGCCGAGCCGATCGAGTCTGGCGTTGAGATCCCGAAGCAGCGCCGGGTAGTACTTCCGCACCGTGGCCTTCGCTGAGGACGAACCGAAGTTGATCGACTCGTAGTCGAGGTCGATGCCATCGAGGTTGTAGCGATCAACCAGTTTGGCAAGTGCGCGCGCGTGCGCTGCCCGACGATCGGGGTTCTTGATGATCCATGCGAACTGGTCAGCGGTCAGTTCAGTCGCGACAGTCGGGATGTTCGCCACTCCGGCACCGTTCAGCGACCGACGCATATGCCGCCACTCGTCGGTACTCGCGGTCAGGGCAATGTCGGTCTTGGAGTTGGCGTCGAAGACGAACGGAGATGCGTCTTGAAAGAGATTTGCGTGGCTGACGACCGACTGAGTGGCGTCAGCGGTGTTCCAGTAGGGCAGCCAGCCGGTGACGAACTTCTTCGGTGGCGGAGGATCTGCCGCACCGGCCTGACCGGGCACCATGACAGCCAGCATGGATGCGGCCGCCAGGCAGGCGACGAGGGGCACGCCGATGCCACGCAGACCTCTCACAGGGAAACGTCCTCACTCCACGGTGACGGTCATGGTGGCGCTGGACCCTGCTGAGTGCTTTGAGTCCGCGGCAGCCACCACGTGTACCTGGTGTACCTCGACGCTCTGGAAGCTCCCCTTGAGTGTGAACGAGCCATCTACGGCCGTCTTCCTGGAAATGACGCTCACCCACCGCCCGCTCACGCGTTTCTGGAGCGTGACGCTGGTGCCCACTTCTGCCGGAGCGACCGTCCCCGTCACTACGAAGGTCTCGCCTGGGGCGACGACGGGCGGAGCTACCGCCGAGCTGACCACGTGCCGAACCGAGACCCTGGCCACCGGCGTGAGTGTGGGGGCCCAGTCCCAGTTGGATGCAAGTCGCAAGCGCCACTCGAAGGTGCGGTCCGCAGTTTTAGGGATCGACACCGTGCCGTCAGCAAGGGTGGTCGCCACTCCGGCCTCAGACCAGGCCTTGCCCGGAACGCGCCGAAGGACGGTCACCTCTTGCCCAGCAATGGGTAGACCCGAGACCGAGAACCTCCCTTCGAGAGAGAATCCTGTCCCATAATCCACCGATGCGGGAGCGGCGATGGACGAGCGAGCCGGTGCGGGGGAAATGCTCGTGGCAAAGGTCTCGGCCTTCCTCCACAACGTCGGGTCTTCGACTCCAAGGCGCCAGACAGCGATGCCCTGGACTCCCAGTTGCTGAGCGAGTTGCAAACGGGTCAGCGCCGAGCGTCCTTCGCCGAACCAGACCCGGCGCATGACAACGCAGTTGCCGTACTCGGGATAAGGACGCCGGTAGTCAAAGTGGTACTCGCCGGCCTTGTCGCTCCACACAGCAGTGGCGTTGTACGTGTCCTTCAGCCCCAGAGCCTGCTGCGCCGTCGGCGCAACCGTTCCCTTGGCAGCGTCTGGGCAGGTTCCCTTGAGCGTCTTGATGTACCAGTTCTGCCCGTACTGGGGAACCCCGATCGAGAGCGGCACGCCTTTGAACTCAGACTTTGCGTACTTGATGACGTCGCGGGTCCAGTCGAGTGGACCAATCGGGCCTGGAGGTGTGTCCTTGGTGCTGTAGTCGTAGGTCATGACTCGGACTCGATCAACGCTGCGGCCGATTGCGCCGTAGTCGAACACCTCCCAGTTGGGGTCGGAGGCCGAACGACGCGCTGGAACTGCCACGGACAGCAGTGCACCCGTGGCATGGAGGCGATTGCGGAGCTTGTCGAGGAAGATCGGGAAGAACTTCTTGACCGCGGTGCGGTCGGCGCCAACATTGCCGAAGTTCATATTCTCGAAGTCAATGTCGGCACCGTCGGCACCGGTACGCGCCACCATGGCAACAATCGCGTCAATGAGTGCTGACCGGCGATCGGCGTCTCGCAGCAGCCTCGCCATTTGACTAGCGTTGAAGCCCTCGTCGTTGATGGTCGGCAGAGCGGCGATGCCGGTCGTATGTAGATCGTCAATGCCGCTGATCAAGGTGCTCTCTGATAGCGCGTTGTCGCTCTGCGGCAGAACCTGCGAGGACGTGGTGGCCCGGTACCAGAAGGGTGAGATCTCCGAGACGACGTCCGGGTGTGCCACCACAGAAGCGATTCCGGCGCTGAAATCGTGGTGCGAGATCCACCCCGTCACCACGCGCCGCTCCGACAGCGGCGAGAGACCAACCGTCGTAGTGGGCGACAGCGCCGCCTCGTTCGACGTTGCCGCATCGGTCGATGGCAGGACCAGGATCAGCAGTGGCAGTGCCACCAGGAGAGCTAGAAGCCCGGTCAGCACCGTTCTCGTTCTCGAGTAAGCCAACACCCTCGCCGTCACCCCCACTCGTCTGGCTCGACAGGCTACCCCTCGGTGCGCGGAGCCCAGCTCCAGGCGTAGTCGGGGTCATCTGCTTCGATCGCCGCTGGCCCGATGTCGAGCGGGCGGAAGGTATCGACCATCACCGCTGTCTCGTCAGTGGACTCAACCCCAAGACTGGCCTCCACTGCGCCCGGCTGGGGGCCGTGCGTACATCCACTCGGGTGCAGAGTGAGTGACCCCTGACCGATTCCAGAACCACGCCGGCTGGTGAACTCACCGCCCACGTAAAAGAGCACCTCGTCGGAGTCAACGTTGGCGTGGTTGTACGGGGTCGGGATTGCATCCGGGTGGTAGTCGAGTTTGCGCGGGACGAATGAGCAGACGACGAAGTTGGGCCCCGCAAATGTCTGGTGAACAGTGGGCGGCTGGTGGATCCGACCGGTGATCGGCTCGAAGTCAACGATGTTGAGCGCGTACGGATACAGCCCACCGTCCCACCCGACGACATCGAAGGGGTGGAGGGAGTAGACAAACCGCGACATCCCACCGCGCGTGCGAACCAGCACCTCAACGTCCTCGCCCTCTTCGAGGAGGGGAGCGTCAGGAACGCGCAAGTCGCGTTCACAGAACGGTGCATGCTCGAGAAACTGACCGCGCTTGGACAGGTACCGACTCGGCGCGCCAACGTGCCCACTCGCCTCGACAACCAGTAGGCGCAGCGGGTCACCCGCCGCTGGTACGACCCGGTAGGTGGTCGAGGTAGGAATCACCACGTAGTCGCCGAGCCCAACCGAGAGGCGCCCGAAGACCGTCTCGACGACACCGGCCCCCGACTCGACATACAGCAACTCGTCACCCGTGCCATTCCGGTAGAGCGGGGACCCCACGCTCGCCACGCAGTACGAGACCCGTACGTCGGCGTTGCCGAACATCAGCTTGCGTGCCGTGACGGCATCGTCAGAGGGGTCGGCGGAGATCTTGTGGGCCCGTATGTGTCTCGGTGTGAGCGGGTGGTTCGGCCGTAACTCACCAGCCGGATCCGACCACACCTCGATCGCCCGCACCGCTGTCGGAAGGTGCTGGTGGTAGAGCAACGCTGACTCGCTGGAGAAGCCCTCCTGACCCATGAGCTCTTCGGCGTAGAGACCGCCATCCGGTCGACGGAACTGGGTGTGCCGCTTCCGAGGGATATCGCCGACGGTCCGGTAGTGCGGCACTCGTCCTCCATCGCTGGGGCTCCCAGGTATGGGGGCGCTCTCGACTTTCCGATAACGTCGCGACCGTGTCAAGTATCAACGGTCTCGCGCTTTCCCTGATTGACGATGCAGCCGTCTTCCCGCCGGGTAATGCGTCTGTCGACGACGCCGTCGCGGGGTACTACGACCGCTTTGAGACAGACCAGCAGGAGATTGTCGGTCCATTGCTGATTCCAGCATCCGCCGTAGACACGCTAAGGACGCACGCAGACCCCCTTCGCATGCTCGACGTTGCCATCGTTGGCGACACCGGCCTGGAAGGGCTTGTGGCCGCACGCGACTCCCTCGAGAACGACACGTGGATCACCGTGCAGCACGTCGAGCTTCGCGCGCCGGCGGACCGCGCGATCAGCGAGTCAGTGGGCAACCTGCTCGGTTCCTTGGCGTTCACCGTTCCTACGTACGTCGAGTTGCCCATTGCCGAGGCGCCAGCCGGACTTGCCGTCCTGGCCGACGATGGTGCCGAGCGGGCCAAGTTCCGCACCGGCCCCTACGAAGTTCCATCAAACCAACAGCTGGCTACCGCTATCGGTGCGGCGGTGCGGCTTCGGGTCCCGTTCAAGCTCACCGGCGGACTGCACCACGCATTGCCCACCTACGACGCGGCAAGCGATCAGCGGCACCACGGCCTCCTCAACGTCCTGGCGGCCACAGCGGCGGCAACCGAAGGGGCCGACGACCTCGATCTTGTCCAGCTTCTGGCCTCCGCTGATGCTGACCATCTACTTGCTCAGCTACTCATCGTCGACGCCGGAGTCATTCGGCGACACTTCAAGTCGTTGGGCTCCTGCAGCATCGACGAGCCCTACCAAGAGCTGGTGCGCTACGGGGTGGTGGAGGAGTCATGACCAGTTCTTGGGTCGAGGGAGCGGACGGTTCCGATTACTCAGCAGCCGTTCTGCCGATGGGGGTGGCGGTCCTTCCCGGCGAGAGTGCGCCACACACCGTCACCCGAATCGGCGACCAGTTGCTCGACCTCAACGCCATTGGTCTTTCTGGGCTCGCCCGCGACGACATCAGCGCCCTGCTCACCACCGGGACTTTGAACCATGTGCTCGCCGCCGGACGGCCGGTTTGGCGTGAGCTTCGGGCGACACTGACCACGTGGCTCAGCGACGACACTTACCGTGAGCGCGTTGCGCCACACCTGCACCCGGTGAGCACAGCACGCCTGGTGCTGCCGTTCGAGGTGGCCGACTACGTCGACTTCTACTCGTCTGAGCAACACGCTCGCAACGTCGGTGCGATCTTCCGACCCGACTCCCCCGCCCTTCCGGAGAACTGGAAGCACCTCCCGATCGGGTACCACGGTCGGTCCGGCACCGTGGTGGTCAGTGGTACCGACGTCGTCCGCCCACATGGTCAGCGCAAGCCGCGCGATGCGGCCGAACCGTCGTTCGGGCCGTCAGCTCGGCTCGATATCGAGGCCGAGGTCGGGTTCGTGGTCGGAACGCCAAGCACGCTCGGGTCCCCCGTCCACGCCGGATCACTGACCGACCACGTCTTTGGAGTGGTCCTGGTCAATGACTGGTCGGCGCGAGACATCCAGGCGTGGGAGTACGTGCCGCTCGGGCCATTCCTCGGCAAGTCGTTCGCCACCTCAATCTCGCCGTGGGTCACTCCATTGGATGCGCTGGCGCCGGCACGGTGTCCGCTCGCAGCCCAGGACCCTCCCGTGCTCGACTACCTGCGCGACGACGACCCATGGTGCCTCGACCTGCGCCTATCGGTCACCCTCAACGGCACGCTCGTGAGCGAGCCGCCCTTCGCCACCCAGTACTGGTCACCGGGTCAGCAGATGGCACACCTGACCGTCAACGGGGCATCGCTGCGCAGTGGTGATCTCTTCGCGTCCGGAACCGTGACGGGGCCCGAACGCCACCAGCGCGGCTCGCTCCTCGAGCTCAGCTGGGGCGGACGCGAGCCCTTTACCCTCGACGACGGCAGCGAACGCACGTTCCTCGAGGACGGCGACACCGTCACGATCAGTGGATGGGCGCCGGGGCCCGACGGCCGGCGAGTTGGCCTCGGCGAAGTGACCGGGACCGTTCTCGCCGCCCGCTAGCGAGGATCGGCCGGCTTGACGCCATCCACCACCCATTCGGTGAAGAACGCGTCCAGCGAGCGCCCCGAGATGCGCTCAGCAAGGCGCTTGAAGTCGCCGGTACGCGCGTTGCTGTTGGCGTATCGGTGCGCCCACTGCTGCAGGATCTTGTTGAGAGTCGGCGCTCCCACCTTGAGTCGCAGGGCATAAAGAGTCATCCCGCCGCGCACGTAGACGGGCCCGTTGAAGAGATTGGCGTATCCAGGGTCTGACACGTTCAACGTCCAGAAGGGGCTGTCGCTCGGCCGCGAGTAAGCGCTGTCGAACTGATCAGCCATGGTAGGCCCGCCATCGTGCTCGACCCACAGCCACTCGGCGTAGGTTGCGAAACCTTCGTTGAGCCAAATGTCGCGCCAGCGCTCGAGGGCGACACTGTCTCCGTACCATTGATGCGAAAGTTCGTGGGCCACCGTCGGAGTGAATCCCCGCCAACCAACGAGCGTCTTGTCGTAGGTGGGACGCGTCTGGTTCTCCAGCGCGTAGTAGCTCACATAGTTGTCGACAATGCCACCGGCGGCCTCGAAGGGGTACCGGCCGAACTTGGACTCAAAGAAGTCAATGATCTCCGGAGTACGACCCAGCACGCGGTCAGCGCTCTTCGGAAAGCCTCGATCCACGTAGTTGAGCACCGGGATACCCGAGCTGGTACGCGTTCGGTCGAAGCGCCACTTGCCAATCGACAACGTCGCCAGGTACGAGGCCATCGGGTCCTCGGCACACCACTTGAAGGTGGTCCAGCCGTTTCGGGTGACCGGCTTACCTGCTGGCAGCCCGTTGGAAACTGCCTGCAACCCCTGAGGCACAGCGATCTTGGTGCAGATCTTGGCCTTGTCACTGGGATGCTCATTGACCGGGAACCAGAACATCCCGGCCTCAGGTTCACCCACGATGGTTGCGCCATCGGTGGTGTTGAACCAGCCGGACTTGCCCAGATCTGGATCGTTGAGGATTTCTGGCTTGCCGGCGTACGTGACAACAACAGTGAAGCGGTCTCCATTGGTGATGCCGACGGTTGGCGTCACAGTCATTTCGCGAGGAGCCCGGCTGACCGTCGCGGCGACTCCGTCGACGGTGGCCGAGTCGACGACTAGGCCGTAGAGATCGAGGTTGAACGCCGATAATGACTGCGTTGCTGTCGCCTCGATCGTCGCAACACCCTGCAGACGGTCGGTGTCAGGGTTGAACCGGAGGTCGAGGTCGTAGCGCCTGACCTGATAGCCGCCATTGCCCTCATTAGGAACGTACGGATCACCGATTCCGACGGCGCCGGGGTTGAACCCTCCCCTGGCCATCGCCGCTGAGCCGAGGCCCAGGGCACTCACCAGGAGGGACGCCACTAGGGCGAGACTGACAACGATCGGCTTTCGGACCACGTAAGGATCCCTTCTGATGCGGATGCCTCACCCTAGCGGTCGTCCTAGAGGTTGCCCCGGATCTCTTGCTCGCGTTCGATCGCCTCGAAGAGGGCCTTGAAGTTGCCCTTCCCGAAACCGAGCGAACCGTGTCGCTCGATGAGCTCGAAGAAGACCGTCGGGCGGTCCTGCACGGGCTTGGTGAAGATCTGCAGCAGATAGCCGTCTTCGTCGCGGTCGACCAGGATGCCCCGCTGCTTCAGCTCTTCGATCGGCACGCGTACCTCACCGATCCGCTCCCGCAGCTCGGGGTCGTCGTAATACGAGTCAGGTGTACGCAGAAACTCAACACCCATGCCTCGCATGTAGTCGACGCTCGCGACGATGTTGTTGGTGTTGAGCGCCAGATGCTGGACGCCTGGGCCGCCGTAGAACTCGAGGTACTCGTCGATCTGGCTCTTCCGTTTGGCGACTGCTGGCTCGTTGATCGGGAACTTCACCTTGCGGTGCCCGTCGGCCACCACCTTGCTCATGAGCGCGGAGTACTCGGTAGCGATGTCGTCGCCTACGAACTCCTTCATGTTCGTAAAGCCCATCACCCGGTGGTAGAAGTCGACCCAGGTGTTCATCTGTCCCAGCTCGACGTTTCCGACGCAGTGGTCGATGGCGGTGAAGACCCGGCGCTCTGGCGGGCTCGTGATCGGCTCGGCAGCGACGAAGCCGGGCAGGAACGGGCCACGGTAGTTCGACCGGTCGACCAAGGTGTGGCGGGTGTCGCCGTAGGTGGCGATCACCGCCTGAGTGACCGAGCCGTGCTTGTCGGTGAACACCTGCGGCTCAGAGATACCGGTCGCGCCGTTCTCGAGCGCGTGTTGGTAGGCATAGTCGACGTCCGGTACTTCCAGGGCGAGGTCAGCCACGCCGTCGCCGTGCCGGGCCACCCGGTCGCCCACCCAGGTTCCGGCGTGTACCTCGGCGGTGAGAACGAAGCGAGCGGAGCCGGACGCCATGACGTACTCGGCGTAGTCGCGCTGGCCGGTCTCGGGCCCGCGGTAGGCGATCCGCTGCATCCCGAAGGCCGTTGAGTAGAAGTGTGCGGCCTGCTTCGCGTTGCCCACCGTGAACTGCACGTAGGCCATGCCCTGGATCGGGAAGGCGTCAGCGGTCTGGTGACCGGCAGCATCGGTCACTGGGATCACTGGGATCACTGGGATCACAGTCACGGGATCTCCTTCGCCGCAGACCTGTACGGCCTGAGTGTGGATGCACAAGTGGTTCGGAGAATGGCTCGCACTGATCACCGTGCGCAACCTCTAGGCGCCACGGTAGTCAATCTGTACAGTCGACCGACATGAAGCCGTCGATCGATGCACTCGACTCCCGGATCTTGGCCCTCTTCCGTGCTGAGCCGCGGATTGGCGTTCTCGAAGCCTCCCGTCGGCTCTCGGTGGCCAGGGGAACGGTGCAAGCCCGGTTGGACCGTTTGGAGACGCAAGGCATCGTCACCGGGTGGGGGCCGGACGTGGACCCGGTTGCGCTTGGCTTCGAGGTCAGCGCATTCGTCACGCTCGAGATCAGCCAGCGGGGCCACCGGGCGATCGAGACGGCGCTGGCCCGTCTACCCGAGGTGTTGGAGGCGCACACGATCTCCGGATCGGGCGACATGTTGGTGCGCGTTGTGGCCCGCAGCAACGCCGACCTGCAGCGGGTGGTGGACGCCGTTCTCGACATCGACGGCGTCGAGCGATCCAACATGGTGATCGTGTTGGCCAACGGCGTCCCGTACCGCGCGACTCCGCTGCTGGAGCGAGCAGCCCGCGGCCGCGAGGACGACTAGGAGGCCCGACTTAGACGGACTCGGCGAGCTTGCGAAGTTGGAACGACGCGAAGATCTCAACGATGCCGAGGAAAACGAGCCAGAGCCCGGTCACCCAGACGAGAGCGTTGAGGCTGATTGCCGGCCAGGCAAGGACAACAAGTCCAGCGATCAGGCTCAATGCTCCGATGAAGATCACCCAGCCGCGTGCTGGCATTCCGGGGTTGGCGATCCCCTCGATCAACTCGGCGATACCGCGAATCACCCATCCGACACCGATCAGGAGAGCGAGGATCGCCACGGCCTGGCTGATGCCGCGGAACGCAACGATCCCCAGCAGCACCGAGAAGAGACCAGCAATGGCCGACAACGCCCGGATACCGCTGCCGCCGGTTTCACCGGAAAAGCTCGCGACGATCAAGAAGATGCCGCTGAAGATCAGATAGATGCCAACAATGACGGCGAAGAACGCCACCGACTGCTCGGTGAAGACCATCAAGATGACGCCGAGGGCGATCGTGACCAGCCCAAAGCCCAGCGCGGCTCCAAAACTGCGACCCAGCATGCCCTGCATGGTTTCCGCCGATGGGGTACTCATAGCCGCCCGGCCTCCGTCACTCGCCGCAGGAAACGCCTGGTGCGCTCTTGCTGCGGTTCGGAGAGGACCTGCTCGGGTGGTCCGAGCTCGGCAACCTCGCCGCCGTCCAAGAAGGCAACGCGGGTGGCTACTTCGCGAGCGAAGGCCATCTCGTGAGTGGCAAGAACCATCGTGAGCCCAGCGGTCTTGAGGTCACGGATAACGCCCAGCACCTCACCGACCAACTCGGGGTCGAGCGCCGATGTGATCTCGTCGAAGAGCATGATCCTCGGCTGCATGGCCAAGGCCCGCACGATGGCGACGCGCTGCTGCTGTCCGCCGGAAAGCCGGTCGGGGTAACCGGTGGCCTTGTCGGCAAGACCGAACCTCGTCAACAGGTCCATAGCCTGCGTCTCAGCTTCATCGCGTGAATGACCCAGTACCTTGCGCGGTGCCAACGTGATGTTGTCAAGGACGCTGCGGTGCGGAAAGAGGTTGAAGGACTGGAAGACAATCCCGATGTTGCGCCGGGCCGCGTTGACGTCGTAGCCGGGCCAGGAGATGTCTTCGCCCCCCAAAACGATGGCGCCGGCGTCGATCGGCTCGAGCAGGTCGATGCAGCGCAACAGGGTGGACTTGCCACACCCGGAGGGACCGATCAAGGCCACGACCTCGTGCTCGTCAATGTCCAGCGAGACACCGCGTAGCACAGGGTTGTCTCCATAGGCTTTGTGGACGCCCTGCAGTTGCAGCGTCGGCCCCGTCATCGTCGGTTCGGTCATCGTCGGTTCGGTCAAAGGGCACCGCCTGCCGCCGCGCTCCGCCGCCGCTGGCGGTCGGCCATCCAGTCGGCCCACCGGGAGAGGGGAACCGTGAGCAGGACGTAGAAGAAGGCCGCGACAACCAACGCAGTGAAGTTGAAGACATTCAATGAGTAGATCTGCGCGGCCCTCGTCATCTCGATACCCGCCCCGATGATGGCGATCAACGCCGTGTCCTTCTGCAGAGCGATGAAGTCGTTCAGCAGCGGCGGCGTCACTCGACGGACGGCCTGCGGAACCACGACGTATCGCAAGCTCTGGTACTGGTTCAACCCAAGTGCACGGGCGGCCGCTCGTTGACTCGGATGCACCGACTCAAGCCCGGCGCGGAGCACTTCGCTGACGTAGGCGGAGTACGAGACGACGAGGGCGAACCAGGCCCAGAAGAGGCGGGAGTCGGTAAGACCCTGGAGGTTGAGAGCCGGGATCCCGAACCCAAAGATCAAGATGAGCAAGATCGTCGGGATGCCCCGAACGACGTCGGCGTAGGCAATCGAAAGGACCCTCAGCGGTGTGAAGACCGGAGCCGTCAAGCCTCGTATAACCGCCAGCAACAGACCGACCAACAGGATCACCGGCTCGGCTGTGACGAAGAGAATGATCGTCAGACGCAAGCCCTTGAGAATGTCAGGCAGCACAGCGCGGGCATCGTCTGCGCTGAAGAAGGACTGCTTCACCGCTGGCCAACCGGGCGAGTTGAGGATCAGCACGATCAATACGCCCAGCACCAGGACAGTGCTGACCGTTGAGACCGTGGTGTCCCGACGCCGACGTCTCGCGATGGCCTGAAGCCGTGCCGGATCGAGGACCGGCACCGAGTCAGGGGTCGTTGTCACAAGACCACGCCGACGCGACAGATCAGTTCAGGACCGGCGCGGCGGAGTACTCGGTCATCCACTTGTTGGTGATGTCGAGCAGCTCGCCGGACTCGGTGATGGAGTCCACCGCCTGATTCACACAGGTGATTAGCGGGTTATCCGTCTGCAGCACCAGCCCCCAAGTGTCGGCGGCGGCTTGCTGGGGCAGTTGCCCGATCACCGTTCCAGGCACCTTGGCGGCCGCTAGGTAGAGGGTGGTCGGCAGATCGGTCACGATCGCGTCGATCTGGCCGTTGGCAAGAGCCTGCGTCGACTGGGTGGTGTCGTCGAACACATCAACCTCTTGGGTGGGGGCGATCTGGGTCTGAACGTCCTCGGAGGCGGTCGTGCCGATTTGGACGCCGATCTTGGCGTCCTGGAGCTCTGCGAGCGTTGTGGCGTCGGCGAACTGACTGTCGTTGAGCACGAGCACGCCGTTCGATGCCGAGTAGTAGGGATCGCTGAACGTCACTGCGGTTTCGCGCTTTGGCGTGATCGAGATCTGGTTCAGCGCGAAGTCGTAGTCCTTGTCGCCCGGAGCGAACAGCTGGCTGAAGTTGGCGAACGTCCACTCGACTTGGTCGGCAGAAAACCCCATCTCCTTCGCAACCGCATAGGCCGTAGCCGCTTCGAAGCCCTTGCCGTTCGTCGGCTTGTTATCGATCACGTACGGCGGGTAGGCGGGGTCGCTGGTGCCGACGGTGAGGGTGCCATCCTTGACGGTTGTGATGTCAGCGCATGCGTCACCCCCGGTCTGGGTGGCGACTGGCGAGCTCTCCTCCTGGGCGCACGACGAGAGCACCAGAACAGTGGCCACCGTTGCGGCGACCACGGCGGCGGAGCGGAGCGAGGATTGGGCGGTGCGCATGGGGCCTCCGAGGCTCTTGGGTGGAGATGTCCCCCACCTGACATGCCAGTGAACGTGGCCCGAAGCCTAGCGCCGGGCTACCGCCCACGCGCGCAGGGTGTCGATCCGCGCCTGAAGGTGGTCGGAGTCAGCCAGCGGGACGAGGGGGCCGCCGGAGGCCGCCCTGAGGTCGCCGTGGATGACGGCATGGGGCTTGCCGGTTCGATGATGCCAGGCAGCCACCAAGCCATTGAGCTCACGGCGCAGGTCGGCCACCGACCGGTAGTCAACCGCTGACGCGGCGGCAGCCGCCGTGCCGACCGTGAGTCGTTTGGCCTGCTGTGACTGACGCTCCTTGAGGAGTACTGCGACCTGGTCAGGTTCGAGCAGACCCGGTAGCCCGAGATAGTCGTGCTCCTCCTGAGAGCCGGCCTCGGTCATGTGCCCGAACTCACCACCGTCGAAGACCACGCGGTCAAAACGCGCAGCCGACTCAAGAGCCTCAAACGTGCCATCGACCAAGCCGGCTTCACTCTGTTCAGCCTCTGCCCTAGCGAGCAGATCACGTTCGGCGGCAAAGAGGTCGTCTTCGTCGTGAACCACCCGGCCAAGAACGTGGTCGCGCTCCTCCTCCATCAGAGCAGCGTGCTGAAGCAAGGTGGGGATGCTTGGCAGGAAGATCGAAGCAGTCTCACCTCGCCGCCTGGCGCGGACAAAGCGCCCGACAGCCTGCGCGAAGAAGAGGGGCGTTGTGGTGGTGGTCGCGTAAACACCAACAGCGAGCCGCGGAATGTCGACGCCCTCGCTGACCATCCGAACAGCAACCAGCCAACGCGCAGAGGATGCTGCAAACTTCTCAATGACACTGCTCGCTCTGGGGTCGTCGGAAAGAACCGTCGGCACCTTCTCACCACAGATCCGACTGAGTAGCCGGGCGTAATGGCGCGCGTTCTCATGGTCGGTGGCGATGACCAAGCCCCCAGCATCGGGCACTGTGCGGCGAACTTCGTCCAGACGTCGGTCAGCCGCGGCGAGAACCGAACCGATCCACTCGCCCTTTGGGTCAAGGGCCGTTCGCAGGGCTTGGGCAGTGGCGTCCGGGCCCATGTCCTCACCGAGCCGAGCTGCAACCTCGTCACCGGCTCGGGTACGCCACCGCATCTCTCCGGAGTACGCCAGGAAGAGCACCGGACGCACCACCCCGTCCTTCAGTGCGTCGGCATACCCATACGAGCGGTCCGACGAACTGCGCGGCAACCCGTCCCCATCTGGTTCGTACCGAATGAAGGGGATGGCGTTCACATCAGAGCGGAAGGGCGTCCCGGTGAGGGCCAGCCGATGCGCGGCAGGCTCGAAGGCCTCACGCACCGCGCTGCCCCACGACATTGCATCGCCGGCATGGTGGATCTCATCGAGGATCACCAGCGTCTTACGGTTCTCGGTGCGAGCGCGGTGCAGCATCGGATGCGAGGCGACCTGCGCATAGGTGACCACGACGCCATCGAAGGCCTGACCGGTCGCGCCTTGAGCGTTGGTGAAGCGCGGATCAAGGCGAACGCCGAGCAGGGTGGCCGCATCGGCCCACTGCTGCTTGAGATGTTCGGTGGGTGCCACAACCGTGATGGCCCGAACGTGCCTGCCAGCCAGCAGCTCGGCCGCAATCTTCAGCGCGAAGGTGGTCTTTCCTGCCCCGGGGGTGGCCACCATCAGGTAGTCGCGTGGCCGTTCGGCCATCCACTCGCTAAGGGCAGCGCGCTGCCAACTGCGCAGAGGTGTGGTGGCTGGTCGGGTTTGTGTAGTCACGGGGGGCCGAGCCTAGGCATCGAGCGCGGCTTCGGGCGCCACCCCTCCGCGCTCGGCGTGTCAGACCATGATCAACCAGGCAGCTCAGTGTCAGCACGCAGTGCCACCCTGGGAGCCACGACGGTGCCAAGGGCCGCAATGGCTGTCATCACCAGGAAGATCGTGAGGTAGACGCCACCGTCCTGGCCGGCTCGAGCATGCGCCGTTGCGAATATGACCCCGCCGAGCCCGGTGGCCAAGATGACGCCGAGCGAGTCCGAGATCTGCAGCGCCGCCGAGTTCACTCCTTGTTTTTCAGGGGGCGAGAGCTGCAGGACCAGAACGCCGAGCGAGCCGTACAAGATGCCCATGCCGAACGAGCCGATGGCCCAAGTCAGCGCAATCACTTGCCACGACACAGCCTCCAGAGCGACGACGCTCGAAAGAGCCAGGCCGGCCGTCGTGAAAGCCGCACCGATTACCACCAGCCGATCACGGGTGATCCTCAAGGTTGGGCGCCCCTGGATCCAGCTACCGAGAAACCACCCAAGAGCAGCGCCAGACAACGAGCCTCCGGCGAAGACCGACGACAGCCCTCGTTCGTTGACGAGCATGAGCGGGACGAACCACTCGGCTGCAAAGAACGACCCGGCGAACACGCCGCGGATCAACACAACCGTTGGCAGCCCCCGCTTTGCTCGCAGCGTGCCTTGAGGGAGCAATCGAGGAACCGAATAGGCAAGCAGTCCGACGGCAACAGGCGCGAGGACCAGTGAAAACGTGTCGAGCCGCTGACCCGCCACCTGCAGAAGGACCACACCGACCGCGGCCAGAAGGGCCAGTCGCTTGCGCCCCGGGGCTGGGTCAGCGTCGGGATCCGGCTCGACGTGCATCGCCTGTAGCCGCGGGATGAGGACCGCGCCGACCGGGATCAACAGCAGCAGGACACCGAAGAAGACCCAACGCCATCCGAATGCATCGGTGATGAGTCCGGCAACGAGTGGACCAACGATTCCCGGCACCACCCACGAGCCGGAAAGAGCGGTGAAGACCCGCGGCCTCAAGTGCTCGGGGTAGGCCCGTCCGATGATGACGTAGAGCGCGACGATCGCAGCGCCAAAGCCCAAGCCCTGAAAGGCTCTGCCGAGCAGCAGCACCGGCATCGTCGGCGCGAACCCGCAGATCAAGGTGCCGATGACGAAGGCGACGAGGCCACTAGCCAGGGGCGGAACCGGACCGCGACGGTCGGCCCACCCCCCTGCCGCCGCCATCGCATACAGACCAGCTGCGGTGACCGCGGTGGAACCCCATGCGTACCAGGCAAGCCCGTCGAGCTCGCGCGCCGCCGTCGGCATCGCGGTGATAACGCCCATCGCCTCAAAGGCAACGATCGTCATGACCGAGATGACCCCGAGGGTCAGGACGCGGTACTCAGGTCCGAAGATGCTGCCTGGCCCGCCTTCGGGCTGGGGTCCTTCAGCAGTGACGCCCGTCGTCTCTGGCTCAGTCGGCGTGGTCACCCCACCAGCGTAGGGACACGATCAGGAAGTCACACGGTGGAGCGGTAGGTGACCCACTGGCCCGCGAGACGTTCAGACTGACCAGCAGTGAAGCGATCCATGCAGAGGTCGTTGCTGTAGTCCATGAAGTTGTGGATCGGGTCGACTCCCTCGGCTCGACAAGAGTCACGTCCCCTGGGGCATCCGTAGCCGGGCCTGCGCTCAGCCGGAGTATCGGCAACCAGGTCGTTCGCCTTCGTACAGCCACCCTGGAAGGTGTGGTACAGCCCCAGCCAGTGGCCCACCTCGTGCGTCCCGGTGTCGCCGCGGTTATACGGCGCAGCGTTCCCACCGGGCATCGAGTCAGTCAACAGAACGACTCCGTCGTTTGTTGGGTTCGGCTTGTACTTCTTCGGGAAGGTAGCCCACCCCAACAAACCTCCACCGATGTTGGCGGCGTAGATGTTGAGCGTGTCGGGTCCACCAGTGCGCAGGGCGGTTTTGGCCTCTTGCTCCGCGGTGCTGCCGTACTTCATCGTCGACCAAGCGCTGTTGGTCGTGAAGTCAGCGGGGGCCGCGAGGGCGAACCGGAAAGGCGTGTCCACGGCGCTGCTGCTGCTGCGCCCCGAGTACGCGCGGTTGAGCACTCTGATCTGATCGGTGGCTTGCTGCTGGCGAGCAAGCTGTTGATCCTCGTTGAGGTCAGTGGCCGTGATGAAGTGGATGTAGGTGGGGATAGTCACATCGCCGGCGGCGAGGCGGGCCTGCACCATCGGCGCTTCACGCAGTACCTCGGTGTTCGGGTCGATCCGCACCTCACCGTTACCCCTGGCGCCGGTCTGCATCGCGTGGGGCTCGAAGCAGTCCGCAGCAGCGCTCGGGACGGCGATTGCTCCGGTGCCGGCTGGCGCCACGGCGGCCATCCCGGCGGCGAGGAGCGCCAGCGTGCCCACCGCCACGAACCGGGCCCCCAAGCGGGCGGCGAGATGATTCGACACAAGTGACCTCCGGGACACAGTTAAAAACAGCATGGCGAGATTATGGCGCGGTGCCTAGGGCAGATCGGGTGACCGCCACGGTGCTGTGGATGAGCACTTTCTTGGCGCACCGGCCCACTCAACGAGCGTGGGCTACGGCGCTCCGTCTCCTCCGCCACCTGGCAAAGACTCGTAGATATCTTTGCAGTCCGGACAGACCGGGAACTTCTGTGGGTCGCGGTTGGGGATCCACACCTTGCCGCAGAGGGCAATCACCGGAGTGCCGGTGACCGCACTCTCCATGACCTTGTCCTTCTGCACGTAGTGGGCGAAGCGCTCGTGGTCGCCGGGCTCGACGGAGGCCTCCTCCACGCGCTCGTCCAGGAGCGTGCCGAGGCCGCCGTTGTCGGTTTCCGGGCCAAGTGGGTCAGTCGTCACGTGCAGGAGTCTAATCCGTCAGTTCAGCGACGGGTCTTCGGGAAACGTCGCCACGACAGCGAGCCGCGGTGGCTGCCTGCGCAGCACGTTCTCCCACAGGCGCTCGGGCTCATCGGACGACAGGTCACCGGGCTCGGCGTCGACCACGAACCAAGACCCTTGATCGATCTCGGCCTCCAGCTGGTCTGACCCCCAGCCCGCGTAGCCGGCGAAGACCCGCATAGAGGCGATCTCTCCAGCGATCAGCTCCGAAGGGGCATCGAGGTCGACCAGTCCGATTCCGGCGTGGACGTGCCGAAATCCCAACGGCTCATCGTCCTCGCGATGCCCAGCGGTTCGCGCGGCAAGCGCGAGCGCACTGTCACGACCCACCGGGCCGCCCTGGAAGACCACCTGCGGCGGGGTCGCGTAGAGATGCCAGTCGGGCAAGATCTCACTGACGTCGGTGGTGGACGGTCGGTTCAGGACGACGCCCAGCGCTCCGCTCTCATCATGATCGACGAGAAGCACGATGGTCCGCGAGAAGTGTGGGTCGCCGAGTTCAGGCGACGCCACCAGCAGCCGGCCGGTCAGAGTCTGCTCGACCCAGGCGTCCGGTGCGTTCGACTCGTCCATGCCACCATCTTCACCCAGAACGATCACCGGCTCCACCCTTTGGGCTCAGTCGTCCTCGAGGGACTGAAGTGCGGCCTTGAGCCGATCGGTCGCCTCGCTGGCGACCGCGTCCATTGCATCGTCGCCAGCAACACTCATCATCCCCATCGGGTCGACTGTCTCGACCAGCACCTGGTCGCCGTCCTGTCGCACCACGACATTGCAGGGCAGTAGGACGCCGATGGATGCCTGGGCACTGATGGCTCGGTAGGCGAGCGGGGGGTTACAGGCACCGAGGATGAGAAAGGGGCCGATGTCGGCGTCGACTTTGGCCCTCATCGTGGCCTGCACATCGATCTCGGTGAGGATGCCGAAGCCCTGGTCTGCGAGCGCCCGACGGGCGCGAATGACGACGTCGTCGAAGGGGGCTGCCACGCGGGTCTTGAGTGAGATCTCCATGGAATAATACCCTAGGGGGTATCGTTGAATCGAACAACTGAGCCGCAGTCGACTGGAGGAGACCAGGTGTCCACCCTGACCCTGACCAAAGAGAACTTCGCCGAGACGATCGGCGGCAACGACATCGTCGTCATCGACTTCTGGGCAGCCTGGTGCGGCCCCTGCCGTGCCTTCGGCCCAGTGTTCGAAAGCGCCAGCGAGACACACACCGACGTCGTCTTCGCCAAGGTCGACACCGAGGACCAGCAGGAGCTGGCTGGCATGTTCGGGATCACCTCAATCCCCACGTTGGTCGCCTTCCGCGAGAAGGTCCTGGTCTTCGGAGAGGCCGGTGCCCTGCCGGCTCCTGAACTGGAGAAGGTACTGACCAAGGTCCGCGACCTCGACATGGCCGAGGTACACGCGAAGGTTTCTGAGCAGCAGAAGCCCGCCGAAACAGCCTGACCCCGTAGGCTCCCCGAAGTCGAGGGAGGCTCCATGGTGTTTCGCGTCGAGTCCGAGGTCGGGCAACTGCGGCAGGTCATCGTCCACCGACCCGGCTTGGAGTTGGCCCGCCTCACGCCGAGCAACGTCCACAGCCTGCTCTTCGACGACGTCCTCTGGGCCGAGCGCGCGATCGAAGAGCACGATGCCTTCACGCACGCGCTGCGCGAACACGGCGCTCAGGTTCACTACTTCAACGAGCTGCTCGGCGAGGCCCTCCAGCTGGAAGACGCGCGTGAGTTCCTCCTCGAACGTGTCGTGCACGAGGAGACGATGGGCCCGACGCTCGTGACGCCGCTACGCGACCTCATTGCCAACACCGAGCCACAAGAACTGGCCGACTTCATGATCGGCGGGATCCTCAAGAAGGACCTCCCGGCCCCGGAGTGGCCCAGCCTGCTGTGGCGTCTGCTCGACGACGAAGACTTTGTCCTCACCCCGCTCCCCAACCACCTATTCCAGCGCGACAACTCCGCATGGGTCTATGGCGGTGTCTCGGTCAACCCGATGGCGAAAGCCGCACGCAAGCGTGAGGCGATCCACTCTCGCCTCATCTATCGCTTTCATCCAATGTTCGCGGCCGCCAAGGACGACATCGTCATGTATTACGGCGACGACGACGAGGTGCACGATCCGGCCACCTGCGAGGGCGGCGACATCCTGGTGATCGGCAACGGAGCCGTGATGATCGGCCTCAGCGAACGAACGACGCCGCAGGGCGTAGAGATCCTCGCCCGCAGCTACTTCAGCCTGAGCGGAGGCGCCGTCAACCGGGTGATCGCGGTCGAGCTACCTAAGACCCGAGCCTTTATGCACCTCGACACTGCCATGACGATGTTGGACGCCACCAGTTTCATCACCTACCGGTATCTCCCGCCTGAGATGCGCAGCTACACGATCACGCCCGGGGACGACGGATCGTTGACTATCGCGCAGAACGACGACCTCTGGACCGCGGTCGCAGCAGCCCTAGAGATCGACCAGGTTCGCGTCCTGGCGGTGACCCAGGACATCAGGGCGGCCGAACGCGAACAGTGGGATGACGGCAACAACTTCCTGGCCCTGTCTCCCGGCGTTGTCGTCGGCTACGAACGCAACATCACCACAAACCGCTATCTCGAGGAGCAGGGCATCGAGGTCATCGCTGCAGCAGGCAGCGAACTCGGACGCGGTCGCGGAGGGCCGCGCTGTATGACTTGTCCGATCGAGCGCGATTCGGTGATGTAGCTCAGGCTTGCTGAGCCGCCTCCAGGCGAGCGCGGAGCGCGTCGAGCTGCCCTCGCAACGCTGCTGGCACATGCTCACCGAACTTGGCGAAGTACTGCTCGGTGAGCTCGGCCTCGTCAATCCAGTTCTTCGGCTCCACGGCGAAGAGCTCGGCGGTCTGCTCGTCGGACAGCTCGAGTCCGTCGAGGTTCATCGAGCCGTCAGCAGGAAGGTTCCCGATCGGCGTCTCGATTGCCCCGGCGTCACCGTCCAGACGACGGATGATCCAGTCGAGGACTCGGCTGTTCTCGCCGAACCCTGGCCACAGGAACTTGCCGGCGGCGTCCTTTCGGAACCAGTTGACCTGGTAGATGCGCGGCAACTTGCCAGCGTCGGTGGCCTGTCCGACCTTGAGCCAGTGACCCCAGTAATCGGCCATGTTGTAGCCGCAGAAAGGCAGCATGGCGAACGGGTCACGGCGCAGCTCTCCGACGGTGCCTTCGGCCGCGGCGGTCTTCTCGCTGGAGACCGTCGAGGCGAGAAAGACGCCGTGCTCCCAACTGAATGACTCGTTGACCAGCGGCACGTTGGTTGCTCGGCGTCCGCCGAAGAGGATCGCGTCGATGGGGACGCCCTTCGGGTCTTCCCAGCTGTCGGCGATCGACGGGCACTGGGAGGCCGGAGCGGTAAAACGGCTATTCGGGTGCGACGACGGCTCGTCGGACGCCGGCGTCCAGTCGCGGCCCTTCCAATCGATCAGGTGTGCAGGAGCCTCATCGGTGAGGCCCTCCCACCAAATGTCCCCGTCGTCGGTGAGCGCAACATTGGTGAAAATGCTGTTACCCCAGAGCGTGTCAATCGCATTCTGGTTGGTGTCTGCGCCGGTGCCAGGGGCAACGCCGAAGAAGCCAGCTTCCGGGTTGATGGCGTAGAGGCGGCCGTCGTCACCGAAGCGCATCCAAGCGATGTCGTCGCCGACCGTCTCGACAGTCCAGCCGGGGATCGTCGGCTGCAGCATGGCGAGGTTGGTCTTGCCACACGCGCTCGGGAACGCCGCCGTGATGTGGTGCGTGGTCCCCTTGGGCGAGGTCAGCTTCAGGATCAGCATGTGCTCGGCGAGCCAGCCCTCGTCACGCGCCATCACGGACGCGATGCGGAGTGCGAAGCACTTCTTGCCGAGCAGCGCGTTGCCGCCGTATCCAGACCCGTACGACCAGATCTCGCGGGTCTCAGGGAAGTGCACGATGTATTTGGTGTCGCTGCACGGCCAGGCCACGTCCTGCTCGCCGTCGGCGAGTGGTGCGCCAACGGTGTGAATGGCGGGAACGAAATCGCCGTTGTCGCCAATGAGGTCGAGCGCCGCCGTACCCATCCGCGTCATGATTCGCATGTTGACGACGACGTACGCCGAGTCAGTGATCTCGACACCAAGCTGCGAAATGGTTCCACCCAGCGGTCCCATGCTGAACGGAACGACGTACATCGTGCGGCCACGCATCGAGCCGTCGAAGATCGGACGCAGCGTCTTACGCATCTCCTCCGGCGCCATCCAGTTGTTCGTCGGGCCGGCGTCCTGCTCGCGCTCGGAGCAGATGTAGGTGCGGTCCTCGACCCGCGCAACGTCCTTGGGGTTCGAGCGGGCCAGGAAGCTGTTCGGACGCTTCTCCTCGTTCAGCTGGATGAACGTTCCGGAGGCAACCAGCTCGGCCGTGAGGCGGTCCCACTCCTCCTGCGAACCGTCGGCCCAGACCACCCGGTCGTGCTTGGTGAGGGTGGCGATCTCCTCGACCCAGGCCAGCAACTTGGCGTTCTTCGTGGGTGCTTCGGCAAGACCGGGAATCGTCATCAGGACCTCTCCAGCGGGACGCGGCGGGATATGGTTCTCAGGGTGCCCTAAGACGACGAAATCCTCCATCTGTTGGCGCATTTACCCCCCATAACCAGGGGGTTTGTGAGCAACTCCACATGATGGAACCGCTGGGGAGGTGACCTGGGTCACGGTGGGCCAGCGGCAACTCCCTCGTTCCACCAACAAGCGTGGGATTCAGGCATAGCCTTGCCGCGCGAACCCCCCGGCGTCTGGAGGCCCCATGGCTAGATACCGAACCGCTGCCCTCGCAGTGGCGTTGAGCACCGTGGCGCTGGGAGCGGGGCTTGTTGCCGGGTCGACGTCTGCAGCCGCCGCCACCGACAGAATCGTATTCGACGACGGCAACCACATCTGGATCATGGACGGCTCCGGCGCCAACAAGGCCGACCTGATGACCGGCTGGACCGGTGGCACAGCTGTCGACCCCACCCTGTCGCCGGACGGATCGACCGTGGCTTTCGTGTGGTGGCCATTTGTCGGTGGTCCGGCTGCCCACGAGATCTACTCGATCCCTGCAACACCGACGTTGCAAGCAAACGCCGTTCAGTTGACGAACAATTCGGTAACCGACTCCGATCCGGCGTGGTCGGCCGACGGATCCAAGCTCGCGTTCGTCCGCGTGGTCTCGACGCCGGATGGCCCGGTCGGTCAGATCTTCACCATGGCTGCCAACGGCTCTGGCGCTGCAAAAGTCACCACGACGGCAGACGGCGGGTCCAACCCCACCTGGTCTCCGGACGGTTCGAAGATCGCCTACACCTCGAGCGCGGATCACTACGGCTGCGTCGATCCCCTCGACTCCAGCTACTTCATCGGCTTCAGTCAAATCCACAGCGTCTCGTCAGCCGGCGGCGGTGACGTGAGTCTCATCCAACGCCCGACCCTGACGGCCGGTAACCCCGACTGGTCACCTGACAGTACGCAAATCACCTTCTACGGCGATGAGTACACCCTCGGCACCGATGTCGGAAATGGCCCAACGTGTCTGGACAGCACCGGCAACCACGTTTACTCCATGCCGGCGAGCGGATCCCCAAATCCATCACCACTGCACCCAGGCATTTGGCCGGCATGGTCGCCAGATGGAACACAGATCGCCTACAGCGACGACGCAACCCAGGGCGTCTTCGTGATTGATGCAAACGGCACTAATGCGGTGTCGCTCGGCGCAACAGGCAGATTCGTTGACTGGGTGCTGCCAGGTACGTCGAATACCACAACAACCACGACCCTCAGCGTCACCAGCGGCTTGAAGCTGAAGGCAACGGGGTCGGTCTCGCCCAATTTGGCGGGGCAGCTGGTCAAGGTTGTCCTCTCCCGCAAGAGTGGCGGCGTGTTCAGCAAGGTTGCATCCAAGGCACCTGTTCTGTCCGCGAGCAGCACGTACGTCGCTAGCTTCGCGCACCCGGCCAGCGGCACCTGCCGGATCAAGACCACCTACGCTGGCGATGCCACTCACCTGGCGAGTTCGAAGTCCCAAACCTTCTCCTGCTAGCGGCGGCCGCCGGTCTCGCGGAGGGTCAGTTTCGTTGGCAGGCCGCCCGTGGGCCGGAGTGTGACACCGAAGTCCGGTCGAACCGACGTCGGGCACGCGGGCCTGACCCGCAGCACCCGCGCCAGCGTCGCGACCACCATCGGCGCCTCCATCAACGCGAGGTCGCGGCCGATGCAGAGCCGCGGACCCGCCCCAAACGGTAGATAGGTCAAGGGGCCGGACCCCGACTCGCTCGCTGACGCCTCGCCGAGGAACCGACCTGGGTCGAAGCGATCTGGGCTTGGCCACCATCGCGCGTCCCGGTGAATCGCATACGGAGACGCGATCACCGTGGCGCCCGTCGGCAGCTCAAAGCCGCCGAGTGAGTCCGGTTCGAGGCTACGCCGGGTGATCACCCACGCCGGGGGGTAGAGCCGCAGGCATTCATCGACAACGGCCCGCGTGTAGGGCAGCCGCTCAAGGATGTCTGCGTCCCAACCTTCAGACCCCGGTTCCGGGCATGAGTCGACCTCGGCGTGAACGCGCTGCTCGGCCTCGGGATGTCTGGCAAGCAGTACCCAGGTCCACGTCAATGTCGCGGCGACCGTCTCGTGACCGGCGACTATCAAGGTGACCACCTCGTCGCGAACCTCGGCGGCCGACGCGATCCCCTCGTCCATCGCAGTGATCAGCAGCCACAGCGTGTCCGTCCCCGGCTGGCCAGTTCGGCGGACCGCGATGACGTCGTCAACGGCCGCGTCCAACACTGTCATGGCACTTCGCAGACGACGGTGTCCCGGCGTTGGCCACGACGCCGGAATCGGGAGCGGCTGCTGCGCCTTGGCGACGACGACGTGCAGCGCGGTCATCACCGCGTCCACCAGGTGATCAGCCCGACCGGCAAGCTTGCCGCCCAGAAGTGTCGCCGCCACGATCTCGAGCGTGAGCTCGAGCATCGCCGCGTCCAGGTCGAGCTCGGTCTCGACCTGACCATGGATTGTTCTGTCGACCCACGCCGTGCATACCTCATGGACCGACGTCGCCATCGCCGCGATGAGGTCGCGATGGAAGCCCGGCGACATCACCCGGCGCATCCGTCGCCAGAGGTCAGCATCGGACGCGAGGAGTCCGGTGCCGGTGACCAACGCAAGCGTGTCGTACTGGATCGTGCGCTTGCCGTAGGCCTTGTGGTTGCCTTGCAGCACCCGACGGACGTCCACCGGATCGGAGACCAGCCATACCTCGCTACGCGGCATCGGGAACCTCACGACCGGCCCATAACGCTCGGCGCACTGGGCCAAAAACACCGGCGGCGCAGACCGCATCCGCCCGATGTTGCGCAGCATCTCCGGGCCTTCTGGCCCTGGAGGCAGGCGGCGCTTCGGGGAGACACTCACATCAGCAGCCTAGGCAGCATCAGAGCGGCTCACGGCGTGGGTGCGTGCACTCGACCCCGACAAGGGGCACTCTGGGTGTCTGAGGACCTCCCCTTCCCCGAGGAGCCGAACATGCAGGACGTCACGCACCCGCACCACCCACACCAACACCGCGTCTGGGTCGTTCCGGACACCACGCTCGGACGGTGGGCTGTGTTCATCTTCACCATCGCCTCCGTCGTGGCCATCGCCTCCCCCGTGGTGGCCTGGGTAGCCCAGCACCTTGTCGAACCCGGAGCGGGAACCCCGTGGTTCTTTGCGCTGTGGGGGTCAACACTCGTCGCTGTAGTCGTGGCCACTGGTGCTGGCGCGGTCGCCGCGGTTGCCCTGCTCCGCGACCATGCTGTCCTCCTGTTGGCACCAGTCGCGGTTGCGGCGCTGGCTGTCGCAGCGCTGGTCACCACGAACGGTGTGCTGAACTAGGCGCGTGACCGAGGCTCTCGTCGACGGCGACCTGCTCGACCGCGGCGAGGACGGCCTGCTCCGCTGCTTCTGGGGTGGCAGCACCGAGGAGTACCGCGCCTACCACGACACCGAGTGGGGCCGCCCGGCTCGCGACGACACCCGGCTCTTTGAGAAAATCTGCCTTGAAGGCTTCCAGTCCGGCTTGTCCTGGCTGACGATTCTGCGCAAACGTGAGAACTTCCGCGCGGCCTTCTCAGGCTTCGATGTCGAAGCAGTTGCGTCCTTTGGCGACGCCGACGTCGAGCGGCTGGTGCAGGACGCCGGCATCGTTCGCCATCGCGGCAAGATCGAGTCGACGATCAACAACGCTCGGCGCTGCGCCGAACTCCACGACGGCGGTGAATCCCTGGCCGACTTCGTGTGGGGGTTCGCGCCCGAACCCGGATCGCGTCCCGAGATGGTCTCTAAGAAGTGGCTCATGGACCATCCCCAGACCCGGGAGTCCACGGCGCTCTCCAAGGCCCTCAAACGTCGTGGATGGAGCTTCGTCGGGCCAACCACGATGTACGCCTTCATGCAGTCGGTTGGTGTCGTTGACGACCACCAGGCGTCATGCCACGTCCGTACCGCCGGCAATGGGTAGCCTGCAGGTCACCTCGACACCGGAGCTTCCATGACCCACACCTACGTCTACTCGGTCTCCCCCAGCGCGCTCTTGGATGCGCTCGCCAACCTGGACTACCTCGCGGCACGCAGCGAGCGATTCGGAGGCGTCGGCGCCCCGACCACCGAGCATGCCGACGACAGCGTGGTGATCACCGCTGTGCGCCAGCTGCCGATGGACAAGATCCCCGCGGCCATCAAGGGCCTCGTGGGCGACGGTCAGATCACCCAGGTCGACACCTGGTCGACAGTTCCGGACACCGAGGGAACGTTGCTCGGAAGTTGGCGCGCCGACCTGGGCACAGCCCCAACGGTTATCGGCGGTGACTACTCGATCGAGTCAACGACCGATGGCAGCAGCTATGCGTGCAGTGTGAATGTGAAAGTCAAGGTGCCGTTCATCGGCGGCAAGATCGAACAGCAAGTGCGCGGCTACCTCGACTACCTCATCACCAAGGAGCAGGCCTTCCTCGATGACTGGCTGGGAAAGGGCTGACCATGGACAGTGTCCGCGACATCCGGCTCTGCATCTTGGGGTTCGGCCACGTCACGCAGCGGTTCTGCGAGTTGGTGCGCGACCGTGAGGGAGTGTTGGCGCGCGAGCACGGCGTCCGGTTCCTGGTCAACGCCGTCGGTACCGGCAGCCACGGATCCTGGGTCGATGCGGAGGGTGCGACTCCCGCTCAGGTGATCGCTGCGTTTCGCGCCGAAGGAGGCCGCTTCACCTCGCCCGAGCGCTCCGGTGTCGATCTCATTGCGGCGTCGGGTGCCGACGTCCTGGTCGAGTCGACGCCACTCGCGCACGGTGGGCAGCTGGCGATCGCGCACGTTGATGCAGCCTTCGATGTCGGCCTTGACGTCGTGACCGTGAACAAGGGCCCAATCGCCTGGGACTACCGGCGCCTGCGCGACCGCGCCGACACTGAGGGGCGGAGGCTGCGGCACGAGGGCGTCACGATGGACGGCTGCCCTGTTTACAACCTCGCCGAGTTCTGTCTGCCAGGCGATCGTGTGCTGGGCTTCCGCGGCGTCCTGAACTCGACGACCAACTACATTCTCGACGCGATGGCTGAGGGGGCTTCGAGAGAGTCGGCCGTTGCTGATGCGATCGCAGGTGGGTTCGCCGAGACCGACCCCTCCTACGACCTCGAGGGGCACGACGCAGCGGCGAAGGTCGCCGCCCTGGCGAATGTCCTACTCGACGCCGATATCACGCCTGAGGTGATCGCCCGCGACTCGATCGCCGAACTCAGCCAGGACGACGTTGCCAAGGTCGTCGCGTACGGCAGGCGACTTCGGCTCATCGGCGAGGCCCAACGCAACGAGGACGGCGAAGTCACGGCACGTGTCACCCTCGAACCCGTTCGCAGTCAGGACCCCATGTACTGGATCTCCGGCACGTCGTCTTGCCTGATCTTGGAGACCGAGCTTGCCGGAACCGTTGAGATCATCGAGCGCGATGGCCTGTTGACGCAAACCGCGTACGCGGTCTACGCCGACCTGCTCACCATCGCCTCTATTCAATGAACTCGAAGACGTTTTCGGCGTCCAGGCGACGATTGCGTCTTCCAAACGGCTAGCGGACCCGGGCGATCTCGCCGGGCAGCGGCCAGGCGTTCGGTTTGCACCCATTCAGTCCCTTGGACTGCTGCATCATCACCGGGGCCGCCTGACCTCGGCCACCGCAGGTGGCGTGGCCAAGCCCAAACCAGTGGCCGGTCTCATGGTTGACCACCATCGCGCGGTATTCAGACATAGTGCCGCCGGAGCGCTTGAAGTAGTGAGTGCCGTGCCGCCAACGGTTCTCGTTGATGATCACGTTTCGACCGACGCGGCAGCTCCAGTACCGAGCACAGACCGAACCGAACGAGGGCACGAACTTGGCTTGGCTCAGAAAGAGCGAGAAACCTCCTCCTGACTTCACCCGCTTGAAGTGCACGTAAGAGCGAGACCAGCCGCGCGGGTCCGCGAAGATCTCAGCCGTGCGCTGCTTGAACGTGTCGAGCGCGCCGGCTACTTTGCCGCGTGTCTCGATGCGGTACGTCACCAGACGCACAGTCGTCAACTGCATCACGTCACTGGCGGCCGCAAGGTGAGCGTCACGTGCCTCCAGCGAAACCCGGTATCTCTGTGGACCGTAGGCGTTCATTCCGCCGATCCGGAACGCAAACTTGCCCTGGCCACCCTGCTGAACCTGAGCGACGGTGCGCCATCGGCCGTCGACGCTGCGTTGGACATTCACGCGCTCACCGCCAAAAGCTGGGCTGACCCGACCGGTGAGTTTCACTGTGCCGTCCGGCCGCACCCACGTCCGTTTCAGCGCCGCCGCGACGGCTGGATTCACGACCACCAGTCGTGACGGGCTGACCGACGATTCCCAACTTGCCGATCCCAGGTACACCACTCGGAAGTAACTCGAGTACGTCGTCGAGAGATTACGCCACTGGACGCGTCCGCCCTGGCCTGTGGTCTTGGTCGTGCCCTCCTGCCACCCCGATGACCCCGAACGCTGCCATTGCAGCATCACCTGCTCGCCAGCAACCGAGCTACCGGTGCCCTGATCGAGCAGCCGGGCCTTGAAGGTGACCCGGTCTCCGGGACTCAGCTTCTTGTCGTCTGCCCGAAGGGTCAGGGATGTGGGAGTCGAAGTCGCTCGGGAGACAGCACCCGCCCATGCCTCGGTACCGGATGCTTCAGGCGCCGCCAACAGCGTCACGCCAACAGCTAATGCCAGAGTCAGTCCTACCGTGCGTCTCCCCATGGATGCCAGGGTATGCGAGGCTGGCCATGAATCTAGAGACCACGGAGGGCTCATGCGCCTGCTGATCATCGGCGGCACCCAGTTCGTCGGACGCCACATTGCCGAGATCGCGCTCGAGGGGGGGCATCAAGTCACCGTCTTCCATCGCGGCAAGACCAACGCCGAAGCCGTGCCTGAAGCCGAGCACATCCTCGGTGACCGCGACCGAGACCTCGAGAACCTCGCAGACGGCCACTGGGACGCAACCATCGACGTCTGCGCCTACGTCCCCCGGCAGGTCGACGAGTTGGCCGAGGCCCTCGGCGCACGGGGAGGGCGACACGTCTTCATCTCAACAGTCTCGGTCTACTCCGAGCCGATGCCGCCGAACTCAGACGAGGACGCACCGCTGGCCGGCCTCGACGACCCGTCCACCGAGGTGGTCGACGGCGAAACGTACGGCGGCCTCAAGGTGCTCTGTGAAGGCGCGATAGCCGAGCACTACACCGATGCCATCGTAATCCGACCGACGTACGTCGTCGGCCCGCACGACTACACCCATCGGTTCACCTACTGGGTGAAACGCATCTCCGATGGCGGCCGAGTGTTAGCACCACATATTCCCGAATACGGGATCCAGGTGATCGATGGCCGCGACCAGGCGCGGTGGATCCTCGAGCTGCTCGAACGCGGCGAGTCGGGAACCTTTCACACCGTCAGCCCACCGCCACCGTTCACCTTCGCTGACATGTTGCAAACGATCGTCGACGCCGTTGGCCCTGCTGGAACCGCCATCGTCCCGGTTGACCCTGCCTTCCTCATTGAGCACGGCGTCGGCAACTCTGATCTTCCGCTCTGGTACCCGTCAACAGAGCCCGACCACGGAATGAACTGCAGCCCCGCGCGTGCGGTGGCACGCGGCTTCGCCACTCGCTCGCTCGCCGACACCGTTCGCGAGACGTTGGAGCACGAGCGGGCATCGCCCACCCCGAACCCGGACGGCACCGGCTGGAGCCGGGAACGGGAGGCAGAGATCCTCGCAGCGTGGGACGCGCGCTGAGCCCGGGAACGCACTCGGTGAGCTGAAGCGTCCACCAGGTACGCACTCGCGATACCTAGAAGCGGCCCGACACTTTGTCGGCAACCTTGGCCAACGGAGATGTGCTGGCCCGGCCACCGTGCTCTTGCTTGTCGGCGGCACGGTAGGTGGCGTACATCGCCTGGACCCCGAGCCAGCGGAACGGCTCCGGCTCCCAGCTACGCACTTTCCGGCCGACCCATGGCAGCGCGGTCAGATCAGTGTCGTTGCCCAACACGAGGTCGCGCAGAGTGCGTCCAGCCAAGTTGGTGGTGGCGACGCCGTGTCCGACGTAGCCGCCGGCCCAACCGAGCCCGGTGCCCTTATCGAGGCCGACAGTGGAGCACCAGTCGCGCGGAACACCGAGCACGCCTGACCACGCGTGTGCGATCGGGACCGAAGCGGTGGCGGGAAAGAGCCGCACCAGAATCTCGCGCAGCGCTTCGATGGTCTGTGGGTGCGTCGTCCCGTCGTTGTCGGTCTGCGATCCGTAGCGGTAGGGGACGCCACGTCCGCCGATCGCGATCCGACCATCAGCAGTCCGCTGCACGTAGCAGTAGGCATGGGCCAAGTCGCCCAGCGTCTCCATGCCGGTCCAGCCGATCTGCTCCCAGGCTGACTCGGGTAGCGGGTCCGTCACGATCATCGACGAGTTCATCGGCAGCCAGGAGCGCTTGAGCCCCTTGATCCCAGCCGTGAAGCCCTCGGTCGCTCGCAGGACGAAGTCGGCAGCAACGTCGCCACGGTCGGTGATGACGCGGCGCGGCTCGATCGCGGTGACGGTGGTCTGCTCAGCGATGGTGACGCCCATCCGCTCAACCACGTCGGAGAGACCGCGCACCAGTTTCGCCGGCTGGATTCGCGCACCGTGCGGGCTGTAGGCCCCGCCAAGGGTGTTCGCAACGTTGATGCGCGCTGTCGACTCGTCAGCGCTGATGAGCACGTGCTCGGTCTCGCCCCAGGAGTGCTCCTCGTCGACAAACGCTTGAAGACGCGCAAGCTGAGCCGGGGTATACGCAACCTCAAGGGTGCCGCCCTTGACGATGTCAGCCTCGATGCCCTCCAGCTGGGTCACCGCAATGACCTCATCGACGGTGGCGTTCATCGCGTGCTGCAGGTCGATGACAGCCTGCCGCCCGTGTGTCGACGCGTAGCGGCGTCGTGACCCAGCGATTCCGCCGAAGAGCCAG
>JBBQAL010000116.1:0-8511 GCA_038316135.1 Candidatus Nanopelagicales bacterium | reverse complement strand
GGTCAGCCGCGTGGCAGGCGGTGCCGTACTTGATTGAGGCGGCCATCTTCGTGCACCCCAACAACACGGCGATCTCGTCGGGAACGAACTCGGCTCGGCACTGTTTTGACCACATCGGTGCAGCGGACGCGGTGACCTCGGCTCGGTCGGCGACCTGGGCCCGACGACCCATCTGCACCATCGCTACCGCTTGAGTTGCTTGCAGCATCGCCATGGCTTGCTCACACTCGATCACCCGATCCCGCAACTGGTCATCGCCCAGCTGCGCCGCTGCCGGCGCAGCATCAAGCAGCCGATCAACCTGTTCGGCGATGCTGACCGTCGCGATGCCAGCGGTGGAGGAGTCCATGCCCTGCACTCTGCCACCCGGGTCTGACAAGTCCCGACCTGTTTCCCCAGACCCCACACGGGCAAACCCGACCGTCAACCAGCTGCGCACTCGACGAGCAGGAGCGTCAACCACCTGTGCACTCGACGAGGTGGAGGTTAGGGCTTGGCGGGCTTGGCTGGCTTGGCGGGCTTGGCTTCGGCGGCCGCCGCCTGGACGGTGGCTGGGTGCGGGGCTGGTCGGTTGCCGCCAGCCAGGCGGTCCTCGCAGAGCCGACAGAGCTCGGCGTAGGCGGCCTCGCCCATCAACTCGACGAGCTCGTCGCGGTTGCTGAGGTAGACCGGCTGGGTGCCGACGTGCGCCTCGGTGTTGGCGGTGCAGTACCAGTCGAGGTCGTGCCCACCTGGTCCCCAACCGGCCCGCTCGTACTCTCCGACGATGATCTCGAGGTACTCCGTACCGTCGGGACGGTCGACGTGACGGTAGGTACGCCGGATCGGCAGCTGCCAGCAGACGTCTGGCTTGGTCGTGACGATGCTGACGCCGCGGTCGAGGGCGAGCTTGTGCAACGAACATCCCGCGCCGGAGGGGAAGCCTGGACGGTTCAAGAAGACGCAGGCGCCGTCGACGACGAGCGTCTTGCGGCCGCCGTCCTCATCCTTCTCGGTGATCTTCTCGGTGCCGTGGAACTGCCAGTCGTCTGGGCCAAGTTCTTTGGCCCACTTCTTGACGCGCTTCTCGTCAGCCTTGTCGGAGAAGTGCGCACCGAGGGTGCAGCATCCGTCGTCTGGGCGATCCGCATAGATGCCCTTGCACCCGGACCCGAAGATGCACGTCCAGTTGCTGGTCAGCCAGGTGAGGTCGCAGTGGAAGACCTGATCTGCGTCAACGGGGTCGGTGAAATCGACCCAGGCACGCGGAAAGTTGAGGTTCACTTCAGGCACAGGGTCAGCGTACGGCCCGGTGGTGCGGGTAGCGTCAGCGGTATGGAGGTTGGAACTGGCGAGGGAGTGCGGCTCGGGGTTCTCGACGTCGGGTCGAACACGGTTCACTTGCTGGTTGTTGACGCACACCATGGTGCCGCCCCACGATCTGCGTACTCCTACAAGACCGAGCTGCGCCTAGCAGAGTTTCTCCGCGACGACGGGGGCATCGATGCCGCCGGAGTGACTGCCCTGACCGACTTCGTTGGCGAAGCAGCGAAGATCGCCGAACAAGTCGGCGCAGAAGAGATGCTCGCGTTTGCGACGTCGGCGGTCCGCGAAGCCTCCAACGGTGACGACGTGCTGCGGGCAGTCCGGAGCGCGACTGGTGTCGACCTCGAAGTCTTGTCCGGAGCCGAGGAGGCTCGTCTCACTTTTCTCGCGGTTCGGCGTTGGTTCGGTTGGTCCAGCGGCCGCGTGCTGGTCCTGGACATCGGGGGCGGATCGCTCGAAGTGGGGATCGGCAGCACCGAACAGCCGGACGCCGCGTTCTCGCTTCCGCTTGGCGCCGGGCGGCTCACCCGTGCGTTCTTTGCCAGTGACCCGCCTGACGCCTCCGAGGTGAAGCACCTTCGCAAGCATGTTCGGCAACTCCTCGCCGAACAGCGCGAAGTTCTCGACGTCACCGGCACGGCGTCACACGTGGTGGGGACCTCGAAGACGTTCAAGCAGCTGGCTCGGCTGACGGGAGCGGTTCCGAGTTCGGCCGGCCCCTACGTCGAGCGATATCTGCACCGCGACGCGTTGGCTGACTGGGTGCCCAGACTCGCCCGGATGTCGGCCAAGCGACGTGCCGAGCTTCCTGGAATCTCACCAGGGCGGGCGCCTCAGTTGCTGGCCGGCGCGATCGTGGCCGAGCTGGTGATGGAGGCGGTCGACGCCGGCACCCTGGCGATCTGCCCGTGGGCCTTGCGTGAGGGCGTGATTCTCCGGCGGCTCGACTGGATGGGTCAATGACGACGGCGACCCCACACGAAACGGTTCACGTGCCACGCGCCCGAGTTGCGCTGTCGACTGCCTCGGTCTACCCCGAGTCGACAGCGGCGGGGTTCGAGATGGCTGCGCGCCTCGGCTACGACGGAATCGAGGTCATGGTCTCGACCGACCTGGTCAGCCAAGATGTGTCCGCCCTCAAGCGGCTGTCGGACTACCACGAACTGCCGATCGTCGCGATCCATGCCCCTTGTCTGCTCATCACCCAGCGGGTCTGGGGGACCGAACCATGGGGCAAGTTGCAGACGGCACAGCGCACTGCTGAACAACTGGGCGCTTCAGTGGTTGTTGTGCATCCGCCCTTTCGTTGGCAGCGTGAGTACGCCAAGGGATTCGTCGCAGGCGTTGCCGCCATGAATGACGAGACGGACGTGCGGTTCGCCGTCGAGAACATGTTTCCTTGGCGAGCGCGAAACCGAGAGATCCAGGCTTACCTGCCCGACCATGATCCGACCGACGAGGACTACACCTCGGTGACTCTGGACCTCTCGCACACGTCCGTCGCAGGCGACGACGCGATGGCCATGGCGCTGAAGTTGGGAGACCGGCTGGCCCATGTCCATCTTGGGGACGGCTCCGGCGCAGCCAAGGATGAGCACCTGGTTCCGGGACGCGGCGCGCAACCATGTGCTGAGATGCTCGAGCACCTGGCCGACATCGATTACACCGGGCACGTCGTGCTCGAGGTCAACACACGCCGCTGTACGACGCGCGAGGAACGTGAGAATGATCTTGCTGAGGCGCTGGCGTTCACGCGGCTGAACCTTGCGAGCAGTGTGGCGACGCCGCCATCAGACACCGAGCACCGATGACGGCCGCCGCTCAAGCTGTCGTCTGCCAAGACCTTCGGGTTGTTCGCGGTGGGGTCGCGGTGCTGCCCGGCCTGACCACTCAAGTGGCCTCCGGGCGCATCACGGGCCTTTTGGGGCCGAGTGGATCCGGTAAGACAACGTTGATCCGATCGATCGTCGGAGTTCAGCAGGTTGTGAGTGGCACCGTTTCCGTGCTTGGACTACCAGCGGGCAGCCCAGAACTGCGCAGCCGTGTTGCCTACGTGACGCAGGATGCGTCGGTCTACACCGACCTGACGGTGGCACAGAATGTCAGCTACTTCGCCAGCATTCTCGGTGCTCCAGAGGGTGACGTGGATCGGGTCATCGGTGAGGTGGGTCTTGCTGGCCGGGAGGGCGACCAAGTGGGGCGCCTTTCTGGCGGCGAGCGGTCTCGAGTCTCGCTCGCGGTTGCGCTACTTGGTGCCCCCGAGGTCTTGGTGCTCGACGAGCCAACGGTCGGGCTCGACCCAGTGTTGCGACGCGACCTCTGGGCGATGTTTGGCGACCTGGCCAGGGCCGGTCTCACGCTGCTTGTGTCAAGCCACGTCATGGACGAGGCTTCCCGTTGCGACGACTTGATGTTGCTGCGCGATGGGCAGCTACTCGCGCACGACAGTGTCGCGGCCATTCTCGCGTCCACCGGGTGCAGTGACATCGAGTCGGCCTTCCTCTCGCTCGTCGAGGGAGGGTCATGACAGCTGCTCGGACAGCCGCGACCGGGCGTCGCGTCGTCCAGCAGCTTCAACACGATCACCGCACGGTTGCGTTGATCCTCGTCGTTCCTTGCGTGTTAATGGGCCTGCTCGGGTGGATGCTCTCCGACGCGGACTTCAACCAGTACGGGCCACCGTTGCTCGGGATCTTCCCGCTGATCGTGATGTTCTTGACGACGTCGGTTGCGACGCTACGTGAGCGCGAGTCGGGAACGCTCGAGCGCCTGCTGTCGATGCCGATCGCAAAGGTCGATTTTGTCTTCGGCTACGCGCTGGCCTTTGGCCTTCTAGGTGTTGCTCAGGCGCTGGTGGTCTCTGGCCTGGCGGTCGGGCCTTTCGGACTCGATGTTGCGGGACCGACCTGGGCGCTGATCGTGGTGGCTGTGGTCGATGCACTGCTCGGCACAGCCCTTGGGCTCTTTGTCAGTGCTTTCGCCAAGACCGAGTTTCAAGCGGTGCAGTTCATGCCGGCGCTCATCTTTCCGCAGCTGCTGCTCTGCGGAATCATCGTTCCTCGAGACGAACTGCCAACCGCCCTGAATTGGGTCTCAGATCTGCTCCCGATGTCCTACGCGGTTGACGCAATGACCGAGGTCATGGCGTCGAGCACGGTGACTGTCGACTTCTGGCTCAACGTTGGGATCGTTGCGATCTTCATGGCCGTCGGCTTGGCGCTCGGGGCTGCGACCCTGCGTCGCCGGACGCCGTGACGACCGCCGTCGTACGCTGAGCCCATGATCGTGCGCGGAACGCTTCTCGCCCTCGCTGGTAGCGAGGCCGTCAAGCATGCGGTGACCTCGGCACCCGGGATCGGCGACATCGTCACCCGCTTCGCCGCTGGTGAGTCCGACGACGACGCAGTTCGTGCCACCGGCGACCTTCAGGACGAAGGCTTCACAGTCACGCTTGACTACCTGGGCGAGCACACGCTCGATAGGCAGCAGGCAGACCAGACGGCGGACGCCTACATCCGGATCCTCGCCAGGCTCGCCGATGCTGGGCTCAACGCTGGCACGGAGGTCTCGCTCAAGCTCTCCGCGGTTGGTCAGGCTCTGCCAGGCGATGGGGACGCGGTCTCCACCGAGAACGCCATGGCGATCTGTGCCGCTGCTGCCGAGGTTGGAACAACGGTGACCCTCGATATGGAGGATCACACCACGACCGATCTGACCCTTGCGACCCTCGCGGCGCTGCGGGCCGACTTCCCCGACACCGGTGCGGTCCTGCAGGCCTACTTGCACAGGACCGAGGGTGACTGCCGCGAGTTAGCCGTTGCCGGCTCACGCATTCGACTCTGCAAGGGTGCCTACAACGAACCGGAGTCAGTCGCGCTGCAGGCCAGAGCTGACGTGGACCGCAACTACGTCCGGTGCATGAAGGTCTTGCTAGCCGGCGGTGGCTACCCGATGTTCGCCACGCATGACGATCGGCTCATCTCGATCGCTGAGGCGCTCACCCGTCGATATCACAGGGCATCAGGCAGTTATGAGTTCCAAATGCTCTACGGAGTTCGCCGGGACGAGCAGCGTCGGCTGCTCGATGACGGCGAGAAGGTTCGGATCTACGTTCCGTATGGGACCGAGTGGTATGGCTACCTCGTTCGGCGCATGGCGGAGCGTCCGGCCAACCTCAGTCTCGGTGTCCGTGCCATTCTTGAGCGCTAGGTGATCACGGTCGGGCAACGCCCCGACGTTGTGCGGAGGAGCGAGCGATGAGCGACCGAGTGGCCATTCTCGGTGCCGGAAAGATGGGCGAGGCCCTGCTCTCCGGCATGGTCAGGGCCGGGCGTCCGGCGTCCGGGCTCCTGGTGACGACCCACGACGATGGGCGTGCTGACGTGCTGCGTGAGCGCTATGGCGTCGAGGTGATGTCCAATACCGAAGCCGTGAAGTCGGCGAGCACGGTGGTTATCGCCGTCAAGCCGCAGGACATGGGCACGCTGCTCGACGAGATCGCCGCGTACGTCACGGTGGACCAGCTGCTGGTGTCGGTTGCCGCCGGAATCACGACGTCGTTCATCGAGCGGCGCATCCCCGTCGACGTACCCGTGGTTCGGGTGATGTCGAACACCCCGGTGCTCGTCGACGAGGCAATGAGCGCCATCTCGGCCGGCACGCACGCTACTGAGACGCATCTTGAGCTGACCGAGGGCATGCTGAAACCGGTCGGTCGCACGCTGAGGGTTCCCGAGTCGCAGCAGGACGCCGTCACCGCACTCTCGGGCAGCGGCCCTGCCTACTTCTTCTATCTGGTTGAGGCGATGGTTGATGCCGGGATCCTCCTCGGTCTGCCGCGAGCGGTGGCGCACGACCTGATCGTCCAGACCGCGATCGGCAGCGCCGTCATGCTGCGTGACTCAGGCGAGTCGGCGCAGTCGCTGCGTGAGGCCGTCATGTCTCCCGCCGGCACCACGATCGCCGCAATCCGCGAGATGGAAGACCACAAGGTCCGTGCGGCGTTCTTGTCAGCACTAGAAGCTGCGCGCGACCGAAGTCGCGAGCTCGCGTCCGGCCACGAGTAGGCCCGTCAGTGGCGGTGGTTCTCAGGTCTGACTGCTGAGCTTCTGGGCGAACTTGTCGACGTCGTCGATCCGGCCCGCGATGGCGATCAAGGAACCGGCGCCAATCACGGTCTCTCGGTCGGCATAGGTGAACGCGCCGTCAGGCGCACGGTAGCCGACGACGGTGATCCCGTAGCGCGCGCGTAGCCTCAGTTCACCAAGAGGCCCGTCGCCCAGTGGTTCGGTCACTTCGAGCTTGGCGAGGGCGAAACCGTCGTCGAACTTGATGTAGTCGAGCATTGCGCCGGAGACGAGGTGAGCGACCCGCTCGCCCATGTCGGCCTCTGGGTACACGACATGATGTGCCCCGATGCGTTCGAGTATCCGGCCATGGTCGCGCGAGATGGCCTTCGCCCAGATCTCCTTGACCCCGAAGTCGACGAGGAGGCTGGTGGTGAGGGCGCTCGACTCGATGTCGGTACCGATAGCCACGATGGCTTGCTCAAATTCTGGAGCTCCGATCTGACGCAGGGCCTCTTCGTCAGTCGTGTCGATCTGGATCGCGTGCGTGAGTCTTTCGGACAGCTGCTGGACGCGCTCGGCAGACGAGTCAACTCCGAGTACCTCGCGCCCACGTTCGACCATGGTCAAAGCGACTGAAGACCCGAAACGACCGAGCCCGACGACCAGCACCGGAGAGGTGAGGCGACGATTAACCAAGGAGAACACGTCCCTCCGGGTAGCGGTACCTCGTGTCACTCTGCCGCAACGCCAGCGCAGTGGCCAGCGTGACCGGTCCGACGCGGCCGACGAACATCAGCAACGCGAGCAGCACCTCGGCTGGTGCACTGAGGTTCGCTGTGACACCCGTGCTGAGGCCACAGGTGGCGACTGCAGAGATCACCTCGAACAGGGCCTGCCCGGTATCGAGGTCGCTCAGGGCCATCAGCAGCAGCGTGCCGCCGATCGTGAGCGACGCGAAGACGACAATGACGAGTAGGGCTTGTTGGGTCAGAGCGCCGCTGAAGCGGCGTCCGGCCACGGTGGTGTCATGATCGCCGCGGGACTGCGCCTTCATCACCAGCAGCAGGACAGCCAGCGTCGTGACGCGGATACCGCCCGCGGTGCTGACCGAGCCGCCGCCGACGAACATCAGCATGTCGGTGATGAGCCATGACTCCGGACGCATCTGGGCGTAGTCGATCGAGTTGAATCCCGATGATCTCGGGTTCAAGCCTGCGAACCACGCGTTGAGCAGCTTGTCGAAGACCGACATGTCTCCGAGGGTGCCCGGGTTGGTCCACTCGGTCAGGCCAAGAACGATCATGGCACCAATGAGCAACGAGCCGGTCATCCACAGCGTGACGCGTGAGTGCAGGCTGAGCGGCCCTCGTTCGCGTCGTCGTTGACTCAATTCGTAGAGCACCGGCACACCGATCCCACCAAGGATGACTGCCAGCGACACCGGCATCAAGACAAGGGGGTCACTGGAAAATCCAACCAGGCTGTCGGTGAACAGGGTAAAGCCAGCGTTGTTGAACGCCGACACGGCGTGGAACAGGCCGAGCCAACTCGCTTCGGCAAAGGTGTAGTCGTAGCCGATCCACCATCGAAGCGTGAAGAAGACCGTTAGAACGGCTTCTACGGTGAAGGTGAGAATCGCCACGCCGCGTACGACGCGTCCAACCTCGCCGAGCGCGACGTTGCCGCTCTCGGTCGACGTGTAGAGACGAGCGCGAAGGCCTAGCCGCCGAAAGACGACAACGGCGACGATTGCCGTACCGGTGGAGATTCCGAGGCCACCGGCTTGGATGAGCACCAGAATCACGGCCTCACCGAAACCGGACCAGTGCTCGGCGGTATTGACCGTGGTGAGCCCAGTGACGGTGACGGCAGACGCCGAGGTGAAGAAGGCGGTCACGCCGTCCGTGCCTCCCGGGCCGCTGCGTGAGATAGGCAGAAGAAGTAGGACAGATCCGACGGCGACCAACCCAAGGAAAGCGGCCGCCACATAGCTGGCGGGTCGTACCAATCGGGTGACTGGGGCCCGCCTGGGGGGGCGATCGGCGTTGGACGCCACCGGACCTCCAAGCCGTCGACGGCGGCCTCTGGCGTGCGAGACCCGGAGACAAACCTACGATGAAGCAGTGAGAAGAGTCGG
>JBBQAL010000132.1:0-6905 GCA_038316135.1 Candidatus Nanopelagicales bacterium | reverse complement strand
GGCTTCCGGCGCAGAGCATCGATGAGCCGGCGAACTCCGATACCCCAGATCCACGCGGCCACTTCGCCTTGCCCGGTGTATCTGCTGGCTCCACGCCACGCGGCGACAAAGGTGTCCTGGACCACCTCGTCGACCAGGCCGGGATCAGCACATCGGCGGCCGAGCCGAATGAGCAACCAACCGGCATGACGGGCATAGAGCAACTCCAGCGCTCTGCGGTCCCCATCGGCTACCTGACGCAGCAGCGCTGCATCGTCGGGCTCGGTGGTGGGCACGTTGGACACTGTCGTCCCTCTGGCTCGTCTGGGCTAGACCTTCACTCCCTCTGTCGTCCTCAGAGCCCAGAACGGTTCACCGAGACCTACAGGCGGCGGTCACCAAGCGCGGGAAAGCGTTCGCGCCATTCACGGGTGTGGGCGAGATCAACCTCAGCCCGAATCACCTGCTCATCGTCACCAGCTTCGCCGAGGGTCGCCCCCAGGGCATCCACCACCAGGCTTGCGCCACCCATCGTCACTCCGCCGTGGGTGCCTGCGGTGTTCACCGCCACCAGCGGAAGCTGATTCTCGATCGCCCTGGCGCGAGCGAGTACCGACCAGTGCGCAATCCGTGGTGCTGGCCAGGCTGCCGGGACGACGAAGATCTCCGAGTCGGCATCGGTGAGTTGCCGGAACATCTCGGGAAAGCGTAGGTCGTAGCAGGTTGCCAAACCGAGTCGTCCGACGGACGTCTCGGCGACGACGATCTTGTCGCCGGCCATCAAGTACTTCGGCTCACCGTCGACGAAGCCGAAGAGATGGATTTTACGGTAGACCGAGTTCAGCGATCCATCGCTGTCGATGACGAGGGCCGTGTTCGTCAACGCGCCGTCGGGGCGGCGCTCGATGAATGACCCGGCGTGCAGTACGACGGACGCCGTGTGTGCGGCGTCCTGCAGCTGGTGCACCAGAGCGCCGTCCAGCGGTTGAGCCGTCGAGTCCCACGCCAGATAGGTGAATCCACCGTTGGGCCATAGTTCGGGAAGGACAACAAGGTCAGCATCGCTCTCGGCGGCAACAAACGACAGCATCCGCTCGACGCGCGCCTCAAACGGCTCGCTTTCGAGGAACTCGAACTGGACGGCAGACACCTTCATACCGCCACCCTGCCACGACGGAGGTCACCGCGATAGCGTTGCACGATGGTTCAGACGTCGGGGGAATGGTCTCGAGATGTTGCTATCGCGGCCTACCTCGATGCACTGTCCGGCGTCCTACTGCTTGCGCGTGAGTTGAACGACGACGAATGGCACCGGCCGACCGACCTCGACGGGTGGTCGGTCTTCGACAACGTCGCGCACGTCAACGCACTCGAGGACGAACTGGCGGGGCGGTCGGTGCCATCGCCGATTCACGACTGGTCCCGTTACCCGCACGTGCAGACGCCGTTCCAGCAATACACCGAGGTAGGAGTCCAGGCGCGGCGCTCGATGCCCCCGGCCGATCTGGTGGCCGAGCTCGCTGCCCTGCTCGATGAGCGCACCCGGCAGCTCAGCCACCTCCCGGACGACTCCAATGCGGAGTTGCGCGGTCCTGCCGGGATGGTCGGACCGGTGTCGCGCGTCATGGGTACTCGGACGCTCGACATCTGGGCACACGAGCAGGACATCCGGCGTGCCACTGGCCGGCCCACTCGGATGGCTGGCCCAGCTGCAACGGCATCGCAGCAGCGCATGATCGAGGCTCTGCCACTGATCGTCGCGCGGCAGGCCGAGGCCCCGGTGGGAACAACGGTCAACTGGCACATCGCGGGCGAACCGGACGCAGCCGTGACCGTGCGGGTCGATGACGAGGGTCACGGCGAACTGTCTCCAGCCCCTGGAACCCCACACCCCGACATCCCACACCCCGACATCCCACACCCCGACGCCACCGTCACGCTGTCGCTCGAGACGCTGCAGCTGCTCTTCTGTGGACGACGACAGTTGCAGGCGGTAGCGGTTGATATGCAGGGAGACGTCACCCTGGCCGAACGGGTGATTTCCGTTCTGGCCGTCACGCCGTGATCAGGCCTCGCCTACCCTCATAAGACACCATCTTCGTTGTCGTCGCCGCCGTACCAGGGGGATTTTTGTGAAGCGCGTTGCCATCGTTCTTGCCACCACGAGCTTGCTGGCCGTGGCGTTAGGCACGGGAGTCGCATCTGCGGTCGCCCCTGCCAATACGGCCGGTCTCACGGTGAGCCCAGCCGGGACCAAGAAGGCCGAGGCCACGTGGTCTGACTGGAAGACCATCGAGCCGGGCGCCGTCTTCGACGCCTACTGGGTGACCGCCGACGACGACTCAAACTTCACGCCCTTCACCGCCGATCGCGGCCGCTTCGTCGACGACACGGCAGTCCGCAGTGTCGTCTTTGACGACCTGAACGCAGGGACCACCTATTACTTCGCCGTCTACGCCGTCGACTACACCCCTGACGGCGTCGTCGTCGTGCCACCGAGTGGTGGCGGGTCCTCCACGCCCATCGGGTACAACGAGGCGGCCGGCAGCACCCTGACCATCAACGCCAGCAAGGCCCTCGTCCCCGCTGGTAAGCCCGTGGCAGTTTACGGATCGCTCATGGACGCCCTCGGCGCACCGATCGCTGGAACGCAGATCCAGGTAACCCGCGACGAGTACCCATTTGGCGCAGGCGTCACCAGCAACGTTGCAACCGACGCCAATGGCAAATGGGCGCAAACGTTCTCGCCGGCGTCGAACACTCGATACTCCGCGACCTACACACCCGCGAACGGAGTCGGTGGGTGGACTCGCGTTGTGACCGTCGAGGCGCGAAAGAAGATCTCGATCTCGGTCGCCCCGGGAACCACCGTGGCCGCTGGGACAGTGGCGAAGTTCACCGGCACACTCGGAGGCGACCCGGCATTCTTCACCGGCGTCCAGGCTTGCCTGCAGCGGTTGACGGGAGGCTGGGGCTCGCTCAAGTGCGTTGACGTGGACGCTACCGGGGCCTACCTGCTGAAGTTTGCCGTCGGCACTGCGGCCAGTGGAAAGTACCGCGTCTTCTCCGGCATGGGACCGGCCTACGGCGACTCCTGGTCACGCACCAAGACCCTGACTGTCAACTAGCCAACAGCCCGCCGGGTGTCCACACCCTGCCGACTGTTCTAGGTCCAGAGGTACAGCAGAGCGGGCTCCTCGAGGATGTCAGCGACGTCGCGCAGGAAGCGCGATCCCGTTGCACCATCGATGAAACGATGATCGAACGACAGCGACAATGTTGACGCAGTGCGAACCACCAACTGACCCCTTTCGGCCCATGGCTTGTCACGCCACGCTCCAAAGGCTAGAACCGCCGACTGCCCTGGCGTAATCATCGGGGTTCCACCGTCAACACCGAACACCCCCACGTTCGTGATAGTGAATGTTCCTCCGACGAGATCGGCGGGCGTCGCTGCTCCGGAGCGAGCCCGCGAGACCACATCCGCTAGCGCTACCGCGAGCTCATGCAGCGTCAGGGCCCCCGCGTCAGCCACATGCGGGACAACAAGACCACGGTCACTGGCAACGGCGACGCCGAGCTGCACCGCACCTCGGTAGATGACCTCCTGTGCCGCCGCATCAAACACCGCGTTGACCCGCTGTTCTCGACGAAGGGCGGTCAGACATGCCGCCGCCACCAGCACGAGCGGCGTCACCTTGGTGTCGGAGTACTCGGGAAGACCCTTCATCCGATCGACCAAGCGCGCGCTCCGCGTAACGTCGACCTCAACCCACTCAGTCACCGACGGGATCGTCGCGGCGCTCTCGGTCATAGCCGCTGCCATGGAACGCATCACACCGCGCACCGGTTCCCGGCGATCACCGTCGACCGAATGCGCCGCACCGTCCGACGTCATTCCAGTCAGCTGCAGCGACGCGGCAGCTTCGACGTCGTCGCGCGTCACCGTTCCGTCTCGCCCCGTAGGTCGAACCCCGGCGAGGTCGATGCCCAGTTGCTTCGCTAGGCGGCGAACCGGCGGCTTGGCCCGAGCCGTGACCGCCGATGCATCGAGGTCGGCGAACTTCGCCTCGACGGCTCGGCCGACTTCGAGCCCGCCGTGCCGCACGGGCTTGACTGGCTCGCCAGGGGGACCGGCCTCAGGCCGCTCGGTGCCATGGGGGCTCGGCGCACCCACCCGGCGTCGACGACGCGTTGCCGCCTCAGTGACGCCGTAGCCGACCAGAAGGGGGCCAGTGCCCTCTTGCGGCGCGGCATCGAGGGAATCAGCGGCCGATGGAGAATTGCCCGGCTCACCATGGGAGTCTTCGTCGCCAGCAATCGTCACCAGTGGTGCACCGACGGGCAGTAGGTCACCTTCTGCGGCATGCAGCGCGACAACGGTCCCTGAGTACGGCGATGGCAGCTCGACCGCCGCCTTTGCGGTCTCCACCTCGACGAGCGGTTGGTTGACCGCCACAGTGTCACCAGCCGCCACCAACCACCGCAAGACCTCGCCCTCGGTCAGGCCCTCGCCAAGGTCCGGGAGGCAGAACTTCAAGTCATCGGGCATCTGATCTCCTCAGTACGCCAGGGACCGGTCGACCGCGTCGAGCACGCGGTCGAGGTCGGGCAGGTAGTGCTGCTCCAGGCGCGAGGGCGGATATGGCGTGTGAAAGCCACCGACGCGCAGGACCGGTGACTCCAGTTCGAAGAAGCACTCCTCGGTCACGGCCGACGCAATCTCAGCAGCCATACCGAGGAAGACCGTCGCTTCCTGCGCAATGACGCACCGGCCAGTCCGACGAACGGACGCCGTCACGGTGTCCATGTCCAGCGGCGCGAGCGACCGCAGATCAACCACCTCAATGCTCGTTCCGTCGCCCTCCGCCGCCGCTGCCGCTTCCAAGCAGGTACGAACCATCGGCCCGTAGCAGACCAGCGTGACGTCGGCGCCGCTACGCACTACTCGTGCCGCCCCCATCGGGAGCGTCGGGCCAGCCGCAGTGTCCACCTCCGCCTTGTCCCAGTAGCGACGCTTCGGTTCCAGGAAGATCACTGGATCATCGGAAGCGACAGCCTGTTGGACGAGGTGGAACGCGTCCACCGGATTCGATGGCGTCACGACGCGAAGGCCAGCGGTGTGCGCGAAGTACGCCTCAGGTGACTCACTGTGATGTTCGACCGCACCGATACCGCCACCAAACGGCAGCCGCACCGTTACCGGCATCTTGACCTGCCCGGCCGACCGTGCGTGCATCTTGGCGAGCTGACTCACGATCTGGTCGAACGCGACATACACGAAGCCGTCGAACTGAATCTCGACCACTGGGCGATAGCCACGCATCGCCAGTCCGATAGCCGCTCCAAGAATCGAAGATTCCGCGAGAGGCGTGTCGATGACTCGTTGCTCACCGAAGTCTTTTTGCAAGCCATCGGTCACCCGGAAGACTCCGCCCAAGCGTCCGATGTCCTCACCCATCAACAGAGTCTTGGGATCGCCTTCCAGAGCGCAGCGCAGCCCTGCATTGATTGCGCGCGCCATGGTGAGAGTCTCGGTCATCGGGCATCCTCTGCAACGAAACCCGCGAGGTATCTCGAATGCTCGTCGCGTTGCCGTTCGACCAACGTGTGAGGCTCTGCGTATGCGTGCGCAAACATCGCGTCCGTGCTCGGATCGGGGAGCGCTCGGACTCCATCGCGCAGACGCCGTGCCAACCGCTCCGCATCATCGTCGAGCTCAGCGAAGAACGCGTCGTCGACCAGCTGCTGTTTGTGCAGGAAAGATCGCACTCGCTCAAGCGGGTCGCGTAGCCGCCAAGCTTCGACGTCGGTGTCGAGCCGGTATCGCGTCGGGTCGTCGGACGTGGTGTGCGCACCCATGCGGTAAGTGAACGCTTCGATGAGCGCTGGTCCGGCTCCGTCGCGTGCACGCTGCAGCATCTGCCGGCTAACGGCCAAGCAAGCCAAGACGTCGTTGCCGTCGACCCTGACTCCCGGGAAACCGAAACCCCATGCGCGTTGAAAGAGCGGTATCCGGGTCTGTCGTTCGAGGGGCTCGGAGATCGCCCATTGGTTGTTCTGGCAGAAGAAGACGACGGGTGCGTTGAATACGCTCGCCCAAATGAACGACTCGTTGACGTCACCTTGGCTGCTGGCGCCATCGCCGAAGAAGACCATCGCCGCGTTTTCTGCCGCGTCGTGCTGCAACCCCATCGCGTAGCCGACAGCCTGCGGGCACTGGTCGCCGATCACGATCGAGTACAGCGCAAAACCGTGGTCCGCGGGATTCCAGCCACCATTCGTCGTTCCCCTGAAGAGCCCAAGCACGGTCAAAGGGTCGACATCGCGACACCAGGCAACACCGTGCTCACGGTAGGTGGGGAACGCCATGTCGCCGGGGATCAGCGCCCGGCCCGCTCCGACCTGCGCCGCTTCCTGACCCAGCAATTGTGCCCACAAGCCGAGCTCACCTTGGCGCTGCAGCGCCGTCGCCTCTGCATCGACGCGACGGACCAGCACGAGGTCTCGGTAGAGCGAGCGCAACTCGTCGTCGGAGATGTCGAGTGGGAAGTCGACGTTGTCCACCCGCTCGCCCTCAGGCGTGAGCAACTGGACGAACGTGTCGTCGGGAGCGTGCATCGGAATTGCCATCCAGCTCCTCCTACCGGCCTTGGAGCAGGATCACTGCGCCGACCGCTCGAGCCACCGGGGTCTCCGGTCCCCCCATCTTCTGCCTGATCGGGCACCGAGGGAAACACCCTCACGGGTTGTTCTGGTGGAGCGTTCAGGCGTGACCCCTGGCCTTGCCGTGGCTCTTAGCCTTGCCGTGACCGTTGTGGTTGCCGTTGTTCCCGGGCTTGTCCGGCTTCCCGGGCTTGTCCGGCTTCCCGGGCTTGTCCGGCTTCCCGGGCTTGTCCGGCTTCCCGGGCTTGTCCGGCTTCCCA
>JBBQAL010000044.1:0-22379 GCA_038316135.1 Candidatus Nanopelagicales bacterium | reverse complement strand
GGGGATGCTGCTCGCCATCTTCGGTACCGGGTGTCTGATCCTCAGCGTCGTCACGAGCGTCCGCGCCGCACGGGTTCGGATGCGTTACGAGTCTTGGCATCTACTGCACCTCTATGCATACCTTGGTGTTGCTCTTGCACTTCCGCACCAGCTCTGGACCGGTCAGGCGTTCACTTCGTCCAGGGCGGCGTCGATCTTCTGGTGGGTTTTGTGGGCGAGCGCCTCGGCCTCCATCGTGATCTGGCGTGTCCTGCTGCCTCTCTGGCGCAGCCTCCGGCACCAGCTTCGCGTGACAACAGTGGTGCAGGAGTCGCCCGACACGTTCTCGGTATACATGACAGGACGCCGACTCGATCTACTGCCCATGCGAGCTGGAGAGTTCGGTGTCTGGCGATTCTTGGGCAGCCGGGGATGGTCACGCGCGAACCCGTACTCCCTCTCTGCGGCTCCAGATGGTCGGAGCCTGCGAATCACCGTGAAGTCGCTAGGTGACAACAGTGGCCGGGTGCCACAGATTCGGACGGGTGCTCGGGTGATGTTCGAAGGCCCTTACGGACGCCTAACCTCCCGCACTCGGACGAAGCACAGCGTCGCACTGATCGGCGCCGGTGTTGGGGTGGCACCACTGCGATCTCTGGCAGAGGGGATGCACTACGCACCAGGTGACGCCGTCCTGCTCCACCGATTCAGCGGCGAACCGCTCTTCCACCGAGAGCTCGAAGTGCTTGCACGCGAGCGTGGCCTGCGCGTGCTGTGGTTGCCAGGGCGGAGGCGCTCATCGTCGTCGTGGTTGGGCGACGGAGTGGGCCAAGCAGACGACGTGACTGCGTTACGGCACTGGGTGCCGGACATCAGTACCCGTGACGTCTACATCTGTGGGCCGAGTGCCTGGACGACGAGCGTCATTCGCTCGTGTCGGAAGGCTGGAGTACGCAGGGACCAGATTCACGTCGAGATGTTTGGGTGGTGACGCGATGCGACGCATTACGACCTGGTTCCTGAGCACCGTGACAATCCTGGTGCTCCTCCTTGGTTACCACACGTCAACGTCGAGTGCCTTTGGTAGCCCAGGTGGCACGAGTGTCCTCTCGCGACCGGCTGGCGAATCTGGGCAGTCACAGTCCTCTTCCGGTGCTCGTGTCGTCACGGGCCCAACGGTTCAGACACAGTGGGGACCGGTGCAGGTTGAGGTGACCGTTGAGGCAGGCGCAATCACGGATGTGACACCGGTCCAGTACCCAACGGGAAACTCAACGGACGCTCAGATCAACGGCTACGCGCTGCCGATTCTGATGGACGAAGCCATGCAAGCCCAGAGCGCCAACATCGACATGGTGAGCGGAGCTACTGTCACAAGTACCGGTTACATCCAGTCCCTTCAGGCTGCCCTCGACCAGGTAGGTCTCTAGTGATGAGCGTCGACACCGCGCATCAACAGCTGGCGGCGGCCGGTACCTCCCGCTACGTCGACCACTGCATGGGGATTCCCATCAGCCTCGCGATTCGAGGCCGCCACGCCCGAAGCCGAATGGGGCGAACCGCTTGGGACGACACCATCGCCGAGTTACGGCGGCTGGACTCCATTTTCAGCACCTACCGAAAGTCCTCGGTGATTTCCCGACTCGAACGCGCCGAGATCGGCCCAGACGACTGCCCTGACGAGGTCGCCGAGATCTTCGAACTGGCCGCCCTGGCGAAGCTGGAGACCAACGCTGCCTTCGATATCTGGCGTCCTCGAGACGATGGCGTAAGGCATCTCGACCCCAGCGGCGTCGTCAAGGGCTGGGCCATCGAGCGTGCTTCAGCTCCACTGCGATTTCTCGACGATACGGCCTTCTGTCTTTCCGGGGGTGGAGACATGGTGTGCCGCACGCCGTCCACCGACGCCCCTGCATGGCGGATCGGAATCGAGCATCCCCACGACCCGAGCCGACTGATCGCGGTGGTCCCGCTGCAGAACGGAGCGGTTGCTACATCCGGGACAGTTCATCGTGGTGAGCACCTGGTGGACGCCCGATCGGGCCGCCCGGTGGTCGGCGTTGCATCGGTGACCGTTGTGGCTGCCTCGCTGACGGTTGCCGACATCGATGCAACATCGGCGTATGTGATGGGCGCGGACGCCTCGCGCTGGCTGTCGGACAGGCCGGGGATCACGGGATTCGTGGTCTGGGCGGACGGCTCGACAACCACAACTGGAGATGGACAAAAATCGATTTCCTAGCCAGGCTCAGCGGACTGTGGCATGCATCCATCACGTTGGAGATCGAGCCATCGAACCGATGACCTGGCTCGGCGGCGGCTCCGGTGTGTACGTAGCTGCGTTCGAGCCATTTCGGAAATGAGTAGTCAGCGACTCGGTGAGCAGGTATGTCGCCGGATCGGATTTCCGCCAGCATGCGCGCTCATGCCTGACGAGCGACTTGGGGATCCATGCGGCATCGGGGCGAGATCGCCAAAGTGGGAGATCGTCAAAGAGAATGACGTTCCGCTCGCTGTCCCGGCTGCCGTCCGCTGCGGGGACATTTGGCATCAATCACGCCGAGCGGCCGTTCGGCGTGCCACCCGCGGGGTTTATCGAAGGCCGGCTCGAGTTACCTGCATTCGGCCAGTCTGCTCTGCCATCATGAGCGGGTGACTACTGACACGCCCGCCACGTCCAAACCTCGTCGTGCCCTGATCTGGTGGGGGGCAGGCCTGATGATCTTGGGCGTTGTCCTGGCCATTGCTGGTGGCGCCTTCTTCATCGGAACCGCTGGTTCGAAGGTGATCGCCACCTTCACCGCCCCGGTACGCGCAACTCCAGCCGACTTCACCGTTGACCTGGATGCCGGCACCTACGTTGTCTACGAGAACACGGGTGTGGCGCGAGGCTCTGAGCCGATGAACACCATGCGAGGAGGCCAGGTCACTATCACGCCGAGCGCCATCGAGGTTGTTAGCGCATCTGGTGCATCGGTTCCGGTGCAGCCGATGGGTCTAACGGAGACGGTTGACCGAAACAACGAGTCGTTTACGGGAGCAGCGCGTTTCACCGTCTTCGAGCCCGGATTGCACCGCATCAAGGTGCTGGGAAATGGCCAGCAGATCATCGTGGCGCCGAGCATCGCTGGCTCGTTCGGTAGCGCATTCGCTTGGCTTGGACTGGTGGCCATCGGAGGATTGGTAGCCGTCATTGGTCTGGTGCTGCTGATCGTCGGGTTCGCCCGAAGTCGCCGCCCGTCCGGGGTGGCGGTTGCTGCCGGTGGGGTTGCAGCGCCTGTTGCCGATCCGTGGAGCGTCCCGGGGCCGGTAGCAACCCCAGCCCCGGCGCCCGTTGCACCTCCGCTTGCCACACAGGCGGCAGCACCACCGGGGTGGTTCCCCGATCCCAAAGGCGAGGCACGGCTGCGCTGGTGGGACGGCGGGCAGTGGACCGACCACATTTCCTGAGGCATTTCCTGAGGGCAACGCCAGACGTGTTGCGCTTACTGCTTCTGCAGGCTCACGCGTAGCGGATCTGGGCCAGCGGCATTGACCGAGACGATCACCTGACACGCGTCAGGTGATGTCAGGGGGAGCGGCAGTCGCTTCAGGTCTAGGCCAATGGCCGGGAACCACGAACCGCTCACCGCTTTGACGTCGGTTCCCGCCGAGCAGCTGACCACCCACGCCACCGCCCCATCAGTCTCGGAGCGAGACTTCAAGCGCAATGCCAGCGGTTGGCTGAGCGTCACATCGATGACCTTGACGGACTCGCCCGTGGCAGTGCGGGTGGCGACCGTGGTCCAGGTCGCGGCGTGCGCTGCAGGTGCGAGAACCATCGTGCTCGCGACAGCTGTGGCGATGACAAGTTTTCTCATGGAAGCCTCCACGACACACGGTAGCCGCGATGGTGAGCGCAGGTGGGCCTTTAACCATTCACTGAGTGGTTGGCCGCTGTGGCTAGGGCTGCGAGGCCCAACGCAGGTATGGCATGACCTCTTCGACATTTGCGAACCTGGCTTTGGCGTCGGCCGTCGACATGGTTGGGGCGACGATCACCCGGCTGCCGGGCGTCCAGTCGGCCGGTGTCGATACCGGCGCTGAGTCGGTGAGCTGCAACGCGTCGATCACACGAAGGATCTCGTCGAAGTTACGGCCAACCGACTTGGGGTAGGTCAAGGTCAGCCGCACCTTGTTCTTGGGGTCGATGATGAACACCGAGCGAACGGTTGAACTGTCACCCTCGCCTGGGTGGATCATGTCGTAGCTCATCGAGACCGTGCGGTCAGGGTCGGCGATGATCGGGAAGTTCAACGGAACGCCGCCGACGTCATTGATGTCGGGCGCCCAGCTGTTGTGGCTGTCAAGCGAATCGACAGATACCGCAATCGTCTTGACGTTGCGCTTGGAGAACTCATCCTGCAGGCCGGCCGTGCGTCCCAGCTCGGTGGTGCAAACCGGGGTGAAGTCGGCCGGGTGGCTGAAGAGAACAGCCCACGAGTCGCCCTTCCACTCGTGGAAGTCGATCGTGCCGTCAGTGGTGTCGGCTGTGAAGTTTGGGGCTTCGTCGCCCAGACGGATGCTCACGGGATCTCCTCGTGCTGTTGACGGACGCCCTAATCCTGCCCGACCCGGAAGAGCCGGCTTCGAGCGGGTCAGCAGGTAGGGTCCTGGCGTCAGGTCAGCGCCCGGAACGACGATCAGGAGCAGGTTCATGCCGTTTGAGGTCGTCTTCGGCACCGTGTTGCTGGCCCGGTTCGTTTTGCCCCTGACGATCCTGCGGTACCCGCTTCCGGGGGTCGTGGCTTGTCTAATTCTCGATGGGATGGACCAGACCATCTTCCAGTGGTTCGGTTACCACCCCGAGTGGTACCAGGGCTACGACAAGGCCATGGACGTCTTCTATCTCGGCGTGGCCTACATCTCCACGATGCGTAACTGGGTCAATCTGTCGGCCTTCGGCGTCTCTCGTTTCCTCTTCTTCTATCGTCAGATCGGGGTAGTGGCGTTCGAACTGACACAGGTGCGAGCAATTCTGCTGATCTTCCCTAACACCTTTGAGTACTTCTTCATCGCCTACGAGGGCATCCGGGCTCGTTGGAACACGCCCCGCTTCCAGATGAAGTTCTGGGTGCTCGCGGCTGCCTTCATCTGGATCTTCATCAAGTTGCCGCAGGAATACTGGATCCACATCGCCCAGCTCGACTTCACCGACACCTGGAAGAACGTCTCTTGGTTCGCGCCACTCATTGTTGGCGCGTCGATCGCGGCGCTGTTGGTGCTGTGGTTCGTAGTGCGGCCGCGCCTTGATCCAGCAGACCACGCCTGGCAGTTCGTCGCCCCGCCGATCCCAGCGGAGATGGACAGTGCGGGTGAGCGCATGGCCTACATGGCGCGCTACGGGAAGGTCTGGTCAATCGCCTCTCTCGAGAAGACTCTGCTCATCGGGTTGCTCTCCATCATCTTTGCCTCAGTTCTGCCGACCACTGAGCTCGACAACCTGCGGCTCTTCGGCGGAGTAGGCGTTTTCGTCCTGCTGAACGCGGCGATCAGCCTCTGGGTCGCGCGCCACAACTACAGCACCGAGTCGGTGCTCACCACCTTCGTGGCGCGACTGGTGGTCAACATCGGGCTCTTGCTAGGCCTGGATCTCCTCGTTGACATCCAGACCCCCCTTGGTGACCTCAACTTCTTCGTCCTGCTCTTCTGCGTTCTGATTACTCTCTACGACCGGTACCGCCCGGTGTACGAGTACCGGCTGCACCGGTTGGACACCGCTCCCGATGGCAACGCGACGGCTTAGGGAACCCGACGGCGTTGCCCGCCTGAAGCAGTCGTGGCTGTGGCAGGCTCAACGGGTGTCCGACGAGCAGCCCCACATCGCTACCAACCGCGAGATCTGGACGCTCGTCAACGCTCAGCACACCGACGAGGATGCACGTCGGCAATGGGCTAGCGATCAGATTCGGTGGGGGCTCTTCGGCATCCCGGAAACCGAACTTGGCGTTCTGGGAGATGTGTCAGAGCTGGATGTCCTTGAGCTCGGCTGTGGCAGCGCCTACTTCTCGGCGTGGCTGATGCGAGCAGGTGCCCGGCCGGTGGCCGTCGACCTCACCCCCGCGCAGTTGGAGACCGCCCGACGCTGCCAGGAGGAGTTTGGTCTCGCCTTCCCGTTGATCGAGGCAGACGCCGAGAACGTGCCCTTGGCTGACGGCGGCTTCGATCTCGTCGTCAGCGAGCACGGTGCCGGTGTGTGGTGCCGGCCGGATGCCTGGGTGAGCGAGGCCGCTCGGCTACTCCGTCCGGGGGGACGACTTGTCTTCCTGATCAACAGTCTGCTGTCGACGCTGTGTGTTCCGGCGGAGGGGGGCGTCGCCGGTGAACGGCTGCTGCGCGGGCAACGTGGACTCTCACCGGTCGCCTGGCCCGGCGGTGGAGTCGAACACCACCTCAGCCATGGGGAGTGGATCGCGGTTCTCCGCAGGCACGGCTTCGGTGTGGAATCCCTGCGCGAGCTCTATCCGCCGGACGGCTCAGCGTCCCCTGACTATTACGAGATCGTCTCTGCAGAGTGGGCGAGTCAGTGGCCGGCTGAAGAACTGTGGGTGGCGCAGCTCGGGTAGGCGGGGCTAGAGGTTGTCGATGTGTGGGTGTGGGTGGTCGGTCGCGCGTCGCTGGAAGGTCAGGATCTTCGGATTCTGGACAACACCGCTGCGAATCTCGATGGCCCGCTGGATGGTCTGCTCGGAATCCCAAGCTTCTGAGCCAGACATGACCGTTCGCAGGTAAGGCAGGAGTGCTTCGCTGATACCCCAGGTTGCGGAGTTCCATAGGTACGCGGGGCTGTGGTCGACGCCGTAGTACGTGACGCCGTCGCCGACGGTAAACGTCGGTTCTTCAAAGGTGGTCGGGCTGGCGAAGGAGAAGCCCATCCCCAAGTCGCAGGACACGTCAATGAGCAGTGAGCCCGCCGGGAACAGCGCTACTTCCTCGTCATCGACGAACATCAGCGGGTTATCGGTGTCCTGCAGGACACAGTTCACGACGATGTCGTGTCCGGCGAGAAACTCGGCCGCGGTGATGTACTCGTCGTCGACGAGCACTTGGGTGCGCGTGGGGTCGTCGGTTCGGCGGTCGAGGTGATCGAGAACCATAGATGGGATTGGCGAAGCGACTGCGGTGATGTCGCGCATGGTGAGCACGGTGACGTCGTGGATGCCAAGGGCCTGTAGGGCGGTGATGGCACCGCGCGCAGTGTTGCCGAACCCGATCACGGCAGCGTTGAGCTGACGCCCATAGTGACCGGTCGACCCCGCAAGCGCGAGAGCGTGTAGCACCGAGCTGTAGCCGGCCATCTCGTTGTTGAGGTGAAAGGCGTGCACGATGAAGGTGCCGTGCGGTGTCCAGTGGTTCATCGCCTCCCAGGCGATAAGGGTGAGACGCTTGTCGATGGCTAGTTGCGTCAGTGGTGCGTCTTGGACGCAGTGTGGCCAGCCCCAAAGGACCTGTCCGTCGCGGAGCCCGCGAATGTCAGCCAGGGTTGGCTTGGCGAGCAGCACGATATCGGATGCCGCGATGATCTCGTCGTGCGTCATCATTCCGCCCACCAACGGAGCCAGGTGGCTGTCGCGAACGCCGTACCGCTCTCCATAGCCCTGCTCAAGGTAGAGCTTCGCCCGCAAGTCCTCGTCGATCCGCTCAATGTGGGAGGGGTGGATCGGCAGGCGCCTCTCGTTCTCCTTGGCGGAGGTTCCGAGGACACCCATGGTGAGCAGGCCCATGCAAGCCGCCTTTCGTGGTCGACATCTCCCTGACTAGTGGTGCCGACCCCTCTGTGGCAAGTGACCAATGTCCACTGTCGCCGGATCGGGACGTTGGGCTATCCAGCCGGTAGCCGAGCTGGAGCGAGCCCAGCCGTGTCACCGGTCAGCGCCAGCTCGACGACGTTGCCGCCGCTCGCGCCTCCGGTGGCCGCCAAAGCCCCGGCGATGTCGTCACCGATGAGCGGAGTGCCCGACACAACATCGCCGTCTGGAAGCCGTCCTGCACCGACGATCCGGTGTTGTTGATGGCGTCGGCGAGGGCTGGTCGAACGGCGCTGGCGCGGTTCAGACGGATACAGGTACCAGGACATGACAGACCTCCGGGGGTGTGATGTCAGTCGAGGCTGATGACCGTGGTGCGGACGTCAGTCATGTCGCGCATCTGCGCCATACCACCGACGCGGCCCCAGCCAGTGCGCGTGCCGCCGGCACCTCCGAACGGCTGCGCGTTCTCAAAGTAGTCGGTCGAGTCGTTGACGACGACCGAGCCGACCCTCATTTCCTGGCTGAACCGGAAGGCCCGTTGCAGCGACTGGGTGAAGACGGCTGCCTGCAGCCCAAGGGAGTCGGAGTTGGCGATCCGCAACGCTTCATCGTCACCGTTGGCGGTGATGACTGGCACGATCGGGCCGAACGACTCTTCGCGTGAGACGAGCATCTGCTCGGTGACGCCGTCGAGCACGGTGAGCTCGTAGTAGAGGTCGGTCGGCTGTCCCTCGCGACGGTGGCCGCCGGCGACAACGGAAGCACCTTGCTGCAGGGCGTCGGCAACGTGGGCGTCCATCTTCGCTGCTGTCATCTCGTTGCAGAGCGGCCCCATCAGGGTCTTCTCATCGAAGGGGTCGCCGAGCGAGACCGCCTCGGCAGCCTTCAACGCTGCTTGGACGAACTCGTCCTTGATGGACGCGTCGACGATGACTCGCTCGGTGGCGCAGCAGACCTGGCCGGCATTCCAGTAAGCGCCGTAGACGGCGGCCTCAGCGGCCTTCTCGATGTCTGCGTCAGCGAGGACGACAACAGGGCCATTGCCGGACGCCTCGATGATCGAGCGCTTGAGTCCTGCAGCCTTGACGATCCGCTCCGCTGTCGCCGACGAACCGACGAAACCAATCGCGTCGACGCCAGGGTGGGTGACCAATCGCTCACCGACCGACCCTTCGCCCGGAAGAATTGACACCAGGCCTTCGGGGACGCCGGCTGCAGCGAGCAGTTCGCCGAGCTTGAGGGTCGCCAGGGGAGTGATCGATGGCGGCTTGGCGACGATGGCGTTGCCAGTAGCCAGGGCCGGCCCGATGAACTCTGCTGCGATCATCAGCGGGAAGTTCCACGGAGTGATCCCGGCCCACACGCCGATCGGTGCCCGCCAGGTGAACATGCGCTTGTTGCGCGCGCTGGAGGGGATGGTTTCGCCATAGAGGCGCAGCGAGTCTTCTGCCGAGACGCGGAAGAGGCTGACGGTGTCCTCGACATCGTCATGTGCCTCGGCGTGCAGGGGCTTGCCCTGTTCGATCGTGGTCAGCCGAGCGAGCTCGTCGGCGTTCTCCTCGATGAGATCGGCAACCCGGTGGCAGAGGTCGGCGCGCTCTTGCGCCGACCAGTGGCGGTACTGGTCGAAAGCGGCGCGAGCCGCGTCGACGGCTTGGTCAACCTGAGCGTCGGATGGGACCGGGAGGTCGACCAGGTGCTCACCGGTGACGGGGGAGTGGACGGTGATGACGTCGTCGGTGTCGCCGTCGACGTAGGAGCCGGCGATGAAGAGCTGGGCGTCATGGGTGGGCACGATTGACCTCCGGGGAGCGGGCGTGACACCAGATTCTCCCTCAGCCCCCGGGGTTGGGTTGACGCAACCCCTTTAGTGCGTTGTGCTGAACGGTCAGTCAGTGAACGAGTAGGCTCGCCCGGGTGAAGCGACCTCTGCAAGGGTTCTGGCTCCTCGTGGCCAGCGCGGCATCGCTCGGCCTGGCCGGATGTACCAGCGACGACCCAGCGCCGGACGCCACCGAGACCAGCCCGTTGCGCGTCATGCAGTTCAACATCGAGTACGGCGGAACGGTCGTCGACTTCGACAGCGTTCCAGCGGCGATCGAGGCTGCGGACGCCGATGTTGTCGCGATCCAAGAGAGCTACGCCTCGATGCCGAAGCTCGCCAAGGCGCTGGGGTGGAAGTACTACGACGCACGCACGCAGACCGTGTCGCAATATCCGCTGATCACCCCGGCCGACCCAAGTGATCCGGAGGTGTTGGTCGCGGTCGAACCTGGACGTACAGTCGCCGTCATCAACGTGCACCTGCCGTCAGCGCCCTACGGCCCGAACAAGGCAGCTGCCGGTGCGTCCGAAGCGGAGCTGATCGCCGGTGAGAAGGGGAGGCTCAAGGCGATCCAGCCAGCCCTCGATGCCGCCGAGCGACTTCAAGGGGAGGGGACGCCGGTCATCCTCACCGGTGACTTCAACGCTCCATCGAACTTGGACTGGACGAGCGCAACTAAGGGACAACGCGACCAGGTGATACCCGTCGAGTGGCCAGTCTCCATCGCCGTTCAGGAGATCGGGCTTGCCGACGTCTACCGGACTGTTTATCCCGACCCGGCGACCGACGAGGGGCTCACCTGGCCGGCGAGTCGGCCACGAGCCGGAACGTATAACCCGGGTCCCGGCGGCAAGCCTGCTGACCGGGTCGATCAGATGTACGTCTCGGCCGGCGTTGTGGTCGATACCGCAGAGATCGTCGGCGAGGAGAGTTCTGACGTCACCGACATCGCGGTAGACCCATGGCCCAGTGACCACCGGGCGATGGTCGCCGAGCTCGAAGTGCCCTTGATCGAGGCCGCGCCCTATGTTTCGGCTGCGCAACGACTGGTGGAACGGGGCGACGACGTCGAGGTGTTTGCGCACGCCGAGCCGGTGCCGGATTCAGTCGTGGTGACGGGTGTCGAGAGCGGCAACAGTGTCATTGCCCAGACTGTCGTCGATGGTGGCACGGCCATTGTGGACACCAACAGTCTCACCCCTGGTCCGTACACCGTTGCGGTCAAGGATTCGGACGGGACGACCGTGGCGAGCAACGCAATCTGGGTGCGCGCTGTCGGCGCTGAGCCGAACGTCGCCACCGGCAGCGCCACCTACGGCGTCGGTGACCCGATCGACGTGACGTGGCAGGACGCACCCGGCAACAAGTGGGACTGGATCGGCATATACAAACGGGGTGCAGACCCGAATGTGGCTTACTACAAGCTCTGGACGTACACCGACGCCACTGTCGGGGGAGCGGCGACCATTGACAGGGCTGTCAGCGGCGGTCCGTGGCCGTTGCCGCCGGGCAAGTACGGCGTCTTACTGCTGGCCGATGACAGCTACGCCGAGCTAGCGAGAGCAGGCTTCGTCGTGGGCCCGGCAGCGGAGGGTTGAGTCAACGACTCATACCCCGCTGGGCCCTCAACGCTTGACCTGCTGGTCTGTCGCCTTCTGATGAACCCGAACTGACGCAGCAAAACCCAGATTCGGATACTCAGTGGCAACAGCCACGGCGTCCTCCCACGTATCGAAGTCAGAGAGCCGAAACGTGTCGAACACTGTGATGCCCGTGGACTGCAATGCTGCTCGGGTGAGGTGGGCGGTATCCGCCCGCGACATCGGGACGCGGGCCAGCGCCGCCGCCGCACTCGGATCGGCCAGAGCCAGAAGCCACCAGCCCCCGTCGATGGCTTCGCCGATAACGGCGCTGGTGGGTCCGGAGAGTTGAGCTGCGGCCGAGCTCAGCAGGGCAGCGGTGACGTGTGGGGTATCCATGCCGATCTGGACGACTGGGGAACCATTGGCGAGGGCGCCAGCGTCTTGATGAGCGCCGACCAGTCGCTGTGCGAAGGACGATCCCCGCTGGTCAACGAGGTGGCATCCGTCGAGCGCGGTCATCACGTCGTCGCGCCGAGCCGCCGAGGAGAGGTCTCCCGTCATGGACACAACGATCCGACTCCGGTCCAGGCCAACCGCTTCTGACGCGGACTGAAGGGTGTCGAGGAAGGAAGCCGCGGCTACATCGGCCGCGGCCGCGTGGGTCAATGGCGGACAGAGTCGGGTCTTGGCCAGACCGGGAACCGGTGCCTTGGCGACGACCAGGACGGTGAACAGACCGCCGTCACTCACGGAAGCACCCGATAGAAGTCGCGAACCGCGCGGTACGTTCCACGAGCTGACCCGGTGACTTTTGACGTGGTGCCGGCGGCTCGCGGGTGGTAGTTCACATCCACCTCGTGGATACGCCAGCCGGCATGGGCAGCCCTCACGACCGTCTCAAAGGGGTAGCCGAAGCGTCGGTCCTGGATCCCGAGGGCTAGGTAGCGCGTGCGGTCGAACACCCGGACCGGTCCAATATCGGCCAAGGACGTTCCCAGCGACCGGTTGAGCTGGAAGGCCAGGAACCGATTACCCCAACGGGCGTGCCAGGGCCATGCCGCTGTCGATGTCGGACGGCGACGCCCCATGACGAGGTCGGCGTGCCCGTCGACCACCAGAGCAACCATCTCGGGTAGCTCGCCTGGGTCGAGAGATCCGTCCGCGTCCATGACGGCGACCACTGGCGACGTAGCCGCCTCAACACCGGCGTGCACGGCAGATCCGTATCCGGGTCGGGGCTCGTGCACGACGGTGGCTCCGTTGGCGCTGGCGATGTCAGCTGTTCCGTCGGTGCTGCCGTTGTCGACAACGATGGCGCGGTAACCGGCAGGGAAGGCGGCAAGCAGCAGCGGTAGCGCTGCAGCTTCGTTGAGCGCGGGCAGAACAACATCAATCATTCCCACATCTTGCCGACTTTGACCGCGCAGCGCACGCCACTAGCCTTGCGGGAACGCTGTACGTCATGGTTGCGGCTGAGTGTTGGCCCGGGTTGTCCCACTGGGAGAGGCTGCCCTGCGATTGGATGAGCACGTGAACCAATCGACCGCCGCCGACTCACGGTTCGGCAGGGGTCGCGCCGGAAGCCTGCAGCGAGCTGACTGGTGGGACGTCGCCTTCGTGATCGGCGTCGGCATCTTGGTGCTCGCTTCCACGTTGATCGGGTATCACCTGCTGCGCGCGGGTGAGCCGATCAACGCTGGCGCTCCACCGCTTCGGGGAAAGTGGGACTTCCACCTTGGTGTCGGCACGGTCCTCGCGCCCCTGATTGCCGTTGTAGTGGTCACCTACGGGGTGAGTTGGGTGCGACGCGCACGGTGGGCCGTGCTGTGGCCGATGACGTGGGTTCTGACGGCTGGTTGGGGTTTGGCGGTCGCGTGGATCAATCCGTGGTCCCGTGGTGTCACCGAGCCGCTGATTTCACGCTACGACTATCTGGCCGCGGTACCGAGAGTCGACGACCTTGGGGTGTTCTTCCAGACGTTCACCCGGTCAGTTCCTATCGACTCCGCGACCGCTTGGCCCACTCATGTGGCCGGCCACCCACCGGTGGCACTGCTGCCCTTCGTCTTACTCGAACGCGTCGGACTTAGCGGTCCAGGGCCGGCGGCGGCTCTTATCGTGGTGCTGGGTGCGTCCGCGTCGGTGGCTCTACTCGTTGCAACTCGAGCTCTCATCGACCTAGACGCCGCGCGACGGCTGGCGCCGTTCGGCATGCTGGCACCGGGAGTGATCTGGTCGGTTGTTTCGGTAGACGCGCTGTTCGCGGCGACCGTGGCATGGGCAGTGGCACTCATCGCACTGGCGTGTACGACAACTGGACGTCGGGCTGACATCGCAGCAATCTGCGGCGGCTCAGCCATGGGCTTGTCGATATATTTGTCGTACGGAATGGTGCTGGCTCTGGGAATCGGTGCCGCGGTGCTGCTGAGTAGGGGCCGGTGGCGCACTCTCCTCCTGGTGGTTCTCGGGTTCGTTGTTGTCGTGCTCGTCGTCACCGTGTCGGGGTTTTCGTGGTTGGACGGCTATTCGGTGGTGGTTGACCGCTATTACGACGGAATAGGTGCCGTTCGCCCTTATAGCTACTGGGTGTGGGCGAACCTGGCCGCGTTCTCGCTAGCGATCGGACCGGCGGCGATCGTCGGAGTTCGTCGCTCAGGAGCGGCGGTCGTGGCGTCCACCCGAGTATCGCCGGGCTGGACTTCTGCCCGAGCAACGCTGCGAAGCCCGGTCGGATCGACTGCTCTTGTGACGGCCGCAGCACTAGCTTGTGTCGTCGTGGCGACACTCGGGGGCCTGAGCAAAGGAGAGGTCGAGCGGATCTGGCTCCCCTTCGGTACGTGGGTACTGTTCGCGGTGACCGCAATCCCGCCAAATCGAGCGAGACTGTGGCTCAGTGCCCAGGCGATAGTGGTAATTGTTCTGGCGCACATCGCACTGACGCCTTGGTAATGCAGCGGACGCTTAGTCTGCGGTATTGGGCAGCCAGTCTGGTGTGAGCCCATCCAGCGCTTGCACACACGCACACGTGCGGAGTTCTGGCATGAGCCCAATCGCTTCGGCAAGGAGCTTGCGCATCGTGCCCATGCTGCGCCGGAAGACGGCGATGGCTTCGTCCTGCGTAACCCCAGAACCACCGTCGATGCCGGCGTCCATGTCGGTTACAAGGGCGATGGCGGTGTAACAGAGGCCGAGTTCCCGCGCCAGCCCGGCTTCCGGCTGCCCCGTCATGTTGACCAACGAGCCGCCAGCCTGGACGTGCCACTGAGACTCCGCACGACTGGAAAAGCGCGGCCCGTCGATAACCACCATGGTCGCGATGGCGTGCGGGAGTTCGCCTAGCACGCCGCCGCCGGCCCTGCCGACCGCACGGCGTCCGTCTGGGCAATAGGGATCTGCAAAGGGAACGTGGTTCACGCCGTTGGAGACGAATGTTCTCTCGCGCACAGTCGTGCGGTCGATGAGCTGATCGGGAATCACGAACGATCCTGCACTAAAGGTGGGGGTCAGTGATCCAACGGCGCACGGGGCGAGTACTTGTTGTACTCCGAGCGAGGCCAGTGCCCAGAGATTCGCCCGATAGTTGATCAGATGCGGCGGATACTCGTGATGTTCTCCGTGTCGCGGAAGGAAGACCACCTTGCGCCCTTGAACCACGCCCTGAGTCAGTGCCGCGGACGGCGGCCCGTAGGGGGTATCGACGGTGATGCTGGCTGCAGAGTCGAAGAACTCGTACAGCCCGCTGCCACCGATGATGCCGATCGGCGCGCTGTCCTTACTTGGCACTGGGCCCCGAAGGAATGCGGTCAACGAGAGCGAGCACGAGGTACCCCAGCCCGAAGGCGGCGAGCAATGTCCACGTTGAGTTGTTGCCGCCCAAGATCCCCTGTTCACCGCTGGCGCTGGAGATGAACTGGACCAGGGCTGCCGCGAAACAGATCGCTGCTGACCCGAGGGCCACCATGGCGTTGCCTTGCGAGGCGACGAAGCCGCCGATTGCCGCGATGGCGATGACGGCGAAAGCCGGCCAGGACATGTCGACCCAGCGATATGCATCGCCCTGCGGGGTGGCAAGGAAGATCACGCTGAGAAGTGACAGACCGGCCAGCCACCGAAGGCCAGCGGCAATGTCGCGCGAAATCGGGTGCTGCTCGGTGTTCACGTGACCACCGCCGAACGTCGCCACAAACCATGAGAGGCGAGCAGGCGCGGACGCAGGACGGCGTCCAACCCGAGGACGCGACCGGCGCCGACACCGGCAAGCACCAGCCCGCCGACCATCATCAGGTAGTAGGACCAAGGCCACTCGCCGGGGGTTTGACTCACGGACAAGAATATTGCGCCGGCCTGGCCGACGGAGACGAGTCCCATGAGGCGAGTCGCGAAGCCCATCAACAGCGTGGCCCCGATGGCCGCTTCTGTGAACAGAACGATCCAGCCGAAGAATGCGAGGTTGGGAAGGATCACATTGTCGACGAGCGTCGCATAGGGACCGAACACCTGGTGATCAATCGCATTATTGGTGTAGGCGTAGAGGCCACGACCGGCGTCCTCGCCAAAGTCAGGCGGAACCTTCCAGCGGGTATTCTGGATCCACAAGAACGCGACCGTGATGCGCGTCAGAACGATCGCCACCTGCGCGAATCTGTCATTGGCCAAGACCAATCCGTTACCGCCAGTCCCCATGCCGCTGCGCGCGGCGCCAGCTGTGTCTGAAGACTGGGCATCCGAGGACATGGTGTCGTCCTTCCGTTCGAGTCGGTGATGCTGACCCTAGAGCGATTCGCTACTCAGTGCGAGGGTCTGTGCTCTTGATATCAATTCGGTAATACCACCAGCGTGCAGCACTCATCAAGAGGGCTCAGTGGCGCAGCACCTCGAATCCGGTTCTCTGCGGGATCAGGCGCAGGGGAAGGCCGCGGCGAGCATGTCTCCCTTGCGCCGGTAGTCGAGGAACTCGGTACGGATGACGTCGATCGCCTTTTCCAACGGAAAGATGTCACTCGTTACGCACATTTCGGGGTCGGTGGCGCTGACCGGGTGCCAGTAGATACCGGTCGCGGTCAGGCAGACCTCGGGCACCACGGTTCCGCGTGAGATCACCACGCCTCGGGTGGCGACGCCTTGCTTGGCGATCCGGCGCACGACGGTGTCTTCAGGACGTAGGTCGAGCTGTTCACACAGCGCGTTCAGGGCTGCCTCCTGGTGCGGCTCACCGGCCGCCAAGGTGGCAGCCAGCCGTACGTTGAACCCCATTGAGCGAGCGGTCGTGATTCCGTCGACGGCCCGCTGCCAGCTTCCGGTGCCGCGGTGAAGGTCGTGCAGGTCAGGAGTCGGGGAGTCGAGGCTGATCTGCAAGATGAGGTTGTCGCGCGGCATGGCGTCCAGCACCTTCAGCCGGCTGCCGCGAAAGAGCATGCCGTTCGTCAGCATCACTGTTGGTGCAGCCGATGTGCACACAGTGACTATCTCGGCCAGGTCTGGGTGCATGAATGGCTCGCCGCCGGTCAAATACAGCTCTCGGACCCCGGTGGCTATGCCCTCGTTGACCGCTCGGCGAACGGTGTCGACACTGAGTGAACGCGGATCGGTCTGAGGCGATGATGAGACGCAGCAGTAGTCGCAAGCGAGGTTGCAGTGAAAGTTGGTGTACATCCACAGTCGTGATCCCGGCATGCGATCAGCTGGCAAACTGCTGGAGGGGTCTGACAACCGCCCCCGATACACCTCGACCGCGTCGTCGTGGATGGCGAGCACGGAGTTGTCGGTGCGTTTGCACCACTGGTTGACGACGTCAACCTCGTCGGGGTGGTGCAGCGGAACCAGCACCGTGGTGCCGGTGGCCGCAGCATTGACCGCCTCGACCAGGCGGATGGCCAAGCGAGCGCGATCGCTGTCGGAAACGGTCACCAGGTGTCAGGAATCTGCTGTTCCTTCACGGCCTCGAACAGTGACGCATAGCCGTCCAACTGGGGGCGCACCCATTTCTTGAGGCCTTCCATCTCCAGGATCTGACGGTGTTCGGGGTTGTCCCAGTCCATCTTGAGCAGGTGCGACACCCACTTCTCGGCCCGCGCCTCGTCGAGGGTGGGCAGTGCGGTGAAGTTGCAGTGGCAGTACTCCGGGCTGGTCCAGACCGCCTCGACTCCGACCTCACCGGCCTTGGTGAGCTGGTTCCAGGTAGTGATGCCGAGGGCGGCGACGTCTGCCTCGTCGTCGAGTACGGCGCGAAGGGCGTCGAGCTCGCTGCGTCCGGTGTCACCATGCTTGCCCACATCGGAATCGAAGATGACCAACTGAATGTCACCTTCGGCAAGGCCGGCATCGGCCAGGAACTTCTGAGGCAAGATGCGCGCTTGACCCGAGTCGCGTGACCCCAGTGCCACGCGTGAACCTTTCAGGTCAGTCAGGTTCTTGTAGTCGGAACCGTTGCGGGCCACGAACACCGTCTGGAAGACGAGGTCTGAGTCGCGCATAGCGAGCACTCGGCACTCGCCGTTCGTGCGACCGACTGTCCGCACGTAGGCGAGGTTGGTGTTCCACGCCAGGTCTATGTGCCCGGCAAGCAGCGACTCCACCTGCCGCTCGTAGTTGGAGAAGAGCACGAAGTCCATCTCGACTTCAGAGCCGCGGAAGTAGTCGCGAATGCCCTCCCAGATGGGCACGACGTTGGCGGTGTAAGCGACAGCACCGACGAGGATCGGTTGCATCAGAAGAGATCCATTCCACAGAGGGCCTTGGCGTAGAAGTCGTAGAGGATATCGGCGGTGGGTGCCATTACGTAGCCTGCTCTAGCATCTCTGAAGGCGCGCTCGACCGGAAGGTGTTTGGAGAATGCGGCGCCGCCGCAGACCCGCATCGCCTCGTCTGTGATGGTGAGCGCTGCCTCGTTAGCTGATGCGCGGGCGCCCAGGACGTACATCATGGTGGAGTCATCTGGTTCAGCGATCTTGCGGGCGGTGGCGCGTACGTACTCTTGCTGAGCCGCCAACATGATGCCGGCGCGTCCGATCCGCGCCCGGATCGTCGGCAGGTCGGCGAGGCGTGAATCGAGGTGCTCAAGGCGCGCTCCAGTGACATGGCCTACGGACGCGTCCAAAGCGGCTTGGGCCAGACCGAGAGTGATGGAAGCGTTGCCGAGGTTGAACCAGGGCAGGACGACACTCATCATGGTCGCGAAGCCGGATCCTGCCTCGCCGATCCGGGTGTCTTCGTCGACGAGCGTGTCGATTGTCATGGGCGAAGAAGCGTTGCCGCGAAGGCCCATGCCTTGCCATGGCGCAGCAACTTTGACGCCTTCTGCGTCGCGGCCGATCACGTAGAGATCGGTGTCGGTAGGTCCAGCGCCGTCGGCTGAAAGGGTGCTGATGACGTAGGTGTCGGCCCAGCTGGCAGAAGTGACCCAGCTCTTGTCGGCACGCAGTCGGACCTGCCCTGCCTCGCGCTCAGCCTTTGAGACAGGTGCCCAGAAGTGGCTGCGCGATCCGCGCTCGCTGAATGCGAGGGTTCCGAGGGCCGCGCCGCTGGCGAGGTCCTCGACTACGCCGGGGATGTTCGGGGGGCTTGAGGCAATCGGCATGGCTGCCGAGATGTGCATCAGGTAGATCATGGCCGTGGAACCGCAGGCGTTGGCCAGTTGCTGGGCGACTGCGGCGAACTCAACGGGGCCTGCTCCAAGGCCTCCGACGTCGGTCGGCAGCGTAAGCCCCAATAGCCCGGAGTCTCGGAGCGCTTGGACGGCAGCTTCGGGGAACTCACCCTCGGTATCGACCGCTGCGGCGTGCGCCGCAGCGGTTTGCAGGACGGGTGCAAGTCGATCTTCGATCGTGCTCATACTCACTCCGTTGCTCACAGTTGGGGGGACCAGTGGTCGGCTTCGATCATCATGGCGCTTGGCGAAGCCTTGCGCCAGATGCCAGATGATCGGTAAGGCTACTGTTAGATGTTCCTATTGGGTGGCGGCTACCTGATGATCACGTCATCCGCCGGTTCCTTCGGCGGCAAGTTCGCGCATGCCGTCGGCAAACGACACGTCGGGGATCCAGCCGAGCTCACGGCCAAGCCGCTGCGAGTCTGCGGTGATGTGGCGGACGTCGCCGAGTCGGAACTGACCGGTGACGACCGGCTCGGGGCCTTTGAGCGCCTGAGCCAGCGCCAGTGCCATGTCGTGAACCGAACGCACTTCCCCTGAGCCGACGTTGTAGGTACGGAAGGGTGCTGTGGCGTCCCGGGTGACAGCGTTGATCGAGGCGATGTTCGCGCGTGCCACGTCGGCGACATGCACGAAGTCGCGTCGCTGCTTGCCGTCCTCGAAGACCTGTGGTGCCTCGCCCCCGAGGAGCGCTGACCGAAAGATGCTGGCCACTCCGGCGTACGGGGTATCCCGCGGCATCCCAGGGCCGTACACGTTGTGGTATCTCAGGGCGATGGCGCGGCCCCCGGTTTGGTTGGCCCAGATGTTGGTCAGGTACTCCTGCGCGATCTTCGATGCAGCGTAGGTGTTGCGAGGGTCGAGAGGGGCATCTTCTTGCACCAGACCGGGCGTCATGGGCGCCCGGCAGATCCCACAGGCCGGTTCGAACTGTCCGGCCTCCAGGGCGGCCTGGGTACGAGGGGGAGCAGGTTGGACCCCGTGTTCGGGGCAGTCGTACCGGCCCTCGCCGTACACGACCATCGAGGAGGCCAGCACCAACCGGTCGACGCCCGTGCGGTGCATCGCTGCGAGAAGGACAGCTGTTCCGCCGTCGTTGTCGGAGACGTAGTCGGGCATGTCCTGGAGGTTGACCCCAAGGCCGACCTTGGCGGCCTGGTGGCAGACGACGTCGATGCCGGCCAAGGCTGCTTCGGTCGTCGATGCGTCCGTGAGGTCACCGGTGACCACGTCGACTGTCGAAGTACTGGGCAGAGCCGGAGTGCGATCAAGGATGCGCACCTCATGGCCACCCTCGAGGGCGGTCAGAACGATCGTGCGTCCGATGAAGCCGAGTCCGCCCGTCACGAGGATGCGCATGCACTGACTCTAGTCGCGCAGTGTGGGCTGCAGAGTAGCCGCGGAGCGAGCGGGTAGCCTCGGCGCAATGAGGCCACCAAAGCCACCCATTAGTCGACGGACCAGCTTCGCTGCTCCTGCTGGTAGGGCTCTGAGTGCCGCGCTGGTTGGCGTGCTTCTGGTGCTGGCCTCCTGGTCGGGCACATCGGCTGCGGGTCCTGGTGACGTGCGAGTTGACGCGGCCAGGCAGGTCAAACACCCGTCGTCGCTGCGCCCCGAGATGACCACCAAACTGATCCCGTTCCACCACAAGCGCAAAATGCAAATGGCACGGTACTCGAAGCGCCACTACGGAAAGCGGCAGTACCACCTCAACAAACCGCGGGTGATCGTCGAGCACTACACCGACGGCCCGTCGATGATGAGCGCATGGTGGACGATGGCAAACAACACCAAGAACCTCGGTGAGTCACCAGGGGTGTGCACCCACTTCATCATCGACGAGCGAGGCCGCATCTATCGCACGGTGCCGCTTGATCTGCGCTGCCGCCACACGATCGGACTGAACCAGACGGCTATCGGGATCGAGCACGTTGGTACGTCTGACCACCAAGTGATGGGCCGCGACCGGCAACGCCGAGCGTCGTTGCACCTGACGCTGTGGCTGATGGCGAAGTACAACATCGCCGCGCGCAACATCATCGGCCACGGCGAGAGCCTGCTCAGCCCGCTACGCCACGAGCGGTACAAGGCGTGGAAGTGCATGACGCACACCGACTTCTCCCACCACACCATGAAGCGCTACCGGAAGCAGATGAGGCACAAGGCCCGCGCGCACAAGGTACGGGTGGGTCGCAAGCCACACTGGGTGGACATCGGCTGCTGATCCGAAGCGAGCCGAGCGCTAGGGGGTGAAGGCCTTGACCGGCACCTTGATGGGACCTTTCAACTTCGCATCCCCGTACTCGACGAGGTAGCGGGCGCCCGCCAGTTCCTCGGCCACGTAGTCGGGCAGACCGACCCCCGGCAGGCTGATGTTGGTTCCAGCGAACTCCAGCGTCTGCGGCAGCCCGTCGGCTCCGATGGTCACCAGAACTCGGGTGGTGCTGTCGGCGAAGCGGTTTGCGAAGCCCAGGCCACCCAGGTGACTGGTCAGGTCAAGTACGTCTAGCGCCGTTGAACTCGGAATGGTGCCGCTCACCGTCACGGTGTTGCCCAGGGTAGTGCCGGCGGTTGCTGTCGTCTGGTCCAGGATCCTGAGGTCGCGGGGTGTGCCGATGTCGGCCTGGGTGGCTCCGTCGGGCAGCGGGAAGTCAGGACTGGGCCGCCACAGAGCCCAGCGTTGAACCGTTGCTGGAAGGTGTCCTTGAGGGTCGGGGAACGCCCTGCGAACATAGACACCCCTCGGTGTCGACTCCACGTAGATCAACTCGGTGGTCTTTGCAAGGCTGAAGTCGAAAGTGAGGCCCTTCGGCCGGTCGTACCTGGTCGTCGTCGTCCACGCCAACGGGTTCTTCGTCCAGGCGCCCGAGCTGGTGATCTTGGTGATCTTGTCATCGATCACGTTCTCGCCTTGAGAGGTGAAGCCGATCGAACCGTGCTTGTCGATCTCGGCGATGGCATCGGCGAGGGCAGCCTGCGCCTCGGCCTGGGTCAGCGCGGTGCCGCCGCCAACAGGTTCACCCGACGAGGATGGATCAACGTTCTCCGACGATTCACCCACTGCCGGCTCGGCCGAGTCTGTGCAGCCGGAAGCTGCAATGGCGATGAGTAAGAGCGGGACCGCCAGACCATGACGTCTCATGAGTCCCCCCAGTTTCCGAGGATTTGACCCTAACACCGGCTGCATCGATCACCGGCTGGCGACGACCTAGTGGCCGCCCCCGGCGGTGCAGGGGCAACCCTCGTGACGGCCGCGGAGTTGGTCGTGGCTGAGCCGGCCCTGACCTTGTTGGACGATTGTCTTGGCGGCAGCTGCTGACTCCATCGACCGCGCTACGGCGCGTCCAGCGGAGGAGGCCAACTCAAACGTGGGCTCACCGGCGAGCATGGTTATTTGCGGCACGGCGTCCTTGATCTGGGACACCGGGCAGGTTGCGATGTCGATGTCGAGCAGCACCAGATCGGCCTGCTTCCCGACCTCGAGGGTGCCGGTGCTCTTCTCCTGGTGCAGCTGGTAGGCCGTACCGCTGGTGTGCATCCGCAGCGACTGGGTA
>JBBQAL010000104.1:0-9889 GCA_038316135.1 Candidatus Nanopelagicales bacterium | reverse complement strand
AGCCTGTCCGATGACGTCCCACACGGCCATGTCGATCGCCGCCTTGGCAGTGGGGTTGCCGACGGTGCGGTTGAGCTTGCCGTGTATTGCTTCACGTTCAAGGGGGGACATGCCAACGATCTGCGGGGCGAAGATGCCGTCGATGACGGCACACACAGATGCCTGAGTCTCGCCGTAGGTAAACGGTCTGGGTGGTGCTTCGGCGGTGCCGACCAATCCGGTGTTGGTGTGCACACGCACGAGGACGTGCTCGGCGGCCGTGATCTCGCCGCTGGCGAACCGAAGCGGTTTGCGATACGGGATGGCGAACGGGATCGCCTCGATCTCGCTGATCTTCAACGTCGGCCTCCTTTCCGGGTGGGTCGGGCTAGCGCCGGATGAGCGGGCTGCGGACGACGTGGGTGCCTGCCGCCCGGTCCGCCGAGTCGAAGAAGTCCTCGCGGTAGATGTCGCGCGGGAAGAGCCGGGCCTTCATCAGCGCCCTCATGGTGTCGTTGACCATGTCGGGGCTGCCGCAGATGTAGGCGACGTGTCCCGATGCCTTCGGGTAGTCCTCGGCAAGCAGGGCCGGCACGCGGCCGGTCCGGCCGTTCCACTCGTCGCGCGACAGCGCAGGCCGGTAGCTGAACCAGTCCTGCTCGGCTTGCAGTGTCTGGAAGAACTCCCGGTCATACAGATCCTCCCGGGTGGCGACACCGTGGTAGAGCACGACCTCTTGCCCTGCGCCGGTCTCGGCGATGTGCGAGGTGATTGACTTCATCGGCGCCAGCCCGGTCCCCCCCGCCAGCAGCAGGATCGGCTGGGTGCGCATCGGGCGGAACGAGAACCGGCCATACGGACCGGACAGCGACACGGGGTCGCCGATGGCGAGGTTGGCGAACACCCAGCGGTCGGTGGCGAGGCCGTTCACTGACCGTTTGATGTGAAGCTCGATCCTGGTTCCGTCAGCAGGCGAGCTGGCGACCGAATAGGGACGCCGGTCGCCGCCGGGGACGTCCAGGAGAACGTACTGGCCGGGGTTGAACGTGAGGGGAGCCTGGAGCCTGATGACCAGGCGACGCACGTCGGGAGCCACCTCCTCCAGCGATTCCACGATGCCCTCGTAGTCGCGCACCGGGTGGACATCGACGCCCTCCTCGGCATCCACCTCCCCCTCGACGACGACGTCCCCGCGGGGCTTGGCGACGCAGATCAACGCACACCCCTCATCGCGTTCGCTCTCGAGCAGGGCGTACGGAGACGCGTCGCCGAGGTCTAGGTCGCCCTCGAGGACCTGCGCCTTGCAGGTGCCACACGTGCCGTGAGTACAGGCATGTGGCAGCCAGATCCCTTCCCGCAGACAGGCGTCGAGCACCGTCTGGTCCTCGCGACACTGGATCTCCACGCCGAGAGGCTCGACACGGACGGTGTACGTCGTCACAACAGCTCTCCTTCTCTCCGGTCCGCGGGTGCCAGGCTGATGCAGCACGTGGCACCCGTGGACGGTCGTGTGATCCGGGTGATCAGGCAGAGAAGGTCAGGAGCGCCTTGTGTCCGATGCCGACCTCAGCCAGCGATGCCTGTGGGGCGGGGTCGATAGGCTGGTCGAACAGCCTCCAGTCACGGACCGCCGTCGGGTCGAAGTCGGGATCCGACGACGCCCAGCCGTTGACCATGTTCGAGACGAAGTCTGCGAACGGCATGGCCTTCGGCGCCCGGAAGCAAGCCGCCGAGCAGAACAGCGGGTTTCCCCGCCAATGCACGTAGACCAGCTGGTCGTCGCCGAAGAGCTCGACACGGTCCTTCGATGGGAAGTCGTAGTCGTACAACGCCTTGACGCTCATGTCATGCCCCTTTCTTGGGTGCCGTGTCATGCCACTCGGCCCAGGACTTCTGGTCGGACGAGCCCTTGTACTCCCCGTTCTCGCCCTCCTGGATGCCGTACCAGGTCAGGACGTCGGGAACGGTCGGGCCGCCACAGTTGCCCTGGTAGATCTGGTGGACGGGCAGCCACGCCTGGACGTATTTCTCCGGCTCGCGCTCGAAAATCCACTGGCAGCCGTTGCTGCACGTGTGGAAGGTCTCGCCGCGGAACTCGCTGTTGCGGAACGAGATCCGCGTGGGGTCGTCCGGCTCGGTGAAGGCCATGGGGATCTGGCAGACCTGGCACAGCTGCGGCAGGCCCTGGACAAACATGCGGCCGCCTTCGGCCTCGATGCGGGCGTGCTTTTCCCAGGTGGGCCGGTAGTACTGGTCGAACGTGTCGGGGTACTGCTCTGAGAGCCAGTCCAGGTGTGCTGCGTCGGGCGTCTGGGTGGTGAACGCGGCGGCGAACGAGAAGTTGTGCAAGATCTTGTAGACCTCGTGGGACAACTTTCCCTTCTCCGCGATGGCGTCCTTGACGTGGCGCGGGGGCTTAATGCCGTAGAACTCCAGGTCCGGGAACAGCCCGCCGAGCATCTGGTCCTCGAAGTAGAGCTCGAAGGCCTCCTTCCAGCTCATGAACTGCTTCGGGAGCATGTAGTCCATCATTCCCGCGACAAGCGAGGACATCCGGTATGCCCGCCAGAACCACTTGTCGATCCACCCCTGGATGATCGGCACGTTGGCCTCGTCCTGCTCGAGCAGGAACTTGATGGCCTCCAGACCCAGCGTCATGTGTCGACTCTCGTCGGACTGCGCGGAGAAGCCGAATGACATCGTGGGCAGGTCGCCGTTGAAGCTGGCACCACTCATGAACGGCACGAAGAGCAGGTTGGTGAGCAGGTACTCGAAGCTGAAAGAGATGGAGACCAGGAACTCGAACGGCCCGGCGCTCATGGCGTCGTCTAGCAGGGACTTGGGGACCGATAGATACCAGACCCGGTCGTGCATCTTCGACCAGCTGTGGAAGCCGCTGTAGTACTTGTTGTAGTTGCTGATCGTGTGGATCTGCGTCTGACAGTGCCGCAGCTCGTCGACGCTCTGGCACATCGCAGCAAAGCGCGGCGCCGGGCCCTCGAGGTGTCGGGCCAAGTAGGCGAAGTGTCGATGCGCTGCGTACTCCAGGGGAGTGACACCTTGGAGGAACAGCTTGATGCTGTTGAGGTAGCTGGCATCGGAGAGACCGAGGTGTCCTTGGCTCTGGGCGAAGCTGTCGAGCACGGCGTATAGGCGCTTGTCCTTCTCCGCCTGGTACTTGTAGTAGGCGTCGACCGTGAGCCTGAAGGGGTCCTCCCAGCCGTCCCAGTCATGGATCTTGATGCCCTCGTAGCTGGTGTGCGGGAACAGCTGCTCTCGTGAGACGTAGCTGGGTTCCCAGTCGAGGTCACGGGTGAGCAAGGAGTAGCGCTCCTTGAGCGGCAGCTTCTTGTGGAATGCGGACTGCGGTGTCTCGATGGTCATGTCAGTGCTCCCACTTCACGATGATCTGGTCGTCGTCCCACTCGGAGAAGTTTCCGGCGTACGACACGATGGATAGTTGAAACTCACCGGTCTCCCACTCGCGCCCGAGCTTGCTCTCGACGGTCTCGCGGTTGATGACGATCTGGCCGGCCGCCTGCAGCTTCACCAGACCGGGTATGTGCCGGATAGTGAGCTCGGGGTTGTCGGCCTTGATGGCATCGATGAGGCCACGGTTCTCCTCCGAGTCCTGGATGTCGATGCCTACCGGGCGCAGGGTGCCGCCAGTCATGCCGCACCGCCCGTGACTTTGGCCCAGTAGGCCGTACGCGTCTCGGCGATCTCGCTGAGCGAGCCGGAGCTTTCGACCCCCGACAGCTGAGCGTCGATGATCGAAGCCAGCGCGCCCACGGCCTCCTGTGCCCGACCGGCCCAGGTCGCCACGATCCGGTCCAGGGTCTCCCGGTTCGCCTCGGAGTGACCTGGGTCAGCCGCCCACACAGCCACCAATGCGTCGAGCCACTTGCGCTGGTCGGCGAACCAGGTCCACAGGTGCTGCGTGAACAGGCTGTATGCCCCGGCGCCGCCAGTGAGCGCTGCATCGTCGAGCCGGTTGTAGAGCAGGGGATACAGCAGCGAGTCGATGAGGTCGATCGCGAGCACGCCCTCCGCCCAGTCCTCCACGACCATGATCTCCTCAACTAGCCGGCGCAGCGGTTGCAGGTGCTCGCCGTCGAGCCATTCCTGCTTGGCCAGCGTCAGCAGGTCGCCGCCGCCGCTACCGAGGGCAATGCCCACTCGGGAGAGCATCTGAGCGTTGCCGATCCGGTCGAACGCCGCGTAGGAGCAGCACTGCTCCAGGGACGTGCCATAGGCGAACCGTGCCCCGGCCACGCTGACCAGCTGGGCGCCGGACTCGTAGTGCCGCAGCGGCAGGACGACCGAGGTGAGCACTGACTGCCACGTGGTGGGCATCTTGGCGAGAAGCTCGCGGTCTTCGAGGTACTTGATCGTCTTGCCAAACCCGTCGTGCAGAGCAGCCCGGTTGGTGACGTACGGCATGTAGTAGTACTGCCGCGGGTCAGTGAACGAGTACGGATCCGTAAGCCGCAGGGCCGAGAACCGCTCGTCATACAGCTCACGGTCCTTGGCCCATGTGGGCCGGTAGTGGAAGTTCTCCCGTGGCTCGACGTCCAGCGTGCCCTCGAGGTAGCGGCTGGCCGGCTGGTCGCCTAGACGGTCGATGATGTTCTGATACGTCTGTCGTTTGGGTTCGATGACCTGGGAACGCAATTCGTACTGCACGGTCGTCTCCTGACGGTTCGGTTCAGCGGTGCGGTAAGTCTGCGAGCAGGCTCAGCACGAGTGCCTGCAGTTCGTCTCCGGTGGTGAGCTGACGGGGTTGGTCTTCGGGCAGACCGGGCACGACAAGCCGACCGAAGGCGGTGTGTCCCGAGAGCACGGTCTGCACGCGGGCTCTTCGGTCGCGGTATCCCAGGGTGAAGCCCAGCTCCCCAGAACCGCTGTCGTCAATGAGGGTTATCCGATCGCCATGTTCGGCGAGAATCGCGTTCGCCTCGCTCACCAGCTGCTCCGCAAGAGAGCGGGCGACGAACTGAGTGTCGGTTGCCACCGCGACCGATCGTGTCTGGCTTGCCTCGGTCTCGGGCTGCTGCACATCCTCGCCATCCAGCAGACCTTGAACCGCCAGCATGAAAGGCGTCATGAGCGGCACCCCCGGCTCTCGAGACTGATCCCTCGACAGAGACGCCAGCTAGCGGATGACAACAACTGTGTCAGGACAACCATTGAGCTCTCCTAGTCCCGCGTCCGGTCGGTGCCGGTCCCTGCGGTGCCCTGAGTCTTGCCCATACGCCATCTCTTGTGAAATACAAGAAACGACGTGATTGAGACGTCTTAGGTCTTACTCTTTCTCGACTTGGCTGGCGGAGAGAGCCCTCGTCGCTGGGCCGCTGTCCGTGGTCGCCCGCCCCCGATCAATGCCTGCGCTCGTGACAGGACGCGCGCAACGTGCGGCGAGGGATCGTTCGATCGGATGGCCACGGCAAGCTCCACCTCTTCGGTCGTCCCTGCGAGTGGACGGAACTCAGCCCCGGTGATCTTGAGATGCTGAACGGACGCAGGAACGAGGGCCACGCCGAGGCCAGCCGCCACAAAGGACACCAGGGTTGACGTCTCGGCGACCTCCTGCACCTCCATGGGCGTGAAACCGACCCGGTGACATGCGTCGAACACAGCCTCGTACACCACTGACCTGCGGTGTGACGGGTAACAGATAAACGGCTCGTCACGCAGATCGGCCAACCGCACGCTGCTGCTCGCCGCAAGCGGATGAGTCTCAGGCAGCACTGCAATCAGCGGCTCGCGCCGCAGCACAAGCACGTCGAGCCGGCGGTCTCGCACCGGCGGACGGAGGAAGCCCAGATCGAGGGTCTTCTCCAGCAGCGCGGCTACTTGATCGGGCGTAAGCATCTCGCCCTTGAGGTCGAGGTCGATGCCGGGAAAGTCCTTGCGCAGGACCCGGGCAAGTGACGGCAGCAGCTCATAGGTTGCCGAGCCCGTGAAGCCGATCGCCAGCCGGCCGATCCTTCCCGCAGCCACCCCGTTCGCCTCCACGCCGGCCGAGTCGACCAAGGACAGGATGGCCCGGGCGCGCTCCGAGTAGAGCTGGCCGGCTGGCGTCAGCTCGACCTTCCTTGTGGATCGGGTCAGCAACACGACGCCTAGCTCTGACTCCAGCTGCTTGATCTGATGTGACAGCGGTGGCTGGGCGATGTGCAGGCGTTCAGCAGCGCGCCCGAAGTGACACTCCTCAGCCACCGCAACGAAATACCGGAGGTGCCGCAGTTCCATCCCTGGAGCCTACGCACGACACAAGTGGTTCTGACTGAATCGTCTGAATGTCAGCCTTCCGGGGCACGTCGCCCCCGCCGTGGGATGAAGACACCTTGGGAACGCATCCGCTCGGACCCGACTCACACGACGGCTTGCCCATCGCGATGGCGTGTAAGTCCCCCGCCATTGCATACCCCCACCCCCGGCATCACCGCAGGCCAGTGGACGGACCAGTTCGGCCAGCACGGTGGCACGGACCCGAACTTCCCTGCGTATTCCCGGCGCGCGCCGCAGCAGTGCGAACCCGGCCACGTTTCCGCAGGTCACAGGCCTGCCCTCCCTAGCCGCCTCGCTGGTACGATTCGTGCCGTTTTGATACCCCCACCGGGTACACGAAGAAGCCCCTGACCCACGTTTCCGCTGGTCAGGGGCTTACCGCGCACATGGTGGCAGGTGAAGGATTCGAACCTTCGAAGCTTTCGCGATGGATATACAGTCCCAAGACGACAAGCCTGTGACCAGCGGAAACGACCTGACACCCAACAACTTCCGGGCGCATTCCCCACAGACAGCCGCCGTCAGCCGTAACCGACCGGACACTGACGGCGCGCGGACGCCGAGGCCGGCAGCTACCGTGACCTCACGCGACTGAAGAAGAAAGGTTTGATGTGTCTCGGCTCGAGAGGCTGGTCCCGGAGCTCGTTGATGAGCAGCAGCGGGTGCTCTACGAGCGGATCAGAGGCGGTCCCCGTTCGTCGGGGGCGCAGGCATTCCGCCTCGTCGGGGCCGATGGTGCCCTTGAAGGTCCCTTTAACGCCATGCTCCTGTGCCCCGCCGTGGGGACGGCGTTGCAGGCGCTCGGTGCAGCCGTCAGGTACTCCACATCCTTATCGGACCGAGCACGTGAAATGGCGATCCTCGCCGTGGGCGCGCACGAGGACAGCGCGTTCGAGTGGCACGCCCATGAGGCGGTGGGTCGCGTCGCCGGGCTGACCGGGGTTGACCTCGCTGCGATCCGTGCCGGACTCGCACCGGCCGGTGCGACCGATGTGGAGCGCGCGGTCGTCGACGCGACGTTCCACCTGCTCCGTGACGGAGACCTCGACGATCAGGCCTTCCAGAACGCCCTCTCCCACTTGCACCCTGTCGGCCTGCAGGAACTGATGACGCTCGGGGGCTACTACCGCATGCTGGCGCTGCAACTCCGAGTGTTCCGGGTCGGCGCCCCCACCTGAGTTCGACCCGATCGGAAGCAGCCTCATCGGAAGGCCCTGATACGGGCGACGATTGGCACGATTCTCCACCCCCACACTGCGTCCCGCCCACCCGGTTGAGCTCGGCCGCCGGGCCTCCTATGGCGCGAGGCTGAATATTGGATACAATCCATCTCTACTTGCCTGCCTGCCTGCTACATCTCTGGAGGACTGCCATGACAACGGTTCCTGTTGGGCCCCTCGAACTGCTCGATGTCGACCACCTGCTCTCCGATGAGGAGCGGGCGGTCCAGGCCAGCGTTCGGCGTCTGGTCGATGACACCATTCGACCCAACATCGCGCAGTGGTACGAGGAAGGCGCCTTCCCTGCAGCGGAGATGGCTCAGGAGTTCGGCAAGCTCGGGCTGCTCGGCATGCATCTGGAGGGCTACGGCTGCGCCGGGATGAGCGCCGTCGACTACGGGCTCGCCTGCATGGAGCTGGAGGCCGGGGACTCCGGTGCCCGCAGCTTCGTCTCGGTCCAGGGCTCGCTGGCCATGTTCGCCATCCACCGCTGGGGCTCGGAGGAGCAGAAACAGCAGTGGCTGCCCCGTATGGCGGCCGGTGAGGTCATCGGCTGCTTCGGCCTGACTGAGTCCGACTTCGGGTCCGACCCGGCCGGCATGCGGACCCGCGCTCGTCGCGATGGTCAGGACTGGGTGCTGGACGGCACGAAGATGTGGATCACCAACGGCTCGATCGCCGACCTCGCGGTGGTGTGGGCCCGCACCGACGCCGGCATCCAGGGCTTCATCGTGCCAACCGGCACTCCCGGGTTCACGGCCAACAAGGTCTCCGGCAAGCTCTCACTGCGTGCGTCCGTCACTTCCGAACTCGTGCTGGAGGGAGTGCGCCTGCCCGCGGATGCGGTGCTGCCCGGTGTGCTCTCCCTGCGTGGCCCGTTGTCGTGCCTTGACGAGGCGCGCTTCGGCATCGTCTTCGGCGCCTTGGGCGCTGCCCGGGACTGCCTGGAGGTTGCCCTGGACTACTCCCGCAGCCGTGAGGTGTTCAAGCGTCCGATCGGCGGCTACCAGCTGACCCAGCAGAAGCTGGCCGACATGACCCTGGAGCTTCAGAAGGGCTTCCTGCTCGCGCTGCATCTTGGTCGGCTCAAGGACGCCGGACGGCTCGAGCCGCGCCAGATCAGCCTCGGCAAGCTCAACAACGCACGTGAGGCGATCGCCATTGCGCGGCAGTGCCGCACCATCCTCGGGGCCAACGGCATCACGCTGGAGTACTCGGTGATGCGACACGCCAACAACCTGGAGTCGGTGCTGACTTACGAGGGGACCGCCGAGATGCACACCCTCGTCATCGGACAAGCACTGACCGGGTTGAGCGCTTTCAGCTAAGCGCCTTGCGCTGCGCGGTTCCACCACCATCGTCGACTGGTTCCAGCACAGGGCGCAGTGCTGCGATTGCGTGCTCGCGGTGCTCGGCGAGCACCACCAGTGCGGTCGCGGCATCGCCGGCCCTGATTGCGGAGGCCAATGCCTGGTGCTCGGAGTGGACCATCTCGCGATTGTGCGCCTCGTTGTAGTAGACGGAGCGGTACACCTCGGTGGCATCCCACAACAGGCGGATCAGCCACACCAGCCGGGGAAGAGCGCACGCGTCAAGGATGGCGAAGTGGAGCCGCCGGTTCGCCGACGTCATGGCGACCACGTCGCCGATGTCCGCCGCGGCCTGCACGTCGCGCTCGGCCTTCTCGAGCCGGTGGATGTCCTCCGCGGTCATCTGGGGCACGGCGATGCGGACGGCCTCGGACTCGAGGATCTCGCGGATTCGGTAGACCTCTATCAGGTCCGAGAGAGACAGCTCGGTGACGAAGTATCCGCGGTGGGCCACGTAGGTGACCTGGCCCTCGCCCTCGAGGATCTTCAGCGCCTCGCGAAGCGGGACCCGGCTGACGCCGAACTGGACGGCCAAAGCGTCTTGGACGATCTGCTGGCCCGGACGCAGCCGTCCGGCGGTGATAAATCGTCGTAGCTCGGCGAGCACTGCCTCCTGGGCCGTCGGTGGTCGCCGGAACACGTCACCCATCTGACCTGCCGTCACTCTCGTCTCCCTCTTCTGCGTCGAGCCAGGCAAAGATCTCCTTCTCGTCTCCCCCCAACGCCGGGGGGCGATGACGATAGCTGACCGGCGTCGCCGACAGGCGCAACGGGTTGGCAACCTGGGCAGAGCCGTCAACGTTGATGACGGGCCCGAGGCCGAGCGACTCGGCAAAGTGCATGCCTTGCCCGACGTCGTTGATCGGCCCACAAGGGACCCCCGCGGCGGTCAGTGTGGCGAACCACTCCTCGGCGCCGCGGGTGCGCAGCACGATCCCGAGGGCAGCGGTGAGCTGCTCACGGTTGGCCACCCTGGCGGCGTTGGTCGCGAACTGCGGGTCGTCCTTCAGATGGGACAGCCCGAGG
>JBBQAL010000029.1:0-29125 GCA_038316135.1 Candidatus Nanopelagicales bacterium | reverse complement strand
GATGCCGAGCGGACTCTCACACTCGTGGGACACCTTCGTCATGACAGCAGGCAGCTCGGTCGTCTCGGTAGCCAGCTCTGACACGTTGCCGTCATCAGTCGTCGTCGCCGACCTCGCCGGCTCAGACGTCACACTCGACGTCGTGCGTCGTTCTGCGGAACATCTGCCAGATGCCGGCTACCTTCCGACGGCGCAGCCGCGCACCTTCAACGGGGTCGTCGGGCGCGAGATCCACGCCTTCGTTTACCACCCCACCAACCCCGATGCAGTTGCACCAGATGGCGAGCACCCTCCCTTCCTCGTCCACGTGCACGGTGGACCGACCTCGCACTCAGTCCCCGGCGTCAGCCTCGAGCGCGCGTACTTCACCAGCCGCGGCATCGGCATCATCGACGTCAACTACGGGGGTTCGTCAGGGTACGGACGTGAGTACCGCAACCGACTGCGCGGGCAGTGGGGCGTCGTCGACGTCGAGGACTCGGTGGCGGCTGCCCAGGCACTTGCCGATGCAGGGGAAGCTGACGGCGCACGCCTCGGCATTCGCGGCGGGTCGGCCGGAGGATGGACCACGGTAGCCGCGCTTGTGCAGACGCAGACCTTTGCTGCCGGTGCCGCGTACTACCCCGTCACCGACCTGCTCCCCTTCGCCCAGGACACCCACGATTTCGAGTCGCGCTACCTGGACGGCTTGATCGGGCCGCTCCCCGAGGCTCACGACCTCTACGTCGAGCGATCTCCGCTGACGCACCTTGACCAACTACGAACGCCGATCCTGCTGCTGCAGGGCGACGACGACAAGGTGGTGCCGCCATCCCAACCGCAAGCCGTCGCAGACGCGCTCGCCGGAAGCGGTGTCCCGCACGCGTACCTGCTCTTCGCCGGGGAACAGCACGGTTTCCGACAGGCCGAGTCCAACATCACCGCACTCGAGTCCGAGCTGTCGTTCTACGGCCAGGTCTTCGGCTTCACTCCCCCGAACATCCAGCTGCTCCCCCTCGAGCACTAAGCCCCTCGAGCACTAAGCCCCTCAATGACTGGGCGCCGAGTTTTCCCAAACTCCCTGACCCATGCGTAGTTGCCCCCTACGCTGCACTCAGACTTCGACAATGGGGGCTTTCATGCGTGCTGGATTGACTCGATCACGGCTGGGAGCGGTTGCGGCCGCGACGCTGGTCCTCACCACTGCCACGGCCGCATGGGCTGACCTATCGCCGGACAGTGCGTTCGGTGGCGGGGATGGATTTGTCACCGCCGACTTCAGCATCGCTGACGCCGGACTAGCTGTGGCGACCAGTGACACGCGCATCTATGCGGTCCAAGAAGCGGGCGATGACGTCGTGCGCGTGCTCGCGTACACACTCGGCGGCGACCTCGACACCACCTACGGAGGCGGTGACGGCATCGCCCAAGTGAGCCTATTGACCGTCGGCGATGTGGAATTGTTGCCGAACGGCAAGATTCTGCTCGCTGGCCAGCGGACGTCCAACGTCCCCGGTCGAGTCATCCGGCTGACGGCAGATGGAGCACCCGACACCACTTTCAGCGGCGACGGGGTGATCTCGCTGCCCTACGAGATGGAAGGGCTGGCGATCGACAGCCAGGGTCGGATCGTCGCCGGTGGCTCGCTGGTGCGCGCGAGTAGTCCGGGGTATCGCAAGAGCGACTTCGCCGTTGCCCGGATTCGCAGTAACGGCACGCTCGACCCGAACTTCTCCGGCGACGGCAAAGCCACCGTGAGCTTCGATCTCGTCGACAACGTGAGCGACGTGGCTGTCGACTCGTCCGACCGCCCCGTCGTCGTCGGAACCACAGCGAACGGCGTCTACTCCATGCTGTGGAGTGGCCTAATCGCCCGCTTCAAGGCTGGTGGGGCGATTGATACCGCGTTCTCCGGCAACGGTCTCGTCACCGTCAACCTCAGCAAGGGGCAGAACACCGCGAACGCAGTGGGCGTCGGGGGCAACGATCGGGTGATCGTTGCCATGTCAAATCAGGAGAAGTTCGGTGGCGCTCGGTTCCTCGCCAATGGCTCGCTCGACTCCAACTACAGCGGTGACGGCAAGGTCGCTACCCCTCATGGGGGAAGTGTTTACGGCGCCGTCGTGATCGCTGGCGCCGTCTACGTCACCGGCGCCGGTGGCGCGGGCTTCGATCAGGTACTCGTCGGCGGCATCACATCGTCCGGTGAGCTCAACAGCGCGTTCGGCACCGGTGGAAAGAACAGCTACAACTTTTCCACCGACGAGGACTTTGGCCAGGCTGTGACGCTGGACGGCGCTGGTCGGGTCGTCGTGGTCGGCCTGACCGCGAACGGCGTCAACAACAATCTGCTCGTGGCCCGATTGCTCTTGCCGTAACTATCGATCACCGGAGGGTCTGTGCGCAGCATCACCTGTACCATCGCCGCCGCGCTGGCACTGACGGTCTGGGGTGCATCGGCGACCGCTGGCATCGTCGACATCCAAGTCGACAAGACCTTCTCCGGTGACGGGGTCGCGTCTCTCGATGCCCGTGGCAACGACTTCGCGTTTTCGGTCGTCCCGGACGGCCAGCACTACTACCTGGTCGGCGGCACTGAACGAGACAGTAAAGCACCGTGCGCGTTCCTGATCGCTCGATACGACAACCGTGGCCGGCTCGACAGCGCCTTTGGTAAGGGTGGAGTCAAGACGTTCACGATCGGCAAACAGTCCTGCGCGACGAGCGCAACGCTGGCGCCAAACGGGAACCTCCTTGTCGGTGGGTGGAGCGTGGGCCGCAAGGTCGAAGCCTCGGTCGTTGCTTTTCGCCCGAACGGCTCGCTGGATCGTTCCTTCGGTCGCAACGGCATGACCCGGATCCCGATTGACGGTGGCATCAGCAGCCCCAGGCTCGAGGTAGAGCCGGACGGGTCCGTATGGTTCGCATGGTCGGCGATCAAGAACTGGGACACCTACCGCGGCAACTACCAGGTTGCCCATCTGCGCCCCAACGGCAGCAGAGACGCATCGTTCGGCGACCGGGGGGTGCGCAGTTTTGACGTCAAGGACGTTGATGTGGTCGCCGAGACAGCCGTCGATGCGGCCGGGCGCTTCTACGTGACCGGCTGGAGTTCGCCATCCCTGAAACAGAACGGGTTGGCTGCGGTGATCTCCGTCAAGGACGGCAAACCGACCTACCAGCGGACGTTCAACGAGTGGGGCCAACAAGGTACCTACGTCATCAGCTCTGACATCGATGCCAATGGAGCTCTTGTCGTGGGGTTGACCCCCTACAGCGTTGCGGGTTGGGGGGCCATGCGCATGAACGACAAGCTGAGATTGGACAATACTTTCTCCGGCGACGGCGTCGCCAAGCACGACTGCCGTTGCTCATCAGACACCGGAGTCACGACAACCGACGGCATCCTGCTCATCGGCACAAACAATGGCCGCGACAACCAGACCATCGTCGCCCACTTCACCCAGACCGGCACCTGGGACGCCAAGGCTGCACGCTTCGGCCCTTGGCAAGCAGTCGACGGTTGGGAGTTCTGGGAGGCAGCCGCGGTCGACGATGCGGGTCGAATCATGCTCGCCGGCCGTGGAAAGAACCGCACCCAAGACGCACTGATCGCGCGATTGACGTTGGCCTAGCTGGGTCACCGGGGCCACACAGCTACTGCGACAGCTCGCCTGAAGTCACGTCGGCGAGTTGTTCGCGGACCACGCTGTGGGCCAATGACGCGTGGTAGCCCTTGCGCGCCAGCATGCTGACCAGACGCCTGGTCGCCGTGTCGGAGGAGACTCCGCGCATCGAGCGGAGTTTCTTGGCCACGAGCTCACCGGCAGCGACGCGCTCGGCATCGTCGTCGACACACTCGAGCAGCACGACGTCGATGATCTCGGGCGCGATGCCCTTCTCCCGTAGTTCGCGGCGAAGTGCTGACCCCGCGAGACCACGCGAACGCTGACGCGACTCGACCCAGCTTCGAGCGAAGGTAGCGTCGTCGATGTACCCAAGCTCGGTGAACCGATCGAGGGCAACCTCAGCTGCCTCAACAGGAACCGCCCGCCGCGCCAGAACCTGGGCGAGCTGATGGCGACTCTTGGCGCTGACGCTGAGCTGCTGCATCACGATCCGCTTGGCCACCTCAACCGGATCAGCCTCTGGTTCGCGACCGTCCGGATCGGCAAACGCCTCGGAGTCGGGTGAACGCTTGCGGGCAGCGCGGGCTCCCTTTGCAGCGAAAGCCACGGCTAGGCGTCGACCGGGGCCGGTTCGGTGAGGTCGACATCGGCCGCCTCTGCATCCAACTGCGGGCCAACCCCGAGCTTCTCCTTGATCTTCTTCTCGATCTCGTTGGCGAGGTCGGGGTTGTCGATCAGGAAGTTGCGAGAGTTCTCCTTGCCCTGACCGAGTTGGTCACCTTCGTAGGTGTACCAAGCACCGGACTTGCGCACGAAGCCTTGTTCGACACCGAGGTCGAGCAGTGAACCCTCGCGGGAGATCCCGTGGCCATAGAGGATGTCGAACTCCGCCTGCTTGAAGGGCGGAGCCATCTTGTTCTTCACGACCTTGATCCGGGTGCGGTTACCCACCGGCTCGGTGCCGTCCTTCAGCGTCTCGATCCGTCGAACATCGAGCCGGATCGACGAGTAGAACTTCAGCGCCTTGCCACCGGTGGTGGTCTCAGGCGAACCGAAGAAGACGCCGATCTTCTCGCGCAGCTGGTTGATGAAGATGCACGTGGTGTTGGTCTGGCTCAGCGCTCCAGTGATCTTGCGGAGCGCCTGGCTCATCAGTCGCGCCTGCAGCCCAACGTGACTGTCGCCCATCTCACCTTCGATCTCGGCACGTGGGACGAGGGCGGCCACCGAGTCGATGACGATGATGTCGATGGCGCCGGAGCGGATCAGCATGTCGGTGATCTCCAGCGCTTGCTCACCGGTATCGGGCTGGGAGACGAGCAGCGCGTCGGTGTCGACACCGAGCTTCTTGGCGTACTCCGGGTCGAGCGCGTGCTCAGCGTCGATGAAGGCAGCGATACCGCCTTGCGCCTGGGCGTTGGCGACGGCGTGCAGCGCGACGGTGGTCTTACCTGAGGACTCTGGACCGTAGATCTCAACGACCCGGCCACGCGGGAGCCCGCCGATGCCGAGGGCAATGTCGAGCGAGATGGCCCCCGTGGGGATCACCTCGACAGGTGCACGGGTCTCGTCGCCGAGACGCATGACTGAGCCCTTGCCGAACTGGCGCTCAATCTGGGCGAGCGCTGTGTCAAGGGCCTTGTCGCGGTCTGCCATGGGATCCCCTTCGAGGATGGTCGGGCTGGGTCGAACGTACGTCGAACCTGTTGTCGCGGGCGACGCTACGCCCGACCTCCGACAGGTGGCTGTCGGAGCAAGCGACCAGTGGATAACCGGCCGGCTGGGCCGGACGGGAGAGCCGAACCGGAGAGCAGCGTCGACGCGACTCTACCGAACAGGTGTTCGAACGCCAGTTGCGACACGCCGCTGAATTAGGGCAGCGGCCAGCGGCAGCAGACAGAGCGCAGCTGCAACGTTGAGCCAGGCGTATGAGGCGGCGTAGACGATGATTCCGGCGAAGATCCCACCGATGGCGGCTGCGACATTCATCACGGTGTCGCCAACGCCCTGAGCCGCCGGTCGATGCTCCTCGGGGACGGAGGTGGAGAGCAGAGCTGAGCCACCCACCAGCGTGCCCGACCAGCCGAGCCCGAGCAGGAACAGCCCGATCCCCAGCTGCACGACAGAGTCGCCTGGGGCGGTACCAGCCACCAGCGTGGCGACGGCCAGCACCATGACACCAACACTGATCACCCACACGCTCCCCCGCCGGTCAGCAAGCCAGCCGACGACAGGAGAGAAGGCGTACATGCCGAGGATGTGGACGCTGATCACCAGGCCCACCACCTGCAAGGTGACGTCGACGTGTTGCATGTGCACCGGTGTCATCACCATCACCATGACCATGACGACATGGCCGACGGCGATCGAGGCGACAGCGAGGGATGCACCGGGCGAGGTCCGAATGACGCGACTGCCGTGTGCAAGCTCGGCTCTCATCCCTGCACTTCGCGGCTCGTGCTCACCCTCGGCGTGGCGCACGCCGGCAAGCTTGCGAGCCTCCAACAGCGGGTCCGGCCGCAGCAACGCCGACACCAGCAGCGCTGACAGCGTGATGGCGGTCGCCGTCAAAAGGTATGGCCCACTGAGCGGCGGCAGGCCGATAGCGTCGGCCAGCGCCGAAGACGGCTGCATCAAGTTGGGACCGAGTACCGCTCCGATGGTGGTCGCCCACACCACCAGCGCGAGGTCGCGTCCGACGTGCTCAGGCGCAGCGAGGTCGCTGGCGGCGTAGCGCGCCTGCAGCCCCACCGCTGAGGCGACGCCAACGCCAAAGGTGCCGAGCAAGACCAACGGGACAAGTTCAAGGACGGACGCGGCGATGACGACCAGGGCGCCGAGCGCGGCGATCCAGAGGCCGGTGACCAGGCCGATCCGCCGGCCGGACTTGACCGAGAGCCACGCAAGTGGGCCGGCTGCCACCGCAGTGCCGATGACTCCGAAGGTCTGCGCCAGGCCAGCCAGTCCCTCGGTGCCGGTGAGCTCGGCAACCAACAAGCTTCCGGCAGCAACTCCTGCCCCAACACCGACCCCGGTCAGCACCTGTGCCGCCGCCAGGACGCGCACCGTCCGCCGCTGCAGCACGGTCGTCATGGCCGGCTCATCGGTAGCGCGCCGGAAGCTCGAGGGCGACGACGACGGCGCGCCACACCCTGGTGGCGTCCTCACCGTCAGCGAGCGCCTGTTCGGCAGTGCGCCCTTCGAGCTCGGTCAGCACGTGGTCGCGCGCGAAACTGTGCGCGTAGGAGGAACCGAGATGGGTCTCCATCCGCTCCCAGAAGTCAGTGAATCGCACGGAGGTGACTGTACGACAGCGCCGATCAGCTCGCCGGTGGCGCCGGTGGCGCCGGAGGGTCTATCGCAGGAAGACTCGATAGATCGGGTGCTGGAGGCAGCTCGGGCGCCGCAGCGACCGGCGCAGCGGCTTCCTCGACTCCCGGTGCTCCCGGAACGATGCTGCCCTCTGGCAGTGGACCGGCCACCGGCTCGGCGGCGCCCTGCCGCTTCCGCAAGACCACCAGCAACACGATGCCGACGATCACGAGCGTGACCAAGGCCAGAACAGCAATGATCAGCGTCCACGGGATGCCAGCAACTGCACTGCCCACCGCGGAGATCTCGGTGACCTCACCTGGCTTTGGCGTCCACGTCACGGTGTTGCCGTCCTCGACCCCGTTGCTGCTCTTGACGCTACCGGGGAAGGTGATCGAGATCTCAGCCTCCGCAGAGTCGAGCAGCGCGGCAGCGGACGGGTCGCCGTCGGCGCCCTGCGAGAGATCAAGTGTCCCGGCCACCTTGAACTCGTCACCATCGCGCGTGATCGACAGGTCTCCGGTGTCGGTGCTGCTGAACTCGTCGAGTGCGACACCGGTGAAGACGTACTCATTGCCGATCCAGTCGGCATCCTCGTAATCCTTTGACTCCACCGACCCGGTCGTCGGTTGGCCGCCGAACAACCCGTTGCTCTCACCTGACAGGGCCTGGCGCAAGGCGTCCTCGCCACCGAAGAGGGCAGCCTGGTCGCGGGCGACGGCTAAAATGATCGAGCCATCGACGGTGTTGTCCGGTGAGAGCTCCAGCGACATGTCGAGCTTGAAACAGCCGGAGAGCGCGACCATACCGAGAGCGACCAGCGCCACCATGGACGCAGAACGGCGCCATACCGCCGTGCCCCTCGACGGTGGGGATGTTCGGGTGCGGGGAGCCAGCAGGGTCTTCAGAGCCATGAGCCTATTCATCCGTCTTGCGACCGGCATCACAAGCGACCACGCCGGTGGTGGCTGTCGGTGACACCGGCCAAGATGGAGCCGTGACCGACGCCCTGTCCGCCTTCTCCTCGCAGACGAGGTCGTGGTTCGAGACCGTCTTCGCAGCGCCCACCCCAGCGCAAGAGGCCGCCTGGCTGGCCATCAGCGCTGGGCAAAGCACCCTCGTCGTCGCACCAACGGGCTCTGGCAAGACACTCGCCGCCTTCCTCTGGGCACTCGACCGATGCGCGAATACCGGTCACGACGGTCCCGGCGAGGTCGGGACAACCATCCTGTACATCTCCCCGCTCAAGGCGCTGGCCGTCGATGTCGAGCGCAACTTGCGAGCGCCGCTCGCCGGCATCGCGAACGCCTACGAGCTCGAGGGACGCACTCCCCCGCAGATCTCGGTGGCCATCCGCACCGGCGACACCCCGGCGTCCGAGCGTCAACGGCAGCTTCGACGCCCCAGCACACTCCTCATCACGACACCTGAGTCGCTCTACCTGATGCTCACTTCAAAGGCGCGCGAGACACTGCAGTCGGTCACAACGGTGATCGTCGACGAGGTGCATGCGGTGGCCGGGACGAAACGTGGCGCGCACCTGGCCCTTTCCCTCGAGCGGCTCGACGCACTCCTCCCGACGCCCGCGCAGCGCATCGGGCTGTCGGCAACAGTCCGGCCCACCGACACGGTGGCTGCCTTCCTCGGGGGTCCTCACCCCGTGACCATTGTTCAACCGCCGAGCAGCAAAGAGTTCGACCTTTCCGTTGTCGTCCCCGTCGAAGACCTCACCGCCCTAGGTGACGACGTCAGCTTCACCGACGACGGCGAGAACGCACCAACGGTGCCATCGCTCTGGCCCCACGTCGAGTCACGGATCGTCGATCTCGTCGCCGACCATCGATCGACGATCGTCTTCGCCAACTCCAGACGCCTCACCGAGCGGCTGGCCGCGCGTCTCAATGAAGAGGCAGCCCGTCGCACGGAGAGAGGCGGCGTCGACGGAGCGCCTGCCCAACACGACTCCCCAGCAGAGGTAATGGCACAAGCCGGCTCCACGCTGCCACTTCCTGGCAACACACCGGAGATCGCTCGAGCCCACCACGGTTCGGTCTCGCGCGAGCAGCGCGCCGACATCGAGGAACAACTCAAACAGGGAACCCTGCCGGCGGTCGTCGCCACCAGCAGTCTCGAACTCGGCATCGACATGGGGTCCGTCGACTTGGTCATTCAGGTCGAGTCCCCTCCGTCGGTCGCCAGCGGCCTGCAGCGCATCGGTCGGTCCGGCCACCAGGTTGGCGGCATTTCCCGTGGAGTTCTCTTTCCCAAACACCGCGGCGACCTGTTGCCGAGCGCCGTTGCCGTCGACCGAATGCGACAGGGCCTGATCGAGCAACTTCACGTCCCCCGTAATCCGCTCGATGTACTCGCCCAGCACGTCGTTGCGATGGTCGCAATGGACGACTGGACCGTCACCGAACTCGCCGCCGTGGTCCGTCGCGCCGATCCGTTTCGGGCACTGCCCGACTCAGCCCTGCACGCGGTGCTCGACATGCTCGCCGGCCGCTATCCCTCCGACGCCTTCGCCGAGCTCAAGCCACGCCTCGTCTGGGACCGCGACGCCGACCTGCTCACCGCCAGGCCGGGAGCACACCGGATCGCGGTGATCAACGGTGGGACGATTCCCGACCGCGGTCTTTACGGTGTATTCCTGGCCGGTGGCGGAGGCCCAGGTCGCCGAGTCGGTGAGCTCGACGAAGAGATGGTGTACGAGTCGCGCATCGGAGACGTCTTCGCCCTCGGCTCAACGTCATGGCAGATCGTTGACATCACCCACGACCAGGTGCTCGTCACTCCCGCCCCGGGGCGCGCGGGGAAACTGCCCTTCTGGCATGGCGACACGGTGGGTCGGCCACGTGAGTTCGGCCAAGCGATCGGCGCCACGATGCGGCATCTGCGCGGCAGCAAGCCCGAGCAGGCAGAACAGCATCTGACCGCGCTGGGGCTCGACGCCAATGCGGCTTCCAACGCGCTGGCCTACCTCGACGAGCAGCATGAGATCTGCGGGGTGGTTCCCGACGACCGCACGATCGTGGTTGAGCGCTTCCGCGATGAGATTGGCGACTGGCGCCTGGTGGTGCACTCCTTTGCGGGTGGCCGGGTGAACACGCCGTGGGCGCTTGCCCTGGCCGCGCGGCTTCGCCACGAGCTCGACATGGACGTGCAGGTCATGCCGTCCGACGACGGAATCGTTTTGCGCCTCCCCGATCTCGGTGACGACATCGACGGAAACGCACCTGACATCGTCGAGCACCTCCTCATCGATCCCGACGATGCCGAGCGTCAGGTAACTGATGCGGTGTGGGGGTCAGCGCTCTTTGCCGCCCGATTCCGCGAGTGCTCGGCGCGGGCGTTGCTCCTTCCCCGACGTCGGCCCGACCGCAGGACGCCGCTGTGGCAGCAACGCCAACGATCAGCTCAGTTGCTCGGAGTCGCTTCCGGGCACCCGACGTTCCCCCTGGTGCTGGAGACGATGCGCGAGTGTCTCCAGGACGTCTTTGATGTTCCAGGGCTTCGCGAGCTTCTGGCTGAGTTGGCCACCGGGAAGATGCGTGTCGTCGAGGTTGAGACGCAGCGCCCTTCGCCGTTCGCCCGATCGCTGCTCTTCTCTTACGTTGGCGCGTTTCTGTACGAGGGCGATGCGCCGCTGGCAGAGCGTCGAGCTGCCGCACTGTCGGTCGACACCGCGCTCCTGGCCGAGCTGCTCGGGCAGGCCGAGCTGCGTGAACTTCTCGATCCGGAGGCGATCGAGCTTGTTGAGCAACGGGTCGGTTGGCTCACCGACGAGCGTCGCCTGCGCGATGCAGAAGCCGTCGCCGATGCCCTTCGGGTTCTCGGACCCCTGTCCGACGATGACCTGCTTGTTCGCGGCGGCCAACTTGCCTGGGCAGGCGAGCTCGTCGAGAGCCGGCGTGCGGTTTCGGTACGACTGCCGGCCGGGCAACGATGGGTCGCCGTCGAAGACCTGGCCCGACTCCGCGACGCACTGGGGATCCCGCTCCCTCCCGGTGTCTCCGGTGCATTCGCAGCGTCGGCCTCCGACCCGGTCGGCGACCTCGTGTCGCGGTATGCGCGCACGCATGGCCCCTTCAGCACACCCGATGCCGCGCAGGCTCTCGGGCTAGGACCGAAGGTTGTGTCGGCCGCTCTCGACGCGATGGCCACTTCCGGACGCGTCGTGGCCGGCGCCTTCCGTCCGGGGGGCAGCGGGCCGGAGTGGTGCGACGCCGACGTGCTGCGTCAGATCAGGCGGGCCAGCCTGGCGATCGCGCAGCGTGCGGTTGAACCAGTACCTGCTGAGCGACTGGCCACTTTCCTCCCACAGTGGCAGGGGGTGGGAGGAGCAGCCAGCGGTGTCGATGGCCTCTACGGCGTCATTGAGCAGCTCGCCGGCGCCACCGCTCCCGCGTCGGAGTGGGAGCGCAGCATCCTCCCCGCACGTGTCCGCGGCTTTCAACCTGCATGGCTCGACGAGCTCACCGGGTCTGGCGATGTCGTCTGGTTCGGCTCTGGCGCACTCCCTCAAGGTGATGGTTGGGTCGGGTTCGTCCCGGCTTACCAGTCAGCACTCCTCCTGCCAGCGCCGGAAGCGCTTACCGACGCCACCGATGCACATGAGGCGCTGCTCAAGCTCTTCGGCCATGGCGTCGCCCTGCTCACACGTGGCGTTCACGCTTCGTTGTCCGCGTACCCGTCCGACGTCGTCGACGCTGCACTCTGGGACCTTGTCTGGACGGGCCTTCTGACCAACGACTCGCTCGCCGCACTCCGGTCGCGCCAAGGAACTCGGCGCCCCGTCATCGGCCGCTCCACCCCCTCAGTCGGTAGACGCTCCCCCACCGGCACCAGCCGTATGACGGGTACCCGCCGACCCGCGGCAGCTGACGCCGTCCCTGGCCGCTGGTTCCGCATGAACGAACCACCGGCTTCGGCCACTCTCCGCGCACATGCCGCTGCCGAGGCCCTGCTCGGTCGACACGGAGTCCTCACTCGCGGATCGGCAGCTGCAGAAGGCGTCGCAGGAGGCTTCGCTGCCACCTACCGGGTCCTCGCTGCCATGGAAGATGCCGGGCGCGTCCAGCGCGGCTACTTCGTCGAAGGGCTCGGGGCTGCCCAGTTCGCCGGCAGTGCAGCCGTCGATCAGCTGCGCACCGACGACTCGGCCGGGCAGGTGCGCGCACTTGCCGCGACCGACCCGGCCAACCCGTACGGAGCCGCACTTCCTTGGCCGTCCTCTCCTGCCTCGCATCTACCTGGTCGAAAAGCGGGAGCCACAGTGGTCATCGATGACACTGGGCTTGCGCTCTTTATCGAGCGCGGAGGTCGTTCAATGCTCAGCTGGTGCCTTGCCGACAGCGACCGAGCTGAGGCCGCAACGGCGGCGTTGGTCAGCGCCGTGCGCTCGGCGCACAGACCAGCACTGCACCTGCTGAAAGTGGACGGCGCCGAGATCCACCCATCGCTTTGGCGCGGGCCTTTGCAACAGGCCGGCTTTCTGCTGACTCCGCGCGGCCTTCGCCTGCGCGCAGAGCGGGCCAGCACCGGGCGGTGACGATTTCCGAACGATCAGGGCGCCGGGTAGAGCTGGCTGCCAGCGAGCACGCTGCGCCGCGCTTCGTCCGGCCCGTACGTCAGATGAAGGGACGCTGATCCGCTGGTATCGGTGAAGATTATCTCGATCGGATAGCGCTGGCCCGAGATCAGCGGGACCGCACCGGTCACTGGTCCATTGGTTTGCGCCGCATTGATCACCGTCGTCGAGCCGACCTTGACGATCAGCGTCTCGTCGCGGTTGACCGTCGACCAGAAGTGGATCGTTCCGGAGAACTGGGCCTGCAGATCACCGGCCCAGCGCGCTCCCCAGTCGTCCTTGGGCACTCGGGCCGCCGGTGAGCTCGGCCAGGTGAAGTAGGGGACGCGATCGATCCTGCTCAGAACCGGGTTCCTCAGTGCTGTGTCGGAGTAGAAGGTCGCCTTGAGGCCAGTTCCAGTACCGACGCTTCCAGCAGCTGGTCGGAAGTAGCCGCCGAAGCTTGCCGAAGTTGCCGATGCGTCGAACGTTTGAGTCGTGGCAGAGAAACCCTGTTGCCATGAGTCAAAGGCCCAGTCGACGCCGCCCTGCGATACGGGAACAGCTCCGACACTCCGGGTGGCGCCCACCACCGAGTTGATCGTTGCAGGAGTCGGAGCTGCGATGCCGTCGACCAGGAGCGGAAGCCCCACCGGCAGAGTGCTGATCGAGAACGTCGTGAGGCGAGGCATCACATCGCGGCTGACTACGGTGGGGGCTCCATTGCTGTCGCGGACCGTGAGCCGGACTCGGTAGAAGATGTTGGTGTCGGTCTCGACGGTGCGGCTGAGCGGGACATCGAGTGACGTGACTCCGGTGACTGGCCCGGTCACATCATGAACGTGTGTGTTGTGGTGCAGGTCGACCTGCCAGGTGAACGCCGATGGGGGCAGCACACCATCCTCGGGATCGCTGGCCGATCCGGTCAGGTGCAGCACATCGCCGGCAGCGAACAACGCTCCAGTGACCGGTGAGTTGATGGTCGGGAGCGGTGCCTGATTCGCTGTCACTGATAGCGCCGCAGACCGAGACCAGACCGTGCCCAATCCGTTGCTCACCCGTACCTGGAAGTGCGCACCCGAGTCGGTCGAGGTGACGGTAGGCAAGATGAGGGTGCTCGAAGTCGCACCCGAGATCGCCGCACCGTCGCGGTACCACTGGTACGACAGCGCACCGTCTCCTGATGCGTACACCGTGAACCCGGCAGGCGCACCGGAGGCGACGGTCTTGTCAGCCGGTTCCCCCGTAATGACGGGTGAGCCGCCGGTGGCCAGTGGGTCGATGCGGAAGAGCCCGCCAGGCGCGCCGTCGGCCAACTGTCGCTCAGCCACCCAAATCGTGCCACCGCGCGTGACGGCGATATCGACAGGAGCGTGGAAGCCGGACGCCACAACGTCGCCCACCTGCCCAGTGCGAAGGTCAAGGGAGCTGACCCACCCCTGACAGAAGTCGGCGAAGAGGTACTGACCCTGCAACGCGGGAAAGAGCGATGTACGTGGCCGATACATATCGCCGCCCATTACCGCACAGCCGGAGAGCTCTCCGGTCGTACTTGTATGCGGATACGCCAAGGCGGGACTGGTGTACGCCGGATCAGAGGTGTAGCCCTCGACATCCGCCCAGCCGAAGTTGAGCCCTGGGCTCTTTGGCGGCAGCACATTCACTTCCTCGAATTTGGTGCTGCCAACATCACCGATGATCATGCGTCCGTTACGCGGGTCGAAGGTGAGCTTGAATGGGTTACGCACCCCCACCGACCAGATCGCCTGCAGCCGCCCGGAGAGCTGGCCGACGAACGGGTTGTTGGACGGGATGGTGCCGTCGGAGTTGTAACGCAGGATCTTGCCATTCAGCGTTGTCAGGCTCTGCCCGTTCACCGCTTGGTAAAGGTCGCCGACGCTGACGTAGAGCTTGCCGTCACCGCCGAACTCCATGTCGCCGCCGTAGTGGCTCGTGGCGAATGCTCCGGCCGAATCGGTCAGCGGATCGAGGTGAACCAGGATCTCCTCGCTCGTCGGATCAATGGTGTTTCCCTGAATCACCCAACGACTCACAACGTTGTGACGGTAGGCGTATCCGGCCATCGGCTCGTGCGTGTACAGCAGGTAGACATGCTGAACCGCCGCGGTGGTGAAGTCCGGCGGGAAGGCAATGCTCAGGAGGCCAGCTGAGTTGTTGTGCTCAACAATCTGCGCGGCATCGATTGTGAGCGCCGACCCTTTGAGCAGACGGCCACGGTGCACGATGCGCACCTTGCCGGACTGCTGCAGCAGGAAGAGTCGGCCGTCTGGCGCGGTTCGCAGAGCATCCGGCTCCCTGATGCCGTCGGAAACCAACGTGACAGCAGAGCCGGACGACCCGGTTGGGGTTGCCGCTGCGGGTGGCGCCTGAACCGTAAGTGCCGCCAGAGCCAGAGCAGCGGTGGACAGGACAAGAGTGATCACGAGAGATCTCGGGGTCCCCGCCCTGGCCGTAACCATTACTGCGCCGCTAACTGCGTGCCCGGGACCGCCGATGCCGGCGTGCTGACACTTGACCAGGTGAGGGCAAGCGAGGCGTTGCCACTGCCGTCGGCGAACTCGAGCACGATCGGCACGGCCACTCCGGCCGCAAGACTGATCTTTCCGCTTAGTGTCCCCGTCGACCCATTTCCGAAGGTGTCGATCAACGTGACGCCATCGACGGTCAGGCGCACATCATCATCGCCTCTGACCGGGACCGAGAACGTGTAATTCTCAGCGAACTGTGCACGCAGCGAACCGCTCCAGCGAGCGGAGAAGTCGTTCTTGGGAACGCCGGCTGCCGGAGCCTTGCGTCCCCAGGTGAAGTACGGCACCCGGTCGATGCGGCTCACCACCGGGCCGGTGAAGTTGGGAGCACTGAAGTAGGTGGCGCCGAGGCCCGTTCCGATTCCCACCGAGCCGCCGTCGACGCGGTAGAAGGCACGATACGTCGTATCGCGAGCGGGGGCACGGAAGGCGATCTCGGCCGCTGTCTCGCCCGTCGACCACGAGTCGAGCACCATCGTGGTGCCGGAGACCGTAGCGGGAGGCGCGGTAAGCGTCCGGTTGATGCCAACGACCGCAGTCAGGTCAAGGGGCGTCGCCACCGGGGCCCCGTCCAGGACCAGCGATCGGCCAGCAGGGAGGGTGCGCAGGTGCAGCATCGACGTGCGTGGCGCTACATCACGAGTGACCTCGGTGACTACGCCGAGGCTGTCTCGGACCCGAAGATGGATTCGGAAGAAGATGTCCGGGTCGGTCTCGGTGTTACGCGGCACCGTGAAGTTCAGCGACCGGGTGCCGGTGATCGGCCCCAGCTCCGGGTGAGTGTGTGTGTTGTGGTGGAGCACGACGTCCCAGGTGAACGCAGATCGCGGAAGCGTGCCGTCCTCATCGTCGATGCCGAGTCCATCGAGGGTGATGGTCTGACCACCGGCGAAGGTGGCGCCGGCCGAGGGAGAGGTGATGGTCGCCTGTGGGGGGCTGTCATTGAGCACAGTGAGAACAGCGGAATCTGACGTCACGTCGCCGAAGGCGTTCGTCACCACAACAGCGAACTCAGCGCCGTCGTTAGCGAGCTGTGCGACCGGAGTTGTGTAGGTGGCATCTGTGGCGCCGTTGATCGGAACGCCATTCTTCGTCCACTGAAAGGAGAGCGGGCTGCTCCCGCTGGCGAAGACCTCGAAGGTGGCCTGCTGGCCGAGTGCGACCGTTGCAGGCTTGGGCTGCGACGAGATTGTCGGCGGTGCATTCGCGACACCGGTGTAGTCAAGTCGGAGCAGAGATCCGTTGATGGTTCCGGCGAGCTCACGCTGGATAATCATGACCGATCCGTTCGGTGCAACAGCCATGTCGACCGGCTGCTCGAGCCCGGTGACGAGGGTGGGGCCGACAGCACCGGTGTCGGGGTCGATGGTGCGCAGCCAACCCTCGCAGTGGTCGGCGAAGAAGAAGTCGCCTCGGTATTGGCGCGGGAATGCCAGGTTGTCGGGACGATAGATGTCCCCACCCATCACGGCGCAACCGTGCGGCTCTCCGACACCGGCCAAGGCTGGGTCGTGCGGATAGGCCAGCAACGGGCTGACAAAGCGGGGATCGCTGGTGTAGCCCTCGGTGTCGGACCACCCGAAGTTGCTCCCACTTGCCGAGGTCGGCAGCAGGTTGACCTCTTCCCACGTTGACGAGCCAACGTCGCCGATCAGCATGCTGCCGTCCGCGGGGTCTTGCGCGATCTTGAAGGGATTGCGCAAGCCATAGGCCCAGATAGCCCGGAAGGGTCCAGAAAGCGTGTCCGCGAACGGGTTGTCGTTCGGGATGGACCCGTCGGGGTTATAGCGCAAGACCTTGCCGTAGCGGTTCGCCAGGCTCTGCGCGTTGGGGCCGATCAGCAGGTCGCCGGTGGTGACATAGAGCTTGCCGTCAGCTCCGAACTCCATGTCACCGCCGTAGTGCATGGTTTTGACGACCCCGTCTGCTCCAACGAGGGAGTCGAGGTGGACGAGGATCTGCTCGCTGGCCGGGTCGATCGTGTCACCGGAGATCGTGAAGCGGCTGACGACATTGTGCGGATAGGAATACCCAGCCATCGGCTCGTGGGTGTAGACGAGGTAAACGTGTTGGACGGCAGCAGTCATGAAGTCGGGGGGAAATGCGATCGATAGCAGACCGGCTGAACCACCCGGTTCGACGACATTGGTGGCGTCAAGTGTTAGTGCCGTGGCGACGCCCCCGGGGCGCACGATCTTGACGCGGCCGTCCTGCTCGAGCAGGAAGAGCCGTCCGTCCGGCGCGTAGCGAATCGCGTGCGGCTTGTTGAAGCCAGAGCGCAGGAGTGAGAGTGAGTAACCATCGGAGACAGCCACAGCAGTGGCCGCGGCCGGAGCCGTGGTCGCGACCGGAATGACCGCGGCGGCGACCAGGGCAACGAGGGCGAACTGCACGACCCTGCCCGAGCTGCGACGATGACGTGTCTGAGCCACGGATACTCCCCCACGCTTGCCGCCATCGAGCGCCATCGGGCGCCTGCTGGTGAAGCCTAGGGCGCCTGCGCTGACCCCGAGGTCGTTTCGGCAGATCGGGCGGGAGCGACGACAAACGAGATCAGCCAACGGGTGGCGGCAGCTGGGTCGGTGCCGCCAGTGCACCACCTCTGGACGTCGGCTGCGACGGAGTCGTCACTGCCGGCCGCCTCAGCCAATCGCACCAAGGTGCCGGGATCGTGGCGCCGGACCCCCGCGATCACCGCTGATGCGCTCAGCCACGAAGCGGCCGCATCGAGCCGCTCCCCAGGGATGCCTGCTGAACAGTGGGCGACGAGCTGCTCACGCTGAGTGGCGAGAAGCGCCAGGAGTAGCTCATGTCGATCGCGGAAATGGTTGTATACGGTCGCCTTGGCCACCGCTGCACGGCGAGCGACCGCCGCCATGGTGACGGCTTGGGGGCCGCCGCTGGACACCAGGTCAGCCGCGGCGGCAAGGATTCCGACGCGCGCCCGTTCCATGGCGTTGCCGGCTCGGACGTGGGGAGATGGGCGACTCGGCACGCTCAGACGGCAGCTGGGACCCCGGCCGCAGCTCGGGTTCCGTCTTCGCCATCCTCGCCACGACGGACCGGTACGACCGGAGCTGAGGCGAGTTCGGCGAGAGCGATGTCATCGCCGACGTTGCGAAGAACCTGGGAGAGCGGGACTTCGAGTGCACCGCAGATGGAGGCGAGCAACTCGCTACTTGCCTCTTTCTGCCCACGTTCGATCTCGGAGAGGTAGCCCAGGGAGACCCGGGCCGACGCGGAGACCTGGCGGAGCGTACGACCCTGCTGTTGCCGCTGACGGCGCAACTCGTCGCCGAGGTGCTGGCGTAGCACGATCATTGCCGCTCCCTTCAATCCAGGCCCGTATCGGGTTCGGAAACGTGGTCCCCGTGGTCGGGCGTTCCCCCAGTGTAACCGCGGGGACCCACAGAGGCTTCCCGGGCGAGCCCCAGGTGTTCCAGAACCGCTTCCATCGACAGCCGGACGGTCTCTCCTCTGATCCACTTTCGGTCACCTGCTGGGCCTAGATCGAGCCGGTGCACCACCGTTTCCTGCGCACCAGCGACCGCCACATAGACCTCGCCGATCTGGCGTCCCGCCTGTGGATCAGGGCCGGCCACCCCGGTGGTTGCGAGCCCAACGTCAGCGTGCCAGAGCTTCCTGACCGACGATGCCATGGCGGCAGCCACGTCTGCGTCAACAGGTCCGTGTGTCGCCAGTAGCTCGGCGTCGACTCCGAGGGCTGTCGATTTGGTGTCGGTGGCGTAGACGACGGGGCCGCCGCGCAACATGGCACTAGCCCCTGGAACCTCCGTCAGGGCGGCCATGACCAATCCCCCGGTGAGCGACTCCGCAACAGCCAGCGTGAGACCACGCTCACGCATTGCAGCAACCACGCCTGATGCGTCGTGGCGAGCTTCCGGCTTCGGAGCCTCCCCCTCGGTCACGCCTGTGCCTGCCGCGGCGCCGCATCTGCGGCATCTCGCCGCAAGGCCACCGCTCGGAACGTGTAGTCGATACCCGTCACGACAGTGACCACAACGGCAGCGCCCATGGCCCACTCAGCCACGGCGAAGGCACCGCTGGCCAGTGGGAGGAGATACAACGTGATCGCCAGGATCTGCAGCGCTGTCTTGAGCTTTCCCCCGCGGCTCGCGGCGATCACCCCGTGTCTGATCACCACAAACCGCAGGCAGGTGACAGCGACCTCACGCGCGATGATCACCGACGTCACCCACCAGGGCAGCAACTCGAACCACGAGAGCAGCACCAGAGCCGATCCGGTCAGGGCCTTATCTGCAATGGGGTCGGCAATCTTTCCGAACGAGGTCACCTGGCCGGTGCGTCGCGCCCACTCACCATCGATGAGATCGGTGACGGCGGCGACGAGAAAGATCAATGCCGCCCAGGCTTGCCACGCATCATCGTCGCGGTCAAAACCCACCCACGCGACAACCAGGAAGACAGGCACGAGCAGCAACCGGCCCACCGTCAGCGCGTTCGGGACATTCCACGCAGAGACCTCAGCGGCGCGCTCATCGGTCATGAGTGTCGGCCAGCCGCCATTGGCTCGGCGATGAGATCAACTCCAGCGGAGTCGACGACCAGCGCATCAACCCACGTTCCGACAGCGGCGTCGACGCCAGGCAGCTCGACGACGCCATCAACCTCCGGCCCTTGATGGGCAGCTCGGCCAATCGGCACTCCATCTGAGTGCTCCTCAACCAGCACCCGCACCACTTCACCGACCCGCTCGGCTGCCCGATCGGCGACGAGCGACTCGACGAGCTGGTCGACGTGACGCCGACGCTCCTCGATCTCTTGGTCGGAGAGCTGGCCGCCAAGATCAGCGGCTTCAGTGCCGTCCTCGTCGGAGTAGCCGAAGACTCCGACGACGTCGAGGCGTGCTGCGGTCAGGAAGTCGGTCAGAGTCTCCACATCGGCCGCGGTCTCACCTGGGAAGCCGACGATGACGTTCGAACGAATGCCTGCGGTCGGCGCCAGCGACCGCACCGAACCGATCAGGTCGAGGAACGCCTCTGCGTCGCCGAACCGGCGCATCTGACGGAGCAGCGGGCCGCTGGCGTGCTGGAATGACAGGTCGAAGTACGGCGCAACACCTGGCGTCCCTGCGATCGCCTCGACGAGACCGGGGCGCACCTCAGCCGGCTGCAGGTAGCTGACTCTGACCCGGTCGATACCGTCGATCTCGACCAGGCTCGGGAGTAGACGTTCCAGGGCCTGCAGGTCGCCAAGGTCTTTGCCGTACGACGTCGAGTTCTCGCTCACCAGGAAGACCTCGCGGACGCCGCGGGCGGCCAGCCATCCGGTCTCATCGATGATCTCCTGCGGTGCCCGCGACACAAATGAACCGCGGAACCTGGGGATCGCACAGAAAGCGCAGCGCCGGTCGCAGCCGGAGGCGATCTTCACCGGCGCCATTGGACTGGAGTCGAGTCGCCGGCGGGGCACCCTGGGGCCCGAAGCCGGGCCGGTATGACTAGCGTCAAGGGGCGCGGTTGGCGCGGCACGGTCGGCCGGTGCCAGCGGCAGCAGCAACCGGCGGTCTTGCGGGATGGGAGCGGCCGGGCGGTTTCCAGCCAGAACAGCCTGCACCTTGGCGGCGATATCTGGGTAGTCGTCGAAGCCAAGCACCGCGTCCACCTCGGCGAGCTCGCCGGCCAACTCGGTGCCGTAGCGCTCGGCCAGACAACCGACCGCGATGACCGCCTGCGGCCCGCCAGCCCCCTTGAGATCTGCGGCAGCCAACATGGTGTCGATCGAGTCCTTCTTGGCCGCTGCCACGAACCCACAGGTATTGACGACGACGGAATCGGCGTCAGCCGGCTCGTCGACAAGCTCGAGACCGGCCTCGGAGAAGCGCGCAGCGAGTTCTTCGGAATCGACTTCGTTACGCGCGCAACCCAGAGTTACCAACGACACCCGCGGCGTCACGTCAGCCTGCAGTCCCGTTCGGGTCCTTGGGGGTGAACGCCAAGTTGACCGGCCCACAGTTCTCGCTCGGGGTGCCGATGTCCTGACCATTGACGGTGAGCTCGAGCGCGGACGCGCACCCCAGCACGGCCCTCAGCTTGTCGCGATCGCGGAAGGTCCTCGACTGTCCGTCGCCGATCTCACCCTCGAACAGCACCACACCGTCGGGACGGGTGACGCTGACCCAGCTCAAGGCCCCCGGAAGTGCCGTCATGCGCAGCACAACCTCCTCCGGATCAGCCTGCGCTACCTGCGATGGGTCATCGGTCGGTTGGCCATCCGGTTCCGTCGCTGTTGGCGTTGGCTCGGGTTGGGCCACTGTCGTAGTGGTACGGCCATCACCGGACGTCGTGACGATCTGCGCGACGACCAGCCCAACGGCAACCACGAGCGCCGCTGCCATGATGGCGCTCCAGTTTGCACCCCGGCGGCGTGAAGGAGCGGCCGTCTCGGACTCGAATACCTCTGTGGCGGTGGGGGCCACCGTGCCGTGCTCGGCATCGTATGCCGCTACCCACGGAGTCGCATCGACACCGAGGGCAGTCGCGATCGCCCTGAGGTGACCGCGCGCGTAGACATCGCCACCGCAGTGCGCGAAGTTGTCCGCCTCGATCTCACCGATCACCGTTGCCCGGATCCGGGTGCGCTCGGCGACTGCGGCGAGCGACAGCCCGGCTGCTGCACGGGCGGTGGAGACCTCGTGACCGATGGACGCTGATGACTCGCCGGACACTGAACCCTCCCCTCCGAACGCAGACTGTGTACCCGATCAGTCTACGTCCCGAAGTGCTGGCAGGGAAAACCGCCGAATGGCTCCCTCTCGTCCCTGCGACGCTGCCGTGGCGAGGGGCCGGTGGCTACTCCCCGCGAAGTGTGATCAACACCGCGGGGAGCTCATCTGGCTTGACCAGGACATCACGCGCCTTGGAACCTTCGGATGGGCCGACAATGCCCCTGCTCTCCATCAGATCCATCAGGCGTCCGGCCTTGGCAAAGCCAACGCGCAGCTTGCGCTGCAGCATCGAGGTGGATCCGAACTGCGTGTCGACCACGAGCTCGACGGCCTGGAGGAGGATGTCGAGATCGTCACCGATGTCGCCGTCGACCTCTTTGCGCGATGGCGTAGCCGTGATGTCTTCGCGGTACGTGGGCTGCAGCTGGCTCTTGACGTGGGCAACCACCGCAGCGACCTCTGCCTCGGTGACCCACGACCCCTGTACCCGGATGGCCTTGCTGGCGCCCATCGGAAGGAAGAGCGCGTCACCTTGGCCTACCAGCTTCTCAGCACCCGGCTGATCGAGGATCACCCGACTGTCGGCGAGCGACGACGTGGCGAACGCAAACCGGCTGGGCACATTCGCCTTGATCAGCCCGGTGACGACATCAACGCTCGGACGTTGGGTGGCGAGCACCAGGTGAATCCCAGCCGCGCGAGCGAGCTGGGTGATGCGAACGATTGAGCCCTCAACGTCACGGGGCGCCACCATCATGAGATCAGCGAGCTCGTCGACGACGACGAGCAGGTACGGGTAGGGCTGCAAGTTACGTTCGCTGCCGGGTGGGGGTTTGACCGAACCAGCGCGAACGGCCTTGTTGAAGTCGTCAACGTGCCGGAAGCCATACGCCGCTAGGTCGTCGTAGCGCATCTCCATCTCGCGCACGACCCACTGCAGGGCGTCAGCTGCCTTCTTGGGGTTGGTGATGATCGGCGTGATCAGATGAGGAATGCCTTCGTACACCGTGAGTTCGACCCGCTTGGGGTCGACAAGAACCATCCGCACCTCGTCGGGTGTTGAGCGCATGAGAATGCTGGTGATCAGCGCATTCATGCATCCGCTCTTACCTGCACCCGTTGCACCAGCGACCAAGACGTGCGGCATCTTGGCGAGGTTGGCGCAGACATAACCGCCCTCAACGTCTTTACCAAGACCGACGACCATCGGATGGTGGTCACTTCTGGCTGCTGACGAGCGCATGACGTCACCGAGACTGACGATCTCGCGGTCGGTGTTGGGGATCTCGATGCCGATCGCCGACTTGCCGGGGATGGGCGAAAGGATTCGCACGTCTGCGCTCGCGACTGCGTATGCAATGTTCTTGCTGAGCGCAGTCACGCGCTCGACCTTGATGCCGGGACCGAGTTCAACCTCGTACCTCGTGACGGTCGGTCCACGGGTGAAACCGGTGACCCGCGCATCGATACCGAACTGCTCGAGCACCTCGGTCAGCGATGCGACAACCGCATCGTTGGCTTTGCTGCGCAACTTGTGCGGCGTTCCGGTACGCAGCAGCGAAGGATCGGGGAGCGTGTATGTGACATCCCCGCCCAACAGCAACTGCTCGACGCGCGCGGGGAGAGTCGACGGTGCAACCTCGCCCGGCTTGGTGGCCGGAACGGTGTCGGGACCTGAGCCTGGGGTGAAGACAGCCGGTGAGGGCGCCGAGTTGAGGTCGAGCTCACTGTCGTCGGCGGCGTCTGCGTTGTCGGCGTCCTCGATGACGCCGGTGGGACGCTCGTCGGCGAGCACCGGTGTCTCGAAGGCCTCAGGGCCGGTGGGCAGCAGCAGCCCTGGCGCTCGTCGCGAAGGGAGCCATCTGCGACGCCGCGGCGCGGCATCGATCGCTCCCAAGTCGTGGCTATCTGAGCCAACGAGGTCAATCACCTCATCCACCGGTCGTCCGTAGAGCACTCGGTCACGAATGACAGCGAGCCGCTCGGGCACCTGGTGCACCGGCGTCGCAGTCAGAACCAAGAGACCGAAACCGACCATCAGCACCATGAGTGGCACCGCGAGCCAAACGGTCAGACCCGATACCAAGGGCGCAGCAACCATGAACCCGAGGAACCCACCCCCTGAGCGCATCGCCTCAGAACCCTCGAACGGCTGAGGTGTCCCGGCTAGTGCGTGAGCGATTCCGAGTACGCCACCGATGGTGGTTGCCCAGCCGATGACCAACCGCCCGGTGGGTGCATGGCCAGCGGGATGCCGCAACACCCACCACGACAGTCCCACCAGAAGCAGCGGCACTACCCAGGCAAGCTGTCCAGCACTGCCGACCACAACAGCATCGGCGGTGACATCAACGGGGCCGTCAAGTGACCACCACTGCGAAGCAGCAGCTACCAGAGCGACGGCGAGCAGCAAGAGTCCAATACCGTCGCGACGCTGCTCGGGATCGAGGTCGCGCGCACTGGAGCCGATCCGCCGAGCAGCTCCGCCGAGCAAGTGGGCAAGTCCGAGCCAGATTCCCCTGACGGCGAGCCACAGTGCACGTGCCAGCCGCATCGCCGGTCCGGGGCCGCGCCTGGCTGCGGATGTGCGGGATCGCGAGGAACTGGAGGAGCGCTTGGTTGTGGGGCGCGTACTCGAGGGACGCGAACGAGTCGCACCCCGTGGGGAAGACGAGGCCATAGGGGGCAGGCTACCCAGCGTGAGGACCTGATCACCGCTGATCGTGCGGTGTGTCGCGCCCCTTAGCGTCCCAAACCCCGGTGGAACCGAGGGTTGACCGGCCTTAGACCTCGATGACGACCGGGATGATCATCGGCTTGCGCCGATGCGCACTGCTGACCCAGCGGCCCACCGTGCGCCTGACCACCTGTTGCAGCTGATGCGCCTCGCCAACGCCGCGCCCACCCGCCTCTTCCAGCGCGGCGGTGATCAGCGGCAGGACATCGTTGAACACCGAGTCGTCTTCGATGAAGCCGCGCGCTGACACGACAGGGCCGCCCACCACCTTCCCGGTGGCAGAGTCGACGACGACGTGGACCGAGATGAAACCCTCCGAACCGAGAATACGGCGGTCCTTGAGGGAGGCCTCGGTGATGTTCCCCACCGAGGCACCATCGACGTAGACGTACCCGCACGGAACGGCTCCGACGACCCGCGCATGACCATCGACGAGATCGACGACAACACCGTCCTCGGCCATCGCGACGTTTCGTGGCTCGACACCAGTGGCGATCGCGAGGTCCGCATTTGCGCGCAGGTGTCGAGTCTCACCGTGCACCGGCATGACGTTCGTCGGGCGCACGATGTTGTACAGGTACAGCAACTCCCCTGCTGCAGCGTGGCCCGAGACGTGCACCATCGCGTTGCCCTTGTGGACGACGGTTGCGCCCCAGCGCATCAGTCCATTGATCACCCGGTAGACGGCGTTCTCGTTGCCAGGGATCAGTGAGGACGCGAGAATCACGGTGTCGTCCGGCCCCAGCACGATGCTGTGGTCGCGGCCGGCAATGCGGGAGAGCACCGCCATCGGCTCACCCTGTGAACCGGTGCAGATCAGCACAACGCCGTCGTCGGGGTGGTCGTCGAGCGACTTGACGTCGACGACGGTGTCAGCCGGAATCGTCAGGTACCCCAGATCGCGGGCGATGCCCATGTTGCGCACCATCGAGCGGCCAACGAACGCCACCTTGCGCCTGTGCTTGCGCGCAATATCAATGATCTGCTGCACGCGATGGATGTGAGAGGCGAACGAGGCCACGATGATGCGGCGCTCGCTCTGAGCGAAGTACCTGTCGAGAACAGGAACGATGTCCTTCTCGGATGCGACGAAGCCGGGCACCTCGGCGTTCGTGGAGTCGACCAGCATCAGGTCGACGCCCTCGTCACCTAGCCGACCGAAGGCGCGAAGGTCAGTGACGCGTCCGTCGAGCGGCAACTGGTCCATCTTGAAGTCGCCTGTGTGAATGACCAGTTGCCCAGCTGGAGTACGGATCGCGACCGCGAGGGCATCGGGGATGGAGTGGTTGACGGCGATGTACTCGAGGTCGAACGGCGCTAACGCGGTGCGGTCTCCCTCAGTCACCGTCGTCGTTACCGGGGTGATCCGGTGCTCTCGCAACTTTGCCTCAACGAATGCCAAGGTCAGCCGCGAGCCGAAGATCGGAATATCAGCGCGCTCGCGGAGCAGGTATGGCACAGCTCCGATGTGGTCCTCGTGTCCGTGTGTGAGCACCAGCCCGACCACGTCGTCAAGCCGCTCGCGAATGTAGTCGAAGTCAGGGAGGATCAGGTCGATCCCCGGCTGGTCATCTTCGGGGAAGAGCACGCCGCAGTCGACGATCAAGAGCTTGCCGTCGAACTCGAAGACCGTCATGTTGCGACCGATCTCGCCGAGACCGCCGAGCGGGACAATCCGCAGTGCCCCTTGGGGGGCCGGGGGCGGTGGACTGAGCTCGGGGTGCGGATGACTCATGCGGTGAATCCCTCAACGCCACCATCGGCGAGGTCAAGTGTCAAAGTCGCAAACTCTTCCTGCGTGAGGTCGATCAGCGGCGGTCGAACGGCTCCACCGATCACCCCGAGCTGAGAGAGGGCCGCCTTGGTCGTCATAAGTCCCTGCGTCCGGAAGAGCCCGGTATACACCGGGAGAAGTCCAAGATGGAGCCGACCTGCCGTCAAAACGTCACCAGACTCATAGGCAGCGATCATCTCGCCGATCCGGCGGGCCACCAGGTGCGCGGCCACGCTGACGACCCCGACGCCGCCGATGCTCAACAGCGGAAGAGTCAGGACATCGTCGCCGGAGTACCAGGCAAGATCCGTTCGGGCTAGCACCCACGACGACGCCTCGAGATCTGCTTTGGCGTCTTTGACGGCCACGATCTTTTCGTGCTCAGCCGCTCGGACCATCGTTTCTACGTCGATGGCAACACCGGTTCGCCCCGGAATGTCGTAGAGCATGACCGGAAGCTCGGTCGAGTCAGCCACCATGGTCAGGTGGGTGAGCACCCCCTCCTGGGGGGGTCGGTTGTAGTAGGGCGAAACCACGAGCAGCGCATGGGCCCCAGCCTTGGCAGCCAGCCTGGCCCGCTCGATCGCGTGGACGGTGTCGTTGCTGCTCGCACCCGCGACGACCATCGCCCGGTCACCGACGGCGTCGACAACGGCTCGCACTACCAGCTCTTGCTCGTGGTCAGTCGTCGTCGGCGACTCTCCCGTTGTGCCGTTGACGACGAGCCCGTCGTTGCCCTGGTCGACCAGGTAGGTGGCCAGCTGCTGCACGCCGTCGAGATCGAGAGAGAGGTCTGAGCGGAACGGGGTCACCATCGCGGTAAGCACCCGCCCGAACGGGGCACCTCGAGAGGCCGATTGCTGGGTCATACCGGCAGGCTACCGGGAGTCCTGGAATTGCAAGGACCCCCATGCGACCTGACATCCGGGGGTGACGTGCGAGGACCCCGCCACCACCCGCTCGGGGGGTCGGTCGGTGACGGGGTCGTCCGGTCATCGTTTCCGGAGGCCACTCCGTTACACCGGTGCGGCCAGAACTAGGGCGAGACCCGCCCAGCTGCCTCGAAGGCCGCGTGGGTCACCGGCATCAAACCGGCCCAGAAGGTCTCCATCTGCTCAGCCACCATCTCGATCTCCCGCTGCGGGTAGGACGGGAAGGCCGACCCCTCACGCTTGGTGCGCAGCGAAAGGAAGTTCATTAGCGAACGTGCGTTCATCGTGACGTACATCGAAGAGTAGGTGGCGACGGGCAAGACACCGCGGGCGACCTCCCTGGCCACACCTGCAGACAACATCTCCTGGTAGGCCAGATACGACGATGCGCACGCCTGTTTGGTCTGCTCGACAACGGTGGAGTACTGCGCCTCCGTGCCATCGACGAAGACGTAGTGGCCAGGCTTGCCCTCCTGGACCAGCTTACGCTCGGCTGCCGGAACGTAGAAGACAGGTCGCAGCTCGCGGTAGCGACCGGACTCCTCGTTGTAGGAGGCGATCCGGTGTCGCATGAACTCACGAAAGACGAAGATGGGCGCCTGCACGTAGAACGTCATCGAGTTGTGCTCAAACGGAGAACCGTGCCGCTCACGCATCAGGTAGCGGATCAGCCCTTCGGAGCGACTAGCGTCGGCGTCGATGTCGTCGAGGGACTGCTCCCCCAACGTTGAGACCCGAGCCGCGAAGAGCACGTCAGCATCCTGGGCGGCTGCCCGAACCAGCTCGACGGTCATGTCGCTGCGAAACTGCATATCGAAATCACTCACGAGGTCACCCTAGCGATCGACGTTGCCGGCCTCGTCACCGGCGAATCGGGCCAGCCCGAGCGAGGCGACGTCTGCAGCGACAGCATCAGGGAACGCCTTGTCCTCAACGAGATTGGCGAGCACCTCACCAAACATCGGCAAGAACTTGAAGCCCTGTCCACTGTCCCCGCAGGCCACCACGACGTCGCCGACCCGGTCGATCACGAACCGGTCGTCGGTCGACTCGGTCCACGCACACAGCTCCGAACGCACGGGCGTGGCATCAAAACCTGGTAGCTCTCGACGGACCCGGTCGACCGCCTCCTGTTCGCGGACCGGATCTGGCTCACGGTCGAGATCGGTGCCGATCAGCGGTCGCACCGGCTCGTCGAGCCCCACCTTGTAGCCGATCCCAGGTGTCGGCATCGCGTAGAAGCCGAAGGACCGACCATCGGGGGGAACATCGACCAGGCAGGGCCTCTGCGCCCACGGAACCGCGTCGCCTCCCTTGACGTACGTGACCTGCGCCAAGTTGGCGGTGAGCGCTACCTCAATACCGAGGTCAGCAAGAAGTGGCCCGGCCCACGGGCCAGCGGCCACGACGACTCGGTCTGCGACCCAGGTGGTGCGGGTGCCAGAGACGTCAGCAACGACCTCAAGACCCCCGGACGCCTGCGACACCACCGCCCGGACGGTGCACCCGCCGACCAGAGCGCCGCCGGACCTGCGCAACCGGGTGAGGCAGGCGCGAAGGGCATCGTCGGCGCGAACGGCACCGGCATCGGGCTGCCAGACCACGGGACCATCGGCTGCCCACCGCAGCTCGGGAAACAGTTCGGCCTGACGAGCCTGGTCGACCCGCTCGAAGGCAACGCTTTCGGCGGCCAGAGCTGCTGCGACCTCTTCGGTGAGCCCGCCGCGCCAGAGCAGCCCTCTGGTGATTCGAAGTGGTCGTCCCATGTCCCGTTCGAGGCGGGTCCACAGCTCGTGGTTCCAGATCGCCATACGAACGAAATCACGATCGGCATGTGCGAGGCGGAACACTCGGGTGGCTCCTGACGAGGAGCCGAACCGGTTGCCGACATCAAATCGATCAAGGGCGATCACTTCATGCCCACGTGTGCTGAGC